>CAYXZP010000135.1:0-1612 GCA_964469485.1 uncultured Myxococcales bacterium | reverse complement strand
GTCGCGCACCGAGATAACAACGGTGCTCGAAGGTGCCGGCGCCAAGGCCGAGCTGGGCGGTCTGTACGCCCTTAACGGCGTCGCGCACGCCGACCATCACACCACCATCGACCATGCCGCGGCCGGGGCCACGAGCAGTGAGCTTTACAAGGGCATACTCGACGGCAACAGCCGCGGTGTGTTCACGGGCCGCATAATCGTGCGCGAGGGCAGCTCGGGCACGGTAGCTGTCCAGACCAACAAGAACCTGCTGTTGTCGGATAGCGCCGTTGTCGACACACGTCCGCAACTGGAGATCTACAACGACGATGTTCGTTGCAACCACGGCGCTGCCATAGGCCGCCTGGACGAGGACGCTCTGTTCTATCTGCAGTCCCGCGGCCTTTCGCGCGAGCGTGCCCGCGGGCTTCTCACTTACGCCTTTGCCAGCGAGGTGCTCGACGGGCTTGGCGACCTACCGGTTCGCCGTGAGATAGAGGGGGCGGTCTCGGGCTTGGTGGGAACACCGGACACGGTGGAGCTTCGATGAGCCGGGCCATCGCCAGTGAAAGTACCGGCCTGTTCGACGCCGAGGCGTTGCGCGCCGAGTTCCCGATTCTGGCCGAACAACGCGACGGGCGCCGTCTGGTCTATCTCGACAGCGGCGCCACCACGCAAAAGCCGCGTGTAGTGCTCGAGGAGATCGAGCGTTTCTACACCGAGGCCAACTCGAACGTCCACCGTGGTGTCCATCTGCTCAGCGAGCGCGCCACCGAACGCTTCGAGGGCGCCCGCGAGAAGATCCGTTCCTATATAAACGCGCGCGAGGCCCGCGAGATCGTTTTCGTGCGCGGCACCACCGAGGCCATCAACCTAGTCGCCAGCAGCTTTGGGCGCGACCGCATAGGCCGCGGCGATGAGATCGTCATTACCCACATGGAGCACCACTCCAACATCGTGCCCTGGCAGTTGCTCTGCGAGCAGACCGGCGCGGTCCTCAAGGTTGTCCCGATAACCGACGACGGTGAATTGATGATCGAAGAGTACGAGAAGCTTCTCGGGCCGCGCACCCGGCTGGTCTCGGTCATCCACATCTCGAACAGCCTGGGAACGGTCAATCCTATAAAGGATATGGTCGCCAGCGCCCACGCGGCCGGCGTTCCCGTTCTGATCGATGCCGCCCAGGCCGCCGCCCACCGGCGTATCGATGTGCAGGATCTCGACTGCGACCTGCTGGCCTTCTCGGGTCACAAAGTTTACGGCCCGACCGGGATCGGTGTCCTTTACGGCAAGGCCGAGCTGCTGGAATCGATGCCGCCCTACCAGGGCGGCGGCGAGATGATCGAGTCGGTCAGCTTCGACGGTACGACCTACACCGCCATGCCGGCCCGCTTCGAGGCCGGCACGCCCAATGTGGCCGGCGCGGTCGGCCTTGGTGCGGCCATCGACTTCATGGACTCGCTCGACCGCGACGCGGCCGAGGCCCACGAGCGCGATCTGATCAGTTACGGCACCGAGCGATTGGGCGAGGTGCCCGAGCTGCGGATCGTCGGTCGGCCGCGCGAGAAGTCCGGCGCGCATTCGTTTCTGGTGGGCGATATCCATCCCCACGACATCGGCACGGTGCTCGACA
>CAYXZP010000134.1:0-1664 GCA_964469485.1 uncultured Myxococcales bacterium | reverse complement strand
GACGGCCTGAGTCTGAATAGGAACCCCGCGGGCGAAAGCTGGCGGGGTTTTCTTTGTTCGGGTCGCTGTAGACTTGCCGCTCGCAGGAACCGCACACCTCGCGGAGGAACCCGTGGCGCATGACATCGTGATCCGTGGTGGCAACGTGGTCGACGGGACCGGGGCCGAGCCGGTTCGGGCCGACCTCGCGATCGACGCTGGCCTGATTGCGGCCGTTGGCAAGGTCGACGAAGGGGGCAAGCAGGAGATCGATGCCGAGGGCCACGTGGTAAGCCCCGGGTTCGTCGACCTGCACACCCACCTGGATGCGCAGATCGGCTGGGATCCGGATCTCACGCCCGTCAGCTGGCATGGCGTGACGACTGCGTTGATGGGCAACTGCGGCGTCACCTTCGCGCCCTGCAAGCCGGCGGACCGGGAGTTGCTGGCCGGCATGATGGAGACGGTCGAGGACATCCCGAAGCACGCCATCATGACGGGTCTGCCCTGGACCTGGGAGGATTACGGCGGCTATCTGGATGCGCTCGACGAGCTCGAGCCCGGCATCAACGTCGCCGGCCTGGTCGGCCACTGTGCCGTTCGCTTCTACGTGATGGGCGAGCGCGCCGTCGAGGAGCAGGCCACCGACGCCGAGAGGCAGCAGATGGCCGACGTCGTTGGCAAGGCGATCGACAGTGGAGCAGCGGGCTTCTCCACCAACCGGTACGCGCCGCACAAGCTGCCCGACGGGCGCTCCGTTCCGGGCACCTTCGCAGACCCCGAGGAACTGGTCGAGATCGCCAGGGCCGTCGGGCCGCGCAACGCGTTGATGCAAGCCGTCGGTGCGGACTTCGGGGTGTTGAAGGCACTGTCCGACACGACCCGGGGCCGCATCCTGTTCAGCTATGGCACCGGCCCCACCAAGGGCATGGGACGCGAGCAGGCGAAGCAACTCGACGAGCTCTGTGACGGACGCGACATCACGGCCATCACCCAGGTACGGGGTTCCGGCTTCCTGTTCGGCCTGCAGTCGACCCTGCCGTTCCGGGGCGAGACGTGGCAGCAGATCCGCCGGCTCGACCTCGCGGGTCGGCTCGCGGCGATCCGAGATGTGGACACCGCAGCGAAGCTCGTCGAAGAAGGCAAGGAGACGCGATGGCCGTTCGACCTGAAGCAGGTCTTCTACCTGGGTGACGGCGATACTCCCGACTACACCGTGCCGCGGCGGGACAACGGCGAGGCGCTGGCCGAGGCCGCCGGTGAGCACTTCACCGAGACGTTCCTGCGGCTGTCGAGCGAGAGCGACGGCAAGGGCCTGTTCAACCTGCGGATGTTCAACCAGAGCCTCGCCGAGCTGGGTGATCTGTTCGAGAACGAGCACATCTTCCCGAGCCTGGGTGACGCCGGTGCGCACGTCTCGCAGATCATGGACGCGGGTTGGTGCAGCTTCGTGCTGTCGTACTGGATGCGAGAGAAGGGCCTCTACAGCCTCGCCGAGGGCATCCGCCGGCTGACTTCCGGCCCGGCACGGGTCCTTGGCCTCCGCGATCGCGGCAGCCTGGCGGTCGGCAAGCGCGCCGACGTGAACGTCTTCGACTTCGACGCGGTGGCCGAGCTTCAGCCCGAAGTGGTGCACGACTTCCCGGGCGGCGCGCCGCGCTTCATCCAGCGCTCGAAGGGCTACA
>CAYXZP010000133.1:0-1772 GCA_964469485.1 uncultured Myxococcales bacterium | reverse complement strand
GGCGCTCGCCCAGGTTGCGGGCCTGGGCCGGGGGCAGGTTCTGGTCGAAGCCCAGTCGAGCGGGATCTGGTGCGACGTGTTGTAGGCCGGCAAGGACGGTACTGTAGCCTGCCGGCTTGAGGGTGTGGAGCAGGTGTTGGCCGTAGTCGTTGAGCCGCCATCCCCGGTGACACAAGCCGTTCATTCCCGAACTGTGAGCCGCCTGACCGGTGAGCAGGGCGGCCCGACTGGGCGAGCAGGTAGGGGCGGCGCAATGAGCCTGCCGGAAGAGCACACCCTCTTCCGCCAGCCGCTGCATGTTGGGAGCCGGCACGGCATACCCGTACGGCTGGATGTAGCGGCCGGTGTCGTGAGAATGCAGGTAGATGATATTGGGTCGGGGACCAGACAAAGCGGATCTCCTGGACAATGCCGCCGTCGACCGGAATTGCCGCATCGGTGATCATCGCCGAGGCATGTCAGGGCCGGGCATCGATCGCGCCATCCGGTGTCTCGCCGTCGAGAAACTGGAGAATGTGATGCGCGGCCCGTCGCTCGATCTCGCGCCTCGCGTCATCCACCGCCGAACCGATGTGCGGAGTGAGAAGGGTCGCGGCGTTGGGTTCGAGCAGGCGTCGATCAATGGCCAGTGGCCGCTCGGAGAGAGCCCAGTCCTCGAGCTCGAAGACATCCGCCGCATATCCCGCCAAGTGGCCGGTTGCAAGAGCGTCGGCGACCGCCTGCTCGGTGCGCGTCATGTGTCCGAGCACGCGGGGCTCGACGAAACGCCCAACCAGGAGGTAGGCGTCGATAAACCTGTTCAGTTTGACGATGGCGCGCACCCGGTCGTCCTTGTCGCTGATCAGAATGGGGGTCTCACCCCGGCGCGCCTTTTCGAGGGCGCTCCTCGGAACGAGGCTGAACTCCAGGGACAAACTGAGCGGGGCGCGCGCGAGCACTCGGCCGCGGCTGTCCACGACCAGCGCCTCGGGCATCGAGCGAAATGCCGCCAAAGTGGTCAGCACCTGGTTGAAGCGGGCTTGCTTGCCGATAAGAAACGGCGCGTCGCGGTTCAGGTCGTTGGCCATCGCCAAGGCGTCGGAACGGATGTTTTGCTGGTGTTCATGGAGATAGGCGGTGGCGACCGCGACCGACTCGTTGAGCGCCGTGCGCACCCTTTCGCTGAACCAGGCCTGCACGCCGAAATTCAGAAAAAGGCCCGAGAAAATGGCCACCAGTATCGCCGGAGTCACGGCGACCAGGCTGAACAGAACGACGAGGCGAATGTGGAGGCGCGACCCGGCCAGCCCCTGGCGACGCTCGATCCACACGTGAATGACCTGGCGTGCCACCACGATGCCAAGCAGAAAGAGGAGCGCGGCGTCGACATAGAGCAGAAAGAGAATGGTCCGCGGCTCCGTCGCCAACGCCGCCGGCCCTGTCATGGTAGCCACGGTGGCCATGCCCGATCCCACCGCCACCACCACCAACCCGTAGGCGAGCTTGCGATCGAGCCCGACCTGCCGCGCCCAGGAGCGGAATCCGTCTACCCAACGGCTCGGCGTATCGCCTGCCACGCTCATTTGCTTCCTCGCACTACGGGGATGTTCAATTCGCGGATCTTCTTTCGCAGGGTATTGCGATTGAGGCCGAGGACCTGCGCCGCCTTGATCTGGTTGCCCTGGGTTGCGGCCAGCGTGAGATTAATGAGGGGTCGCTCCACTTCACGCAACACGCGTCCATAGAGACCCGATGAAGGAAGCGTCTCGCCATGGGCCGAGAAATAGGTTTTC
>CAYXZP010000132.1:0-1785 GCA_964469485.1 uncultured Myxococcales bacterium | reverse complement strand
TCAGTTCGACGCGGCTGTAGTCGCCGCAGCGTTCGAGTACGCGCCAGAAGGTCAGCGCATGCTTGCCCAGTTCGTGATCGACCACATGTCGTGGCTTGGTTGGCGGGTCGTAACGCAGCGGTAGGTCGATGCTGCCACTGTCCTGCTCCGGCTGGCCCCAGCACAGCGCGGTATAGGCCTTTTCCGTTTCGCGGTCATGAAACTGACGGGACAGCTCGCGGTGCGTATCGGCGTCGCGGGCGAGCACGATGAGCCCCGAGGTCTCCCAGTCCAGGCGGTGCACGATGCGGGCTTCGGGGTAGCCGTTCTCCTGCAGGCGGGTCACCAGACAGTCACGATTGTCTTCGGCCCGTCCTGGCACGGAGAGCAGCAGGGTCGGCTTGTTGATCACCAGCAGGGCGGCGTCCTGGTAAATGATCTGGATGTTGCTAAGAGGCATTGTTCTTCCCACAAACGAAGACGGCGACCCGTGGGCCGCCGCTTCTGCTGCCGGTGCTCAGAACCGTTTCACGGTCTAGCGAGCTAGAGTCCTGCAAGGCGCAACGACCAACGGGAGTAACAGCCAAAGGCTGGCCCGAAGGGTGAGCGTCAGCGAATCAAACAGGCGAGGAAGCGGAGTTTACTGAAGTAAATGAGCATTCCGAGCCTGTTTTTAACGCAGCAGGGCCGACGCGCAGCAGATCGTGATTCCAAGAATCAGGAGGAAGAACAATGGCCCGAATGAGAGCAATCGATGCCGCCGTCGCGGTGTTGCGCAAGGAAGGCATCGACACCGCCTTCGGCATCCCCGGAGCCGCGATCAATCCGCTGTATTCCGCCCTGCGGGCCGATGGCGGCATCCGTCATATCCTCGCCCGCCACGTCGAGGGTGCCTCGCACATGGCCGAGGGCTACACCCGTGCCAAGCCGGGCAACATCGGCGTGTGCATCGGCACCTCCGGCCCGGCCGGCACCGACATGATCACCGGCCTGTACTCGGCTTCCGCCGACTCCATTCCGATCCTCTGCATCACCGGGCAAGCACCGCGTGCCCGCCTGCACAAGGAAGATTTCCAGGCCGTGGACATCGAGTCCATCGCCAAGCCGGTCACCAAGTGGGCGGTCACCGTACTCGAGCCGGCACTGGTCCCGCGCGTGTTCCAGCAGGCCTTCCACGTGATGCGCTCCGGCCGCCCCGGCCCGGTGCTGATCGACCTGCCGTTCGACGTGCAGTTGGCCGAGATCGAGTTCGACGTCGACACCTACGAGCCGCTGCCGGTCTATAAGCCGGCGGCAACCCGCAAGCAGATCGAGAAAGCCATCGACATGCTCTGCGCCGCCGAGCGCCCGCTGATCGTCGCCGGTGGCGGCATCTACAACGCCGCGGCCGAGGCCTTGCTGGTGGAATTCGCCGAGACCGTGGGCGTGCCGGTGATCCCGACGCTGATGGGCTGGGGCTCGATCCCCGACGACCATCCGCTGATGGCCGGGATGTGCGGGCTGCAGACCAGCCCCCGCTACGGCAACGCGACCCTGCTCGAAGCCGACTTCGTGCTCGGCATCGGCAACCGCTGGGCCAACCGTCACACCGGCTCCGTGGAGACCTATACCAAGGGCCGCACCTTCGTCCACGTCGACATCGAGCCGACCCAGATCGGTCGGGTGTTCGCGCCGGACTACGGCATCGTCTCCGATGCCCGCGCCGCACTGGAGCTGTTCGTCGACGTGGCCAAGGCGCGCAAGGCCGAAGGGCGTCTGCCGGATCGCCGCGCCTGGGCCGCCGACTGCCTGGAACGCAAGCGCACG
>CAYXZP010000131.1:0-1846 GCA_964469485.1 uncultured Myxococcales bacterium | reverse complement strand
GCGGCGACGTGCATCATCGGCCAGGGCCTCATGCATGAGCGTGATGAGATCGTTGAAGGTAACGGTTACCTGGCGGCGACGCTCGGCCTCAAACTCCCGCTCCACCTCGGCGATGAAGGCCACCCGCAGGATGCGCTCGATCACGCCGGCGGCCTCCCTCACTGCCCGGCAAGCCGTGAAGAATTTCTGGTCCTCGGATTCGGCCCCGCGTTTTTTGCCCGCCTTGCTCCTCCTGTCCACGACCCCGGCTGCCTGCTCGGGTAAGAACAACCACAACGCCATGAATTCGGACTCGTCACCGCCTATTAGAAAACGCTCGACGGCGTCTAGGTCGCCGACCAGGGTCGCCTCGCTAGTACGCCCCCGTTTGTACTTCCTGAGTTTCACGTCGCTGAAGTAGGCCTCGACCTCGGCGCGGTCGTAAGCCCGGGCCGCGTCCGCGCAGGCCGCACGCAGCGCGGCCAGGGTGGCCTCGAGGTCACCGTCGCCGGGCACGAGCTCGGCACCCGGATAACGGCGCCAGTTCTGAGGGTCGCGGAAGAACTTCCCATCGGGTTCCCATTCGTCGGCCACCGTCAAAGCCGCGAGCAACGGGTCGCCCGTGTAGATATGGCGGCGCCAGAAATCTCGCGCGACATCGAGACGTAACTGTTCGGCGTCCTTCACAAACTCTTGCTGGAAAGGCATGCCGCTCTCGAAGGCGCTGTGCTCCAAGGTCTGCTTGCAGAAGCTGTGTATGGTGCCGACCGTAAGCTCATCGAAACGTAGCAGCGCATTGCGCAGGACCCCGGCCACCTCTGGCCATGCGTCCTCGGGATATCCGGCGGCCAGCGTCCGTATAAAGGGTTCGACCTCGTGACGGCTTCCTTCGGTGGCCAGGCTGCCAAAGACCACGTAAGCCTGATCGATGAACCGTCGGATGCGGTCGGAAAGCTCTTCCGCGGCGGCCTTGGTGAAGGTAGCCACCAGGATCTGCGAGATATCGCGCCGCGGCTCCTCGATAAGAGCGCGAAGCACCATGCCGCTGATGCAGTAGGTCTTGCCGGTCCCGGCGCTGGCCTCGATTAGCGTAGTGCCCGCTTCGATGGGCGTCGCGGTCAGGTCGAACGGTTTACTCATCGTCGGCCCATATGCGCGTGGCCCACTCAACGAACGCCTCGCGCCGTGACTCGATCGGTTCCTCTCCGCGGAAGGCCAGGCGAACGGCGTCGTTGTCGCCGTCGGCACGTCCCCACTCGGCTTTCTTTCCCGGGGCGAACTCGGCCTCGGCCATGCCGACCGCGCTTTGGCTGTCGCCGGTCCGGGCAAGCTCCTTTACATACTTCTCCGATGCGGCGGGAAAGAAAGGCAGCGGCCGGCGGCGGGCCTCAAGGTAACCTGCGACAAGGGTCTCTACCATCGCGCGCGGGTCCGGGGGCGCCTTGAATTCCTTGTGTTCGCTTTCGTTCTTTCCGTAGATATGCGTGTACGTTCCGGCCAGGTCGCTGCGGCCCTGCTCCTGCGCGAACGCGGCCAGCGCGGCGGCGTCGATGCGCGCTCGCAGCCGGTCTTTGACGTTTATCGTGGCCGGCCGGTGGCGGAGCAGTCCGCGGTCGGTAAGGCCCTCGACCTGGCCGCTTAGCCGCCAACTGCGGCCGGTGGCCGGGCAATCGCCTGTTAGCTCGACCTCTACCGGGGCTCGCGCTTCGAAGTCCCTGAGCGGACGGGCGTGTTCTTCGGCCCTGCGCGCCAGGTCGGCGTAGTAGGCCCGGCCAAGCGCAGCCGCGGGCAATTCCCCCGACGCGGCCAGTTCCAGGTACTCACGCTCGCTAGCCGCCGCCCCCTCGCCGTCGCCCCGGGCGATACG
>CAYXZP010000130.1:0-1872 GCA_964469485.1 uncultured Myxococcales bacterium | reverse complement strand
GTGAATAGGATGGCAAACAGGAAAAGTGTTCTGATCATGGCTGGGCTCCTTCGGAAACGACGGCAAGGCCAACCTTTAGGCCCTGCAGCCGTAATAGATGTTCGGCGTCGAGATAGGTCTGAACCGAGGCTGATGCGGGGACGAGTAATACCGGCGTCAATTTGCCTTTGCGGGCGGTGGCCTTGACCTGGGTGGGGCTGAGCCGGCTGCCGTCAGGGGCGACATAGGCCCAACTGCCTGCTGGGCTCTTGACCGGCTTCAGGGGGAGGAGCGAGGCGGGGTTGGCCTCAGGGCTCTTATCAGAGGTTGGCAGTTCGAAGTCGTGAGGCACGAGGGGCCGCGCGCTGGGATCGCCCATCTGAAAAGCGAACAGCATCAACGCTCCGAACAAAAGATCTATCATCAGGGTCGGCGGCCGCAGATTGGGGATTTCTTCTTTTTTGGTGCCCAAACGCATGGCTCAATCTTTCTCCCTCGGCAGTACCCTGTGTAGGGTGAAGGCGAGGAGCGACATGATGCCGCCAGCGATGCTGCTGCCGAATGCGATGGCGAACTGGGTGATGAAGGCGGCTTGGGTCTCCGGCTTGCCGGGGCCGGCTTCGCCGTAGGCGAGAAGAGCCGTGAGTAAACTAAAAAACGTGGTCAGGAGCCCGACCAGCGGGCTCGCCTCCGCCGTCCAGTGGAGGGCTTGGCGAATGCCCTCCCAGTCCCGCGGCGCCCCGAGCTCGAAGGCATCCACGATCCAGGCGGCGACCACATAGAGAAGAAACACGCTCACCGCACCGAAGAAGGGCCAGGACAGGCCCAGGAAGCGGTCGAGCAGGAGCCCGACGTCGCCGGGAGAGACTTCGGGCGCCGCCAGCAAGGCCGCAATGTAGCCGGTAATGGCGACGATGATTGCGACCAGAAAGGTGTGTGTCTCGCGTATGAAACTGTCGAACCCTCCCGGGCGCCGTGCGGCGCCGGTCATATGCTCCCTCATGGCTCAGTTCTTCCTGGGACCGTCCACAAGGGTGATGCCGGCCAGGGGGTGGTAGATGTCGAGGTCCATGCCCGATTCATGGCGAAGCAGCATGGCCGGCAGCTCGGAAAGCGTCGTTTGCTCGAGAGGGAAGCCGTTTTTGATCCCGAGGATGGAGAGCCTGGCGTGGCCCATGTAACAGTCGGCGACGAGCCTCCGGAACATGGGGTCTCTCATGCCGTCCTTTGAGGCGAACCAAGCCGGCACCACCTCGCCGCAGAACGTTTCCGTACGTTTCTCCAGGGCCTTGCGGACGGCCTTGTCGGCGTCTTCGGCGGCCATGGCAGGGGCGGATGCCAGGATTGTCAGGCCGAGGACGAGGGCGGCCACGCCGGCGTGCCAGTTGGGGAGTTGCATTGGTAAATTCATTTGATCTTCCCGTTCCTAAAAGTTGGTGAACCGGCCAACGCTGAGCCGGCCTTTGGGCCTCTCGGCCACAGCCTGGCTTCTGGGCGCGTCCAGGGTGACCCGCAGAAGATCGCCGTTGAGCCGCGCGACGCCTTTGGCCACTGTTTCGAGCGTGCCGAAGTCAGCGTCCGGTTGGCGTGGTAATCCGAGATTGGGGATGGCGCGTTCGGCGATCTCGCGGGTCATCTCGAGCCGGCCGAGTTGGATGGCCACCGCCACCTCGTCGCGCAGGTCCTTGAGCGACTCCTTCTCCGCCATCACCTCGGTGTACATGTCACCCAGACGATCGACCGTGCGGTCGATGGCGGCGAGCCTCTGGTTGCGAGCTTCGCCGCTGGCCTCGTGTAGCCTTCCTGACAACCGCGCCTTGTCGATGGTGATGCGCCTATCCAGAGATCCGGTGATGCGCCTCAGGCTTTCAAAACGGCTGACCAGTGCGGCGT
>CAYXZP010000129.1:0-1889 GCA_964469485.1 uncultured Myxococcales bacterium | reverse complement strand
CTATTCTTGCAGCTACATGATCTACTCCGAGGCCTTCGATGCCTTGCCCCCGTCGGCGAAGAGTCTCGTCTACCAGCGCCTCTGGAAGGTGTTGTCTGGAGAGGTGTCGGACGAGCCGTACAGCAGGCTGACGCCGGCCGACCGCCAAGCGATCGTCGAGATCCTGCTCGACACCAAGGAAGACCTACCGTCGTATTTTCAGCCGGTGACGCGGTAGAAACCGGGGGAGTCTTCATATGCTACCCGCGCAGGTCAGCCGGACCGCCGTCTTCGCCGCCATGTTCTTTGCGGCGGCGATGGCATGCCTTCCGGCGGCCTTCGCGAGCATCTCGGCGCAAGATGGAACGTCGACGAGGACCGTCTGGGACGGGGTATACACCGCCGACCAGGCGGCGCGAGGCAAGGCGGAGTACGAGAGCTATTGTGTCGAGTGTCACGGCCTGGATCTCGAGGGAGGCGATCCGGGCCCGCCGCTGTTTGGGTCAGGCTTTCTCAGGAACTGGCTCGAAGACAACGTGAACAGCCTGTTCACGAGGGTCCAGACCACCATGCCGGCCGATGCCCCGGGTTCGCTGCCCGCGCAGACGGCGGCCGACATCACCAGCTACCTCCTGCAGGCAAACGCGTTCCCGCCGGGGTCGGAAGAGGATCTGACGCCCGACCCGGCCATCCTGTCCGTGATCCAGATTCAGGGCAAGGACGGCCCCGGATCGGTGCCGAACTTTTCGCTTGTCCTCGTCGTCGGGTGTCTGGAGCAGCGGTCTGATGGCGAGTGGATGGTCGTGAACGCAACAGAACCGGTCCGCGCGAGGTTTAGCGCGCCGGACAGCGGCGCAGAAGGCCCCGACGCCTCGGCCCGGCCGCTCGGTGCGCTTACGTTCTACCTGATGGACGCGGCGTACACGCGACCGGAGCCACTCAAAGGCCAGACGGTCGAAGTGAGAGGGCTGCTGATCAGGGAGCCGGGCGAGCCGCGTCTGAACGTAACCTCGATTCAGTCACTCGGTTCGAGCTGCGGCCAGTAGCGGTTTCGTCCCGGCCGCAGCCCTTCCGAATCGCGCGTTACTGCCTGCTCGCGGTGAACTCGCCCATCATAACCGACGCCACCGAGACGGTGCCGGTCATGGCATTGCTGTCAAGGGTGCCCGAGTACGTGAACTCGAGGTCCTGACCGTTGAACTGGACGGTGTACCGGAACGTGACCTCGTTGCCGTTGACCTCGCCCTCACCAAGCTCGCCGCCGCAGGCGCCGGTCAGCGTCGCGGCCTCTTGGGCGAACGTGCAGTCGGAGGTCACGGGGTTGCCGCCGACCGTGGCGCTGACGGCCCATATGCCCGTCGCCGCGCCGCCGGCTCCAGCGACTGGCCGATCGGCTGCTGGTGCGCGTCAGCGCCCCCTCTCGGGTGGCTCTGGCAGCGGCGGCGGCGGCGGCGGCTTTAGGTTCGGCCTTTCGGCGGCAACGGCCGACGTGAGAACGGCGACCTCCTCTGGCTGGTGCATCGGCGCAGTGCCCCGAATCCACTGGCCCGCCTGAACTCCTGCAATGCTCGCGAGCAGGCCGTCGGGAACAGATGTCCTGAACGTGAGCGAGTTGTTGCCCACGTCTGCGGAGACGAACTCGGCGGGCAGGATGAAGCCGTTCTCAATCCCCTTCATCACCTCGTACTTGGGTGTGTAGAGGATAGTGTCGGCTTCGCCCTCTACGGGGACCCACGTCAGCATCAGCTTGTCGCCGGGCTCGTAGTTTCCGACATACCTGTTTACCGCCTCCCGGGCCTGTGCCTTGACCGTCATCGTCATGGCAGCTTGATCAACCGCTACCAGCTCGGCGTACCAGGCATACGAACGAGCTTCCTGAGCACTGAGCATACCTGCACCCAGAACACAGC
>CAYXZP010000128.1:0-1905 GCA_964469485.1 uncultured Myxococcales bacterium | reverse complement strand
CCGACGGCGATCTCGAACTGCTCGACAACGTGGCCGCGGGCATGCTCGGGACCACCATATGCGTGCTCTCGGATGCCGCGGCCATGCCCGTGAGAAGCTTCATCAGCAAGTTCCGCCCGGAGTTCGAGGCCCACATACGCCAGGGTCAGTGCACGGCCGCCTGATGTCGATGCAAGAGGAGACCTGCCGGGTAACGATCAACGGGCGCGCCGTCGAGGTGGCCCGTGGCACGAACCTGATCGATGCTGCCGACCAGGCCGGTCTCGAGATCCCGCATTACTGTTACCACGGCGGCCTGTCGGTGGCCGGCAACTGCCGCATCTGCCTGGTCGACATCCGGGCGCTGTCGGACAAGCAGCCCAGCGCGCTGCCCAAGCTGCAAATAGCGTGCAACACGCTGGTTCAGAACGGCATGGTGGTGGAGACCGACACCGAGCAGGTGCGGTCGGCCACGAGGTCGGTCCTCGAGTTCCTTCTTATCAACCATCCTATCGACTGTCCGATCTGCGATCAGGCCGGCGAGTGCAAGCTGCAGGAATACTACATGGACTACGGCGGCTATCAGAGCCGCTTCGGGCTGACGGACAAGGTCAGCAAGCGCAAGGTGTTGCCGATCGGTCCCGACGTCATGCTCGACCAGGAGCGCTGTATCCTGTGCACCCGCTGCGTGCGTTTCCTCGACGAGGTGACCGAAACCCATGAGCTGCTGATCAACGACCGTGGCGACCGCGCCGAGCTCTGTCTCGCAAAGGGCGCCTCGGTCGACAACGATTATGCGACCAATATCGTCGATATCTGTCCGGTTGGGGCGCTGACCAGCCGCGAGTTCCGCTTCCAGAAACGGGTCTGGTATCTCGACAGCACCGAAGCTCTGTGTACGGGCTGTGCCACGGGTTGTAGTGTGAGCGTGGACTCGCGCGACGACGAGATCTACAGGATCAAACCGCGTTTCAATGCCGCGGTGAACGGCTACTGGATGTGCGACGCCGGGCGGCGAACCCATCGGGGCAACCGGGGGCCGGAACGCATCGAGCACGGCCGTATGCGTAGCGGCGAAACGATGGCTCTGTGCGCGAACGAAGAGCTTGTCCCCATCGTGGCCCGGGCCCTGGGCCGCTGCGGCCGGGTGGCCATCTTGGTATCGGCCGATGTTTCGCTCGAAGAGGGCTTCTTGCTCGTGCGGTTGGCGGAGCGCTTCGGGGGAGCTTCGCTCATGATGTTGCCCGCGGTCGATTGCGGCATCGCCGACGACGACCTGCTCGTTTCGGCCGACCGGCATCCCAACCGTCGCGGTCTGCTCTCACTCGGCTTCGTCGAAAGCGATGTCCCCCCGGCCGGGACCACGGCGATGCTCATCGTCAGGGCCGATCCGGCCGCGGCAGGGGACGGGTGGGCGCCATTTCTCGAGTCCTTGGAGGTCACCACGCTGGCGGGCGACCGTTATGGAGAGACGGCCGCATACGCCGACCACCTGCTGGCCATAGGCTCTCACTTCGAGGGCGAGGCGTCTTTCATGAACAAGGCCGGTCTGGTCCAAAGCTCCCAGGCGGCTGTGGGCCCGCCTGGCGAGGCAATGGCTGGCTGGGCCCTGCTGACGTCGCTCCTGGCCGCGGCCACGCCTTGAACATTTGCCGATAGCTCTGTAGTATCGCCCAAATCCACCCGCGTGCCGGTAACCAGTCCGGGGCGCAACTAGAGGAGGCCGGCCACACCAGCCGGGTAACTAAGATGGCAGCAAGCCGCCAGGCCGCGTCCGCGGCCGCACACCAGAAGCCAGAACTCGCGCAGCCCGCCACGCTCACCGGTGCTCGGATCGTCGTCGAGGCCCTCGTGGCCGAAGGTGTCGATACCATCTTCGGTTATCCCGGGGGCGCGATACTGCCTCCTTATGACGCGCTTTACGAC
>CAYXZP010000127.1:1258-1915 GCA_964469485.1 uncultured Myxococcales bacterium | reverse complement strand
GCGCGACAGCGCCGCGCCAAGGGCGATGGCCTGCGACCGAAGGCGGCTAGCCCGAGCCTGGCGCACCTCTATGCGGGCCATGTGGAAAGCACGCGCGCCTTCGCGTTGCAGCTTGCAGTGGTGAAGCTCGGCGCCCGCGCCAAGTGTGATCTCGGTAATGGCGTTGGTCAGGTAGTCGCCCTCGCCGACATAGCGCTCGATGACGGCCGCGCGGCTCCCCGCTTCGGCCACGATGACAATGCGCGGGTGGCTTGCGGTGGGGCGCCCATGGTCGGTCGAGCAAAAGACCAGCTCGAGCGGGGCCTCCAGCTCGGCCCCCTCGGGCAGGTAGATGAACGCGCCGTCCTCGACGAAGGCGCTGTTCAAAGCCCCGAAGGCGCTCTCCTCGCTGAGGTGGCGGCCCAGATGCGGCTCGACCAGTTCGGGGCTGTCGCGTAGCGCCACGTGAAGCGGCCGCACCACAAGGTCGCCCCCGCCCGGAAGGCGGGAAAGCTCGGGCACGAAGTGACCGTCGATAAAGACCAGTGCTTCGAAGAGGTCGCCGGCCAGATAGGCCCCTCCTGCCGGGTCGCGAACACGCGATGGGTCGACCTCGGAGCGCCCCACCCCGGCAAAGGCCGTGGGGCCGACACTCGCGCCATGTGTGTACTTCCGAGC
>CAYXZP010000127.1:0-1248 GCA_964469485.1 uncultured Myxococcales bacterium | reverse complement strand
GTTCGCGCGGACAACGGCGCCTCCCACGCCCAGCTCGGAGCGCTCCACGCCGGCAAAGGCGGTGGCGCCGAGACTACCGACATTGGTGTACTTCCAATCCTCGTGTTTGACCGTGGGAAGGCCGAGCCGGCCGAAACGCTCGATGCCGTCGCGCTGGCGCTCGGCGAGCCAGGCCGGACCGGCCGGGCTCCGTTCATCGAATGCCCGGCAAAAGGCCGCGGCCGCCTGCGCGTGACCGGCCACGGTCAGGCCGCTCCTCGGGCCGCGACTTCCTCTTCTATCCAGCCGTAGCCATGCTCTTCGACCTCGAGGGCAAGCTCGCTGCCGCCCGACTTGACGATACGGCCCTCCATGAGGATGTGGGTGCGGTCGGGCTCGAGATAGTTGAGGATGCGCTGGTAGTGGGTGATCACCACGGTGGCCCGCTCGGGGCTTCTTAGTGCGTTCACACCCTCGGCCACGGTGCGCAGCGCGTCGATGTCGAGCCCCGAGTCGGTCTCGTCAAGAACGGCAAGCTTGGGTTCGAGCACCGCCATCTGAAAGATCTCGTTGCGCTTCTTCTCGCCGCCCGAGAAACCTTCGTTGAGGGCCCGGTGCAGGAAGGACTCGTCCATTCCGACCAACTCGGTCTTCGAGCGGGCCAGCTCGAGGAAATCCATCGCGTCGATCTCGGGCTCGCCACGGTGCTTGCGCATCTCGTTGAGCGCGGCCTTGAGGAAGTAGGCAGTGGTTATGCCGGGTATCTCGACCGGGTACTGGAAGCTCAGGAAGACACCCTCGCGGGCCCGTTCGTCGGGGCTCAGGCCGAGCAGGTCGCGGCCCTGGTAAAGGACCTGGCCCTTGGTCACTTCGTAGACCTCGCGGCCGGCAAGCACGTGGGCCAGCGTGCTCTTTCCCGAACCGTTCGGTCCCATAACGGCGTGCACCTCGCCGGCGCCCACTTCGAGGTCGACGCCGCGAAGTATCTCGCTGCCGGCCGCGCCGGCATGCAGACCACGTATCGAAAGCATCATGGTCATCCCACGGCCCCTTCGAGGCTGACCTCGAGGAGCTTTTGCGCCTCGACGGCGAACTCCATCGGCAGCTCCTTGAAGACCTGCTTACAGAAGCCCCCGACTATCATCGAAACGGCGTTCTCGGTCGGGATGCCGCGCTGGTTGAGGTAGTAGACCTGCTCCTCGCCGATCTTCGACGTCGAGGCTTCGTGCTCGACCTGCCCGGTGGCGTTGCGCACGTCGATGTAGGGGA
>CAYXZP010000126.1:0-2012 GCA_964469485.1 uncultured Myxococcales bacterium | reverse complement strand
CGGTCGGCATCACCTCGTGCGAGAGCGACACACGGACCTCCGGATATTCTTCGGCGATCAGCTCGGCCACACGTTCTTCGTGGGCCGGGTTGATGAAGGAGAAGAGAAAGGTGACGGCGATCGATTCGACCTTCTGTAATTTCAATCGACGAACGGCCTCGCGCACCGCTTGCTCGTCCAGCTCGGTGACGGTGTGGCCCCTGAAGTCAAGCCGCTCGGGGACTCCGAAGCGGCGCCGCCTGGGTGCGATGGGAAGCGGCGGAGGGTAGGCCGGGTCCCAGATGTCCTCCTTAAAGCCGCGCCGTATGTCTATCTCGTCGCGGTGACCTTCGGTGGTGATCAGTCCCGTAGTGGCGCCGTTCAGCTCTATCATCGTGTTATCAGCCGTGGTGGTGCCGTGGACCACCAGCTCGGTGGCCGCCAGAAGTGCGCCGCTGTCGAGGCCGGCGCCCGTGGCAAGCTCAGCGATGCCGGCCATCACACCTCGCGACTGGTCATCGGTCGTGGTCGGGACCTTGAGAAGGCTAAGGCCGTCGCTACCCATGAGGACGAAGTCGGTGAAGGTGCCGCCGACGTCGATGCCGATGCGGTAAGAAGCCTGGCTCACGCGGCCTCGTCCTTGGCCCGTTTGCTGCGAAGCTCGTCGCGCAGCTCGGCCGTGGCCGCCTCGTCGACCGCAAGGCTGTAGTCGTCGAGACTGCCCGTAAGTACCACGCCGTAATGCCGGCGTGCCGCCTCGAGCGAGACGTACTCGTCGAGGACATCGTCGCAAACCGCCTGGGCCTCACGCAAGAGCGGATCGCCCCAACCGCCGCCGCCGCCGTAGACATACTCGAGCGCTTGCCCGGCCCCGTGCGGTTCGCCGTCGGCCATACAGTCAATGGCTTTGGCGTCGTTATCCTCGAAGCGCACCGTGAGGCGGTTTGGCGAACCGTTCATCCCGCCGGCAAGCCCGGCCATGGGGTATTTCATGCCGACCATGTAGGTGGACACGGCCGAGGGGGCCAGCACCCGTTTTACGACCCGCGAGCCCGGGCACCCACGCCATTGCCCAGGGCCGCCGCTGTCGGTGGCGTAGTCGCAACACTCATGGCGTACCGGAACGATAGATTCGTTCATCTCGGCGGTGGCACGGATAAGGTTGCCGAAGCTGGCGGGCATCGAGCCCCAACCGTCCTGCCCCTTGACGGCGTTGCAGTAGGCGGCCAGCACGTCGACCGAGTGGTCGATGAACATCTCGTCCGTTTCAGGATGTTGTCCGACAATGACGGTGGGCATGCCCAGTTTGTAGATTTGCGGACAGGACCGCTCGGGCAGCACCTGGGCCATGGCCATGGCGATGGCCTCGCCGACCTCGACACCGGGGTGATGGGTGCCGGCGGCCACCGTGCGGCCTTCGTGCGGGTTTAGTACACAGCCCTTGGGCACGACCAGTTCTATCGAATCGAAGAAGCCTTCGTTCTTTGGGATGGACGGGTCCATCATCGTGGCCAGTTGGGCCACCACATAGCCGCGCGTGTTACCGAAAGAGGAGTAGGCCTTTAGATCCTGGCGTTCGTCGCTGCCGGTAAAATCGACCTTGAGGCGCTCGCCGTCCACCGTGATGGCCACGTGCACGTGGATGTCCTGGTTGCCGATGGGGTCGTGGTCCACATAGACGTCGGACTCATAGGTTCCGTTGGGCCAGCCCGAGACCTCCTCACGGAAACGGCGCGCCGCGTAGTCGATGGAGTGGTCGACGGCGGCATTTACGGCCTCGGTTCCGTAGCGGCCAATTATCTCCTTTAACCGCTTTACACCGAGTTGGGCCGCGCCGACCTGGGCCTTGAGGTCGCCGATAAAGGTGGGGGTACGGTTGTTGGTCTTGAGCAGGTACGTGATGTCGCGCCGCTCGGTGCCGTGTTCGTAGAGCTTGATGGCCGGGAAGCGCACGCCCTCGGCCCAAATATCGATGGCCTCGGCGTTGTAACCGCCGGGCATGCCGCCGCCGGTATCTGCGTGATGGCACTGAA
>CAYXZP010000125.1:0-2033 GCA_964469485.1 uncultured Myxococcales bacterium | reverse complement strand
GCTGGCCCAGGCCAGGTCGAGGTCAAGCACGTAGCCGACCAGCACGGGGTATGTGAAACGGATCCACACCCAGGAGTACAGGCAACCGAGCGCACCCCCGAGGAGGCCCGCGGTCACGCCGATCGCCGAGGCCTCGAGCGCGGCACTTCGGACGAGATCGCGTTCGGTCGCTCCGGCTACCAGTAACAGGGCCATGCTGCGTTTTCGGTCCACCACGCTCGACACCAACAGATCGATTATCCCGGCAAGGGTCACGAATATCGTCAACAGCTGTATCGCCGACACGTCGTCGAAGGCCCGTTTTATGTAACCGTCTATACGTGCGCGCATCGAAGCACTCGACATGACCGATAGCGACGGTGCCAGCGCGACGGACTCGGCGATCTCGGCCCTCAGCTCGGATAAACCCGCACCCTCACGGAGATGGACGGCGACGTAGTTGACCAGGCCGTCTCGCCATCGCTCCTTGACGAGCTCGGCGCTCAGCACGACCGAGCCGGCATCAGACACAAAGTCCGGCACGATGGCCGCAACCGGCAGCTCGACAGGGCCCGTCGGCGAATCAAGTCTCAAGCGGTCGCCCGGACGGACATGCTCTGGTCGTGCCATATTGGTCGCAACCGCAACCGCGCGGCCGCTGCCGATCAAAGCGCCCGCAAGCCCCGGGTCATCGCCATCCACCTCGGTAGCCGACGCAAGAGCGCGTTCGATGAGACCGGCGCTGAGGCCCGCCACCGCGACACGCCTCCCCCGGTAACGCTGGTCGGGTATTACGCGCAAGGTGTCGGTGCCGGCAACGCTGCTCAGAGCCTCGAGCTGGTCCGTCAACGAAGCCGCCACGGGTGCGCTCAACCACCCGCCACGGACGCTACGCGACGATACGATGACGTCGCCGCTGAACCCGTACCACTGGGACACCGAAGAGCGGAAACTACGGGGCAGGCTGGCCGCCGTAACAACCGCTGCGATACAAAGGGCGATTACCGCTATCGTGGCAACGCTGCGGCTGGCGTCCTGCTCGAGTTGCTCGCCGGCCATCCATGCCGAAGCGCCTGCCCGTGCGAGCAATCTCTTGACAGGACCGGCCAGTATCTGGCGTACAGCCGGCAGCAGGCTCAGCGTCAATCCCGTGATCAGCCCGATACCGCCGCCCGAACACAGCAGTGCGGATTGGGCGCGCACCCCCAACACGACCGCCAGAACGCCGGCGGCAAAGAGCACCGGCGCAAGGATCGGATAGGGCCTTCGCGGCCCGTTCGACAGAGACCACGCGCCGGGTCCACCGCGGATCAGCAGCAACGGGTCGAGACGGCCGAGCCGTCTGGCCGGCACCCACGCGGCAACAAGGGCCGCCGCGACCCCGAGAAGGAAAGCTCCAAAGACGACGCCGCGAGATATCCCCGCCTCGGGCAGCGTGCCGCTTATAAGGCCGTAGTTGAGGCTCATGCCGTAGGCGACGTCCTCGACAAGGAACGCCGACATGAACACGCCGCCGAAGGCACCGATGAGGGCGCCGATGGCCCCGAGAACCGCGGCCTCGATGAGAACGAGCATGACCAAGGTCGCCGGCGTGGCCCCCGTCATGAGCAAACTGGCCAGGGCGGGGGTGCGCTGGACGACAAAAGTGTTGGTCGTGGAATAGATTACGAAGGTCGCGGCCAGTAACACGAACGCGCTTATGCCGATGAGCGTGGCCCTGAGACCTCCGAGTACCCGCCGGCTTGCAAGGCGCCGCTGCAGGGGGTCTTCAACGACCATCCCGGGCCCGAGCAGCGCGAGCAGGTTTCGCCGGGCCTGGTCCACTTGAACTCCGGACGATAGCGAGACGTCGATCTGATCGACGTTCGATTCAAGGATGCCGAACACCTTGCCGGCCACGGCCTGGGCCGCCGGTAGGTACATGACCGCGACGTCGCCGCCGTAGGCGTCGGCGAGTCCGCCAAAGGCCAGTATGCCGCGTACCGTGTAGTCGTTAGTGCCGGCAACGCCGGAAAGCCTGACCCTGCCGCCAACCCGCAGTGCCCTCTCGGAAG
>CAYXZP010000124.1:0-2118 GCA_964469485.1 uncultured Myxococcales bacterium | reverse complement strand
ACCGGCGATGGCATATCCATGCACCGCCGAGATGGTCGGCTTGGGGAAGTTCCAGAAGCGCATGATCGAGTCGAAGTCACGCTGCAGCGCCGGCGCCAGGTCGACAACGTTGGCGCTCTCCGACTCGGCCTCGTCCTTCAAGTCGAAGCCGGAGCAGAAGGAGCGCCCCGCGCCGTGCAGGACGACCACACGCACGTCGTCGTCCTTCTCGATCTGGTCGAGCGCCGCGTCGAGGTCGTCGAGCAGCTGCGCGTTCATGGCATTGAGCACCTGCGGCCGGTTCAACGTGATGATGCCGATGGCACCGCGGCGCTCGTACTCGATGGTCTCGAAGGCCATTGGGCTCGTCCTGTTCATGTATGCGGTCTGCAGGCGCGCGACGCGCGTCAACCGCGATGGATGATCGGGCGCGCGGCGCTATCCGTGACGGATCCAGGCCGATTTCGTGTCCGTATAATTCAGCAGGCTCTCAAAGCACTTGTCCTTGGCGTTGCCGGACTGCTTCATGCCACCGAACGGCTGTGTCATGTCACCCTCGTCGAAGCAGTTGACCCAGATGACCCCGGCCTCGATGTCGCGGATGAGCCGATGTGCGGTGTTCAGGTCGCGCGTCCAGATGCCGGCTGCCAGGCCGTAGACGGTGTCGTTGGCCACCGCCAACGCCTCCTCGACACCGTCGACCGGAATCACCCCGGTCACCGGCCCGAAGATCTCCTCGCGGGCGATCTTCATGTCGTTGTTGACGCCGGTGAACAGGGTCGGGTTGACGAACGCACCGGCAACCAAGTCGCCGTCCGGCACATCACCGCCGAACTCCACCTTGGCGCCCTCGTTCTTGCCGGCCTCGATGTAACCGAGCACGCGCTGCTGCGCTTCCGCCGTCACCAGCGGGCCCATGTTGGTCGCGGGGTCGAGCGGGTCGCCGGGCTTGTAGGCGTCGCGACCGGTGGCAACGAACTGCTCGACGAACTCGTCGTGGATGGAACGGTCCACCAGTAGCCGCGAGCCGGCGTTACACACTTCACCCATGTTGGCGAAAACGCCGTTGAACGCTGCCGACACCGCTTGCTCCATGTCTGGCAGATCGCCCATGAAGATCTGTGGCGTCTTGCCGCCGCATTCCAAGGAGACGCGCTTCATGTTGGACTGCCCGGCGTACGTCAGGATCAGCTTGCCGACCTCGGTCGACCCCGTGAAGGTGATCTTGGCGACGTCGTCATGCAGCGCCAGCGCCTTGCCGGCAACCTCGCCCATACCGTTGACGACGTTGAACACCCCCGGCGGGCCACCGGCCTCGACGAACAGCTCGGCGAGCCGGATGCAGCTCAGCGGTGATTGCTCGGCCGGCTTGAGCACCACCGAGTTGCCAGCGGCCAGCGCCGGCGCCACCTTCCAGGTGGCCATCAACAGCGGGTAGTTCCACGGCGAGATCGCACCGACCACGCCAAGCGGCTGGCGCAACGTATAGTGCAGAACGTCGAACTCGGTGGCAGTCACCGTGCTCTCGATCTTGTCGATGCACTCGCCGAAGTACTGGAACGTCTCAACGCAGGCCGGCAGGTCGACGGAGATGACGTCGGAGATCGGCTTGCCCATGTCGAGCGTCTCTAGCACCGCCAGCTCTTCGGCATGCTCGTCTATCAGAGCGGCGAAGTCGTACAGCACCTGCATGCGCTCGCGTGGCGCCATGCGCGCCCAGGAGCCTAAGCGGTAGGCGCGCAGCGCCGAGGCTACGGCGGCGTCGATATCCTCTTCGGTACCCGCGGCGACCTCGGCGAACACCTCGCCGGTGGTCGGGTTGACGCTTTCGAAGCGACCTCCGCGGATGGCGTCGACGTGCTCGCCGTCGATGAAGAGCCGCACCTCAGGGGTCACGGCATCGGCAACAGTGCGCCACTGGGCGCGATCGTACGTCTCGAGTGTGCTGAGGGCCACGATACTTCTCCTTCGCTGCTGGCAGCTCGCTCGTTCGCTGCTGGCAGCTCGCCGTTAGAAAGTGAGTATGGATGGGGGTGGGGTACGCGATTCCGGCAGCGCCAGCTCGGCGGCCCAGCGCGGATCGAAAGCACCGCGACGGCACGTATGGGCGACCATCGCCAGGCGATGGTGGAGGGCTTC
>CAYXZP010000123.1:0-2139 GCA_964469485.1 uncultured Myxococcales bacterium | reverse complement strand
AGGGCGCGAGTGGCCGAGTGACGGAGCTTGTCTATCTCGTCGTTGACGGCCGCGTCCTTCTCTATGTAGGTGTCCGAACTCGGCAGGTATGCCTCCGGCTGGTAGTAGTCGTAGTAAGACACGAAGTAACGAACGGCATTTTCGGGGAACAACGAACGGAATTCCCCGTAGAGCTGGGCGGCCAGTGTCTTGTTGGGCGCCATGACCAGGGTGGGCCGGTTGACGCGTTCGATGACGTTGGCCATCGTGAAGGTCTTGCCCGACCCGGTAACGCCGAGCAGCACCTGGTGGGGCGTGTTCTGTTCGATACCGCCGGCCAGGGCCTCCACGGCTTCGGGCTGGTCGCCCTGAAGCGTGAAATCGCTCATCAACCTGAAGCTGCCCTCGCGCATCGTCACGGCAGCATAGACGAGCGTGACCGACCAGGCACGCGCCGCCGGCTCTCGCCCCGGCGCGGCGTATAGGCTAGGTTCACCGCAACATGGGTCATCGATCACCAAGCCCGCCGGCCATGGCGCTGGCCGCATCGCTCCTCGCGCTGGCGCCCGCCGCCGCGCTCGCCGATGGCGCGGCCCAGGCCGCCCTGATCACGCCGGCGTTCAAGGCCGTGAGCAAGGCCTACGACCCCAAACACACCCCGAAGATCACCGCCCCCGACAGCGTGAAGGCCGGCGAGTGGTTCGATGTCACCATCGAGATCGGCCAGGGCATGCGCCACCCCTCCCTCGTCGAACACCACGTACGCTGGATCGCGCTGTTTAAGAACGACGTCGAGCTTGCCCGCGCCTACCTACACCCGGTTCAGACCACCCCGAAGGTAACCTTTACCATCGCGCTCGAAGAAAGCGCCGAGTTGCGCGTGCTCGAAGAGCCCACCCACTCGGCGGCCTGGGAGTCCTCGAAGACGGTCAAGGTCGAGTAGAAGAGGGCAGAGACTCCGTGGGGTCCGCCCCCACAGCCGCCTCCCAGACCAGATCGAAGCCGGCCCCGCCGGCACCCACCTCGACGGTGGCGCGGCGGGTCCCGAGCAGTTCATGCCAGAATTCCAGCCGGTAAGAGCCGGGCACTAGGTCCGCTATCACGAAACGCCCGGCCTCGTCGGTGGCGGCCGTCCAGGCGTGCCCGGCAACGACTATCACGGCGCTCATCCAGTGGTGGACGTCGCAGACCGCCGTCACGATCTCCGGCTCGGCAAAGGCCACCAGATCCTCCTTGCCCCCGGTCTGCGCTTTGTTGACGTTGCGATTCACGACGCCCTTGGTTCTGAAGGTATGGAGGAAGCGGTCGCTGTTGCGTACGGCCACCGGCACCCCGGGGGTCGTGATGACCAGGTGCGGCACGAAAACGCAGTCTCGTTGATCGATGACCACGGCCTGCTTGCCGGCCTTGTATGGCGGCGCTTCGACATCGCCGGCCATCCTTACGACCACATCCGCGATCCCGCGGTCGGGACCGAAGCGTAGCCGCGGATCATCGATGCGACCGTCCTTGCCGCAGGCCCAGGCATCCACCGCCACGCTCAGGCTGGCGGCAGCGCTGAGCGAAGCACCGGCGCGGACCCGGCCCCTCAATTCAGCCGACTCGGCCGCGGGCACGGCTAAAAGAAGCAGTAGGAGCACGAGCAGCGGCATGCCGGACCGGCCCAGGGGCCGCGGCCGAGAATTGCCGTTACCGTCTAGAGGAACAACTCTGCTGCAAGTGCAGCCGAGACACCGACGACGATGAGCAGGGCATAGGGAAGCGCCACTGCGGGGCGGGCCGGCTGCGGGGACAGTCGTCCGGTCGCCAAAGCGTACAGGGTGCGCAGCAAGCGGCCCAGCGCCGCAGCAAGCCGACCCTGCACGAACAAGGACACGGTGGCCGCGATGGCTGCCACCACGAAAGCCGCGGCGAGGCCGAGTATGAGCAAGCGCCATCCGAGAAAAGCCCCAAAGGCCACGCTGAGGCTGAGTTCGACCGCGCCGACGATACCAGCGGCCAGCAGCGGGGCCATGAGCAGGCCGGCAGCCGCGATCCCGAGAACTGCGGTGGCCAAGCCGCTGCCCCCGAACACGACGAACTGTATCCACAGCGCGGCGACGGCAGCCCAGACACTGGTCTTGGCCGAAAGCCCGCGCCCGCGCAGCTCCGAGGCGGCCG
>CAYXZP010000122.1:0-2286 GCA_964469485.1 uncultured Myxococcales bacterium | reverse complement strand
GACCCGGACGTGGCGGTCGCAGGAAGGGCACTCGACCTGGGGGTAGTTGCGCCGGTACCTGAAGGGCGACACGCGCTGGCCCCACTTGAAGCGGCCGAACGCCCAGATCCCCCCGCCGATGACCAGGGCCACGGCCCCGAGCGGCAACACGAACACCGAGATATTGACCGTCGCGTGGGCGACAGCCGCCAGCGCCAGGCTCCCCACGACGGGCCAGGTCCTGTTGTAGTCCGACTCGCGGTGAACGCCCAACGCGTAGCCCCAGATGCTGCCGCACACCAGATGCCCCACCGTCGACAGCGGCGCCCTTCCGACCATGACCCCGGGACCGAACTTCGCCACGTAGCCGAGGTTCTCCAGCGAGGCGAAGCCCAGACTGGCCGCGGCGGCGTAGACTAGCCCGTCCATGGGCTCGTCGAAGTACAGCGAGCGGTAGGGCTTGAGGCGCACGACGGCGAACTTGCAGGCCTCTTCCACGGGGCCGACGACGAGCAGCATGGCGGCGGCCGTGGCCTGGAGGCTGGCGCCCTCGTCCAGAGACGAGTCGCCGAGGAAGATGGCCTCAGCTATGACGGCGGGGATGGTCGATAGGCCGCCGAGGACGAAAGTCCAGGCGATGAGCCTGCGCGGCTCGGGCCGGTAGACGTCCTGCCGCACGAAGAACCAGAGCCAGAACAGCCCGGGGGTGAACGCGACCAGTAGGACGCCGACGATACCCAACGGTTAACCGGCCATTATCCTGCGATGCTTCTCTTCCTGGCGTTTGGTTGTACGCCAGACTACCGCGACGGCCAGTGCGGCGGCCGCGATCGACACAGCGTCTCCGAGCAGCTCGATCTGCAGGGCGCCGATCGATCGCTCGCGCTCCCCGTCACGGAAGCTTGCGAGAAAGCCGACAATATTCGCCGCAATCCAAAGAGCCCACCACCATGCAAGCAGCGGGGAAACGGGCCCGGCCTTCCAATCGACCGTATGTCCTTGAGCCGAATCGGGCGCGCTGCCCTTCCATATCTCGGCCGCCACCTGATAGGGACGGAAGAAGAACATGACCGGGACGAACCACCAGCCAACGGCCCAACGCGGCGAGAAGCGCTGACCGACTGAGCCGAGTGACGGAAGGTTCCGTGCCGCGCGATAGGTCCACATCAGGAACGCGACCGCAGTCGCGATGACCGCCAGTCCGAAGAAAACGGCCGCGTCATCCCGGTCTTCTTCAGCGCCGATCATCTGTGAGACGCCGACGAACTCGCCGGCCTCGAGCTGTTGCCTGAAGCCAAGGACTTCGGCACTGGTGCCCATGTAAAACGCAATCGCGAGCCCCGTGACTGCGAGCAGGACCGACGTCCAGATCGCTCGCTTTCTGGCCGATCGGTAACGGTGGGCAGATGCCACACCTAGACCCGTGACCGCAGCAGGGTCCAACTCGCCTTCGAGGGGCAGGCCGCACTGGTAGCAGTATTCCGATGCGGGCTCGTTGGCGACGCCGCATCGTGGACACGCAACGCCGGTCGGCACAGCCGGAGAGGCCGCGACGGCAGCGGGCTCCTGGGATTCCGTCTTGACCTCGGTGAGGTTTCGGCCGCAGCCGTGACAGTAGACGCTGTCCGGCGGGTTGAGGCGCTCGCACGACGGGCACGCGACGGCGACCCGCTCTCCGCAGTAGTTGCAGAAGCTGGCCTGGTCTACTGTCTCATGGCCACAATGCGAGCACTGCATTTCGGCACTCCGACCAGGGGCCCTACGAGCCGATTTTCCGGCCTCGGTTCTCCTTCACGAAGGCCTGCGCGGCGGTGAGGAAGACGTCTGTGAAGCGCTGGGCCACGAGGATGTCGCCCGTCAGCGTTCTGCCCGCGGCCTTGACCACCCTGGCGACCTGCTCCTCGGCCTCTTTGAGCCTCGGGTGGGTGACGTCGCCGGGGTATCCGAGCGAGCCGGCCATGTCCTTGGGGCCGACGTGGTAGGCGTGGATGCCGTCGACCTTAACCATCTCCTCGAGGTTGTCGAGAGCCTCGGCGTCCTCGATCAGCACGGTGACCAGCATCTGCGAGTTCGTCTCCGCCATGTAGTCGGTGTCGGACTCGTTGGTCAGGTAGTGAGCCCCGCGGCCTGCGCCGAGGCTGCGGTTTCCGATGGGGCTGTAGTAGCAGGCCTCCACGAGCTGCTCGGCGTCGGCCCTGGTGCTGACGTGGGGACCCTCGATGCCCTGTATGCCGCGGTCCAGGTAGCTGCCGATGGTGGACTGCTCTATGTTGGGCACGCGGGCCCAGGTGGCAACGTCGTACATCT
>CAYXZP010000121.1:2150-2521 GCA_964469485.1 uncultured Myxococcales bacterium | reverse complement strand
ACCCAGGAGGGCCACGACAAGGGTGCCCCTACGTTATGCTGCCAAACCCGCGCCGGCGGCAGAGCCGCATCGCGGCCCCGTTAATCATCCTCAAGGGGGAAACACAAGCGTGTCGACTCCATCGGATCTCGCCGACAAGCGGGTCATCATTACTGCCGGGGCGTCCGGTATCGGTCGAGTAGTCGCCCAACGCTTCGTGGAGGCCGGAGCGAGGGTTCACGTCTGCGATATCGACGACGCTGCCCTGGCCAGCGCCGCGCAAGAGCTTCCCGGGCTCGGGGCGACGCGCGCCGACGTGGCTGACGTGGATCAGGTAGCAGGGCTTTTTGAAGAGGCGGTGGCGGGGCTGGGCGGGGTCGACATCCTGGTGA
>CAYXZP010000121.1:0-2140 GCA_964469485.1 uncultured Myxococcales bacterium | reverse complement strand
CGGGCAACGCCGGGCCGGGGGCGCCGGTCGAGGAAGTCTCGATCGAGGACTGGCGCGCCACCCTTTCGGTGAACCTCGACGGTGCGTTCCACTGCGCCCGCCACGCTGTACCGCTGTTGAAGGCAGCCGGTGGCGGATCCATCATCAACATGTCCTCGACCGCTGGCCTCTTCGGATTTGTCCGGCGATCGCCCTACGTAGCGTCAAAGTGGGCGCTCATTGGCTTCACCAAGACGCTGGCCATGGAGCTCGGGCCGTACGGCATCCGGGTCAACGCCATCTGCCCGGCCAGCGTCGAGGGCGAGCGCATCGACCGTGTCATCGCAGCAGAGGCAGCCGCTCGGGATGTCTTGGAGCGAGAGGTTCGAGAAGAATGGAAGGCGCAGTTGTCGCTGCGCACCTTCGTGACGCCGGACGACGTCGCCGCGATGATCCTTTTTGTTTGTTCTGACGCCGGTGGCCACGTCTCCGGACAGGCGCTTGCGGTCGATGGCCACACCGAGAGCAAGTAGGGCCTACGGCGACCAGATAACACCCTACAGGTCGACCAGAACCTTGCCGAAAACGCCGGCTTCGACCGCCTCTTGTGCTGCCACGATCTGATCGAGGCTGAACCGCGGCCCTAGGTGGTGCCGCAGTTGGCCGGCCTCGAGCCAGCGTGAGATATCGTCGACCGCCTGCAACTTGGCGTCGCCGGGCATGCCGAACACCAGCACGTGCCGCACCGTGATGTTCTTGTATATCAGGACGTAGAACGGCACCGACGGCTCCGGGTTGGCCTGCGACGCGTAGGTGGCGATCACGCCGTTGTTCTTGAGGGCGGCCATGCTGGTCTCAAGGTTGCCGCCGAACTCGACCTCGACGACGCGATCGAGCCCGGACGCGCCGGCGAGCTCGCTGAGGCGCTCAGCGACGTCTTCGGTGCGGTAGTTCACCACGTGGTCGGCGCCACCTTGGAGTGCTAGCTCGGCCTTGTCGTCGCTGCTCACGGTGGCGATGACCGTCGCACCGTCGAGCTTGGCGAACTGGACCGCGTAATGGCCCACTGCTCCGGCCCCTCCCGTCACCAGCACCGTCTGCCCGGCCACCGACCCGTCGGCGAACACGCAGCGGTGTGCGGTGAGCGCGGGGATGCCCAGACAGGCGCCGGCGTCGAAGTCGGCGACGTCGGGCAAGGGTACGGCGAGATCGGAAGCCACCACCGCGAGCTCGGCGGCGGTTCCGAAGGCGCGTTCGTACTGCGCCTCGTACACCCAGACCCGTTCGCCCAGGCGGAACTCAGGCACGCCGTCGCCGACCGACTCGATGGTGCCGGCACCGTCGAAATGTGGCACCACCCGTGAACCTTGGCTTGCGCCGCGGCCGCCAAGGCGTCGCTTCACATCGACCGGGTTCACGCCAGAGACCGCAATGCGAACCCGCACCTCGCCGGCTTCAGGCTGCGGCGCTTCCAGCTCGCCGACGTCGAGTACCTCCGCCGCCGCACCGAATTGTTCGAACCAGACCGCGCGCATCATCTCGGGCATGACGATTACTCCTGGCCAGCGGTAGTTTCCATGGCGCGCTCTATCTTTGCCTTCGCCACCATGTCACGGACATCGGCCCGCAGCTTCTCGGCGTCATACACGATGCCATCCTTGATCGTGTACTTGATACCGCCGACCCGTGCCACCGTGCCGTCGTCCATGAGCTTCACGGCGCCGGTGCCGTAGAAAACCTTGAGGTTCTCGAGTGGGTTTTCATCCACGAGGATCATATCGGCCAGATAGCCGCGACGTACGAGGCCGACCTTGAGCCGGTCGGCCCAGGCGCGTGGCTTGTTGATCTCCATTGCCGAGTGCATAGTCGCCGCCCGGATGACCTCGAGCGGGTGGAAGCCGGCCTCCTGGAGCATCTCCAGCTCGAGGATGTAGCCGAAGCCGTAGAGTTGGTAGATGAAGCCGCTGTCGGAGCCGGTGGTCACCTTGCCGCCGCGATCCTTGTACTCGTCGAGGAACTGCATCCACACTCGGTAGAAGTTCTTCCAGGCGATCTCGTCCCAGCTTGTCCAGTAAAACCAGTATGAGCCGTGCGCCCGGCGCGACGGCTGGTAGTAGTCCCACAGCGAGGGCAGCGTGTACTTCTCGTGCCAGTCGGCGTT
>CAYXZP010000120.1:0-2548 GCA_964469485.1 uncultured Myxococcales bacterium | reverse complement strand
CCCATGAGCGAGCTGCCTCGTGAAGACGCCAACGGGGAAGCGAAAACCCGGGATGTGGTCGTCGCGCAGCCCCTAAGTCGCAAGAACTCCACGCGGTGCTCGGGAGTAGACACCGACGCAGTAAACCAACTACCGCGCCTCTGGCAGGTTCTCGTCTCAGCACGTCGGCCTAGGTCGCTGTTTTTGTTACAATTGCTCAGGTATTTCAGACTCGAATGCCCCTGAGTTCCCGCACCCGCCTCGGACACCTCAATGTGACCACTCGTATCGGTGCATGCGCGATGAGGCCGTTCTGGCTAGCAGCCGCCACTCGGTTCGACCACGATGTCGCCCCCACGAACCTCACAAGCGCCTTCGCGGTGGACCGTGCTCACCTCGCCCGGTTCCAGCAGGAAGCACAGTCGCCACAAGAAGGGCTCCGTGACACCAGTCGCAGCCGAGCTGAGAGCAGCGCCGGAACGTTAGCAACACCGTCTACAGCTGTGTCCAAGGCGAGGCGACCCCATTGATGCTGTCTCTCGTCCCGGCTGCCCGGAGCGTCTCCTTAACCATTAGTCGCGCTCTCCTTGTCAGTTTCTGGGCTTGCTCACCGGCGCAGGACCTCGAAGCCATCCACCGTGCCGCCCAGCGAGGGAACGCCGAAGCGCAGTTCAACCTCGGGTTGATCCACAGTGAAGGTCGGGGTGTCCCGCAAGACGCTGTCGAAGCCGTCCGGTGGGTCCGGCTCGCAGCCGAACAGGGGCTCGCCACAGCGCAGGGCGAGCTCGGCATGATGTATGCCGGGGGCCGCGGCGTCCCACAGGACCACGCTGAAGCCGCCAGGTGGGTACGGCTCGCGGCCGACCAGGGGCTCGCCGAAGCCCAGGCTAACCTCGGAGTGGCCTACGCGGGGGGCCGTGGCGTCCCACAGGACGACACCGAGGCCGTTCGGTGGCATCGACTCGCCGCAGACCAGGGGCACCCCATCGCGCAGCACCAGCTCGGCATGATGTCCATGGTCGGGCGGGGCGTTCCGCAGGATTATGCCGACGCAGCCCGCTGGTTCCGCCTCGCGGCCGACCAGGGGCTCGCCGAAGCGCAGGCCAACCTCGGGTTCGCATACGGTGAAGGGCGCGGTGTCCCACAGGACGATGCCGAGGCCGTTCGGTGGTTACAACTCGCGGCCGACCAGGGACACGCCATCGCGCAGGGCCAGCTTGGGATGATGTATCTGTCCGGCGGAGGCGTACCGCCGGACGACACCGAGGCGGTCCGGTGGATACGGCTCGCGGCCGACCAGGGGCTCGCCCAAGCTCAGGACCAACTGGGACTGATGTATATGGTCGGTCGTGGCGTCCCACAAGACGACGCCGAGGCCGTTCGGTGGATACAGCTCGCCGCTGACCAGGGGCTCGCCCAAGCTCAGGCCAACCTCGGAACAGCGTATGCCGGAGGCCGCGGCGTTCCACAAAACAATACCGAGGCCATCCGCTGGTTCCGCCTCGCCGCCGACCAGGGACACGCGCCGGCGCAGGCCAACCTCGGGTTCGCATACGCCGAAGGTCGCGGCGTCCCGCAAGACGATGCCCAAGCCATCGGCTGGTTCCGCCTTGCCGCCAACCAGGGACACCCCGACGCGCAGTATTACCTGGGGTTTGCATATGCCGAGGGCCGCGGCGTCCCGCGGGACGCCGCCGAAGCGGCACGGTGGGTTCGGCTCTCCGCCGACCAAGGCAACCCCGACGCGCAGACCAACCTCGGCCGGATGTATGCCCAAGGCCAGGGTGTCGCGCAAGACCGAGTGGCCGCTCACGTGTGGCTCAGCCTCGCCGCCGCACAAGTCCCCGGTGCTATCGAAGCGCGCGATGCGCTGGCAAAGGAGATGACAGCCGATCAGATCGCCCAAGCGCAGTTGGACCTCGGGGCAGCGTATGCCGAAGGTCGCGGCATCCCACAGGACGACACCGAGGCAGCGCACTGGTTTCGCCAGGCGGCCGACCGGGGGCTACCTCGAGCGCAAGCCAACCTCGGGGTGGCGTATGCCGCAGGCCGCGGCGTTCCCCAGAATTACGCCGAAGCCGTCCGGTTGTACCAGCTCGCCGCAGACCAGGGCGACATCGTGGCCCAGCTGAACCTGGGAGTCAGCTATGCCACCGGCCAAGGTGTCCAGCAGGACAACGTCACCGCTTACATGTGGTTCAGCCTTGCCGCGCCACGGTCCTCCGATGCCGCCCAAAACAGAGACTCAGTCGCGACAGAGATGACTCCTGAACAAATCGCCGAAGCCCAAAGCCTCGCACGTGAGTGGAAGCCGACCGACCAGCCTTAGTGAGGACACGCCTTAGGATTGGTAGTCCTTGACTTACAAACTAGCGCGGGCATAGGCAGACCGGCGTCCCCGAATGGCAGCAACGACGCCGTGTGTCAACGGATTCATGTGTTCAGACGGCGCGACGACCTCTACGCTTTCCGCAATAGACAGTCAAAATCGTAGCCGACTTCACACCACGCAGGCAGCGCGTCCAGCTGCTTCAGGGCACGGTGATAATAGTAGTAAGGAACCCAACCC
>CAYXZP010000119.1:0-2628 GCA_964469485.1 uncultured Myxococcales bacterium | reverse complement strand
TGAGAGCCGTGGAAGACCACCACGTTGATAGGCCGGGTGTGGAAGCGCAGTAATGCGTGAAGCTAACCGGTACTAATCGGTCGTGAGGCTTGATCTCCATTTTCAGTGAGCAACGTCTCGATCCGTCTCCGGTCACCCGAATATCGCGATTGTCACCGCATAGGTGCCCCCGTGGGCACACGCTTTCCGGTGGCCATGGCGGAGGGGTCACACCCGTTCCCATCCCGAACACGGAAGTTAAGCCCTCCAGCGCCGATGGTACTACGCTTCGCGCGTGGGAGAGTAGGACGCTGCCGGATTTTCTACAGGCCGGTCCCTTCGGGGGCCGGCCGTTTTTCATGGGCGTTTTTGACCGTCAGGCTCGAAGCCCGGCCACTTTTCCCGCATCATTGTCCGATGTCTGCGGGCCGGCAGTGGGGGGCCTTGTTGTTTGCCGCCGCGCTCGGCGTCGGCCTGGCCGGCTGCGCCCCCAAGCCGCCACCGAACCTGACCAACAGTTGTGCGATCTTCGACGCCCAGCGCGGCTGGTATCGCGACTCGGCCAAGTCATACCGGCGCTGGGGCGTACCAATCCACGTACAGCTGGCCATCGTCCACCAGGAGTCGAAGTTCGTCCACAATGCCAAACCTCCGCGCAAGTGGCGCTTCCTGTTTTTGCTCGGCCCGAGGCCCTCGAGCGCGACCGGTTACGCCCAGGCCACCAACGAGACCTGGGAGTCGTACATTCGGTCAACGGGCCGCCGGGGGGCCGACCGTGACGACTTCGGGGACGCGGTCGACTTCATCGGTTGGTACGGGGAACGAAGCCGTCGTAGCTGCGGGATCTCAAAACAGGATGCCTACTCTCTGTACCTGGCTTACCACGAAGGTCACGGCGGCTATAAGCGCAAGAGCTATCTGGCCAAGCCCTGGCTGATGAACGTGGCCGCGCGCGTGCGCTCGCGCGCTGAGACCTACCGCACCCAGCTGGCCCGTTGCGAGAAGCGCCTCAAGCGCAAATGGTGGCATCGCCTGCTCTGGCCCTTTTGACACGCCGTGCCTTGTCAGGACCGCCGCGGGGGAGTACCCTCGCTGCCCGGAGCAGAAAAGTGGACGGACCCAAACCGGCCGGGACCCTCAACCACGTCGCCTATCCCACCTTTGATACCGCCGCCACGGTAAGGTTCTACACCGAGATCCTCGGCTTCCGGCTCGCCGGTGCGGTGCGTATCGAGGCCGAGGAGTCCGGCGATGGCCACGGGCCCACCCTTCACACCTTCTTCGAGACCGGCGCTGGCGAGTGTATCGCTTTCTTCGACGTCCGCAGCGCCAGTGAGCCGCCGGCCGATGATCTGCCGATCTGGGTTCGCCATGTCGCCTTCAACCTGGACTCGCACGAAGAGCTGCTGGCCTGGAAGGGCAGGCTCGAAGGCGAGGGTCTGGCGGTTGCCGGTCCCGTCGACCACCAGGACGGCACCTGGCAGTCCATCTATTTTCAAGACCCCAACCGGGTCACCCTCGAGTTCACCTGGCAGGGGCGCCAACTCGACGACGGTGACGCCGCCGAGGCAAAGGATGCCGTGCGCCAGTGGACCGGGTCCGCGTAATGCGGCGGGAGAAAACCATGCGAGAACAGGGAAGAAGTTTCCTCAAACTGCTCGGGCTGATCGCGCTGTCACTTGCCGTTCTTCTTGCGGCGCCGGCTGGCGCCGAGGCGGACAAGGCCAAATGCAAGAAGGCCATCACCAAGGTCAGCGGCTCTTTTGCCAAGAAGCGCCTCAAACAGATCGGCCGCTGCGACGGCTCGGCCAGATGTGACAAGGCCACTCTCGACGGCAAGCTGACCCGTCTCAGGAACAAGAGCGAGCGCAAGCTGGCCTCGTCCTGTGCCGGTGTGGACTCGGACACGATGGGCCTCGGCGCGGCCTGCCCCGATCCCTCGGGCCGCTGCGACCAGAACCTGACGAGCGATGCGGCCATCGTCGACTGCGTCCTTTGCATGGTGGCCGAGACCGTCGACCCCATGCTGCGCCGCATCCACGGTCAGGACTCCGAGCAGCACGAGAGCTGTGGGGGTTGCTCGGCCACGCCCTGCGAGGGCGAGTTCTTCTGCGACCCATCCCCCGGTCATTGCGAGGAGGACACCGAGGTCGGCGTCTGCATCGAGGTTCCCGAGGTCTGCACCGACGAGTTCGACCCGGTCTGTGGCTGTGACGGCGAAACCTACGCCAATGACTGCGACCGGCGCGCCGAGCGTGTCGGGTTTCGCCACCCGGGCCCCTGCGTCAATTTTTGTGGCGGCGACAGCGGCAATGAGTGCCCCGAGGGGACGGTATGTATCGGGCTCGAGGGTCACTGTGACGCGGTGGCAAACGAAGGCATATGTATCCCGGTTCCCGACGACTGCGGGGATTGGGAGGAGCCGGTCTGTGGCTGTGACGGCGAGACCTACGGCAACGAATGCGCGCTGATGGCCAACGGCATGCGCCTGGACCATTGGGGCCCCTGCATAGAAGGTTGCGGCGGTGATGGTCCCGACTGCGATGAAGGCAGTTTCTGCGAGGCCCCACCGGGACATTGCGACGCCGGGGCCGCAGGGCACTGCCAGCCGGCGCCCGACTTCTGTCCGGAGTACTACGAGCCGGTATG
>CAYXZP010000118.1:0-2963 GCA_964469485.1 uncultured Myxococcales bacterium | reverse complement strand
GCCACACCGACGGAATCCGCTCATAACCGCGCACCCTCGCGATCTCCTCGATGAGATCGATCTCGCCGAGGAGATCGTGGCGGTGGCTGGGCACATCGACCCGAATCGCATCCTCGCCGGCCTCGACGCCGAGTCCTAGTGCGGACAGGATCGAACAGATGTCTTCTAGACCGACATCCTCGGCCAGCACCGCCGCCAATCGAGCTTTGCGCAGCGTGATCCTCTCGGGGCGGGCCGGTCCCTTGCCCGCCTCGGCGATGCCGCCGCCGGCCCGGCCACCGGTCAGCTCGGTGAGCATGGCGGCCGCCCTGAGCATGGCCTCCTCCACCATCGCGGGATCGACGCCGCGGGAGAAGCGATAGGAGGACTCGGACACGAGACCGAGCCGTCGCGAGCTTCTGCGCACCGTGACGGGGTCGAAGTAGGCGCTCTCGAGGAACACGCGCCGGGTTTGCTCGCCCACCGCCGCGCGCTGCCCGCCCATTATACCGGCCAACGCGACCGGCCCCTGGCCGTCCGCGATGACGAGATCCCCCGCGGCCAGTTGATACTGCTGGTCGTCGAGTGCCTTGAACTTGCCGGCGCCCTCCAGGGTACGCACCGTCAGGGCGCCCCCTTCGATACGGTCCGCGTCAAAGGCATGCAGCGGCTGGCCGAGCTCGACGAGCAAGAGGTTGGTTACGTCGACGATGTTATTGACCGGGCGCAAACCCGCCACCGACAGACGCTTGGCCAGCGAGGGGGGCGACGGCCCCGGGCTGAGACCCTCGACGAGAAGCCCGCGATACATGGGGCAGGCTTCCCCGTCCTTGATCGTGACGGGAATGTCCGGAGCCCCTGTCGGCCGCATGCTCCTCTCGGCGAAACGAGCCTTGAGCCCGAGGCCACACACGGCGGCTGCTTCCCTAGCCAGGCCACGCACGCTGAGGCAATCCCCACGGTTGGGTGTCACGGCCACCTCGATGACGGTTTCGTCGAGCCCGAGCAGTTCGACCCCCGAGTCTCCCGGTTCACCGGCCGTGACTATGATGATGCCGGCCGATTCGTCGGAGATCCCCAATTCGGCCTCCGAGCAGAGCATGCCGGCCGATTCGACTCCGCGGATGCGGACCTTGTTGACCTTTGTTCCGCCCGGCAGTTTCCCGCCGGGACGGATCAGGACCCCGAGGTCGCCGGCCTCCATGTTGTCGGCGCCACAAACTATCTCGTGGACGGAGGAACCGTCGTCGACACGGCACAGGGAAAGCCGATCGGCGTTCGGATGCACGGCCACCTCGAGGATGCGAACGACAACGAGCTTGCCCTCGAGACCTTCGGCCGGGCGGCCCACGACCTCGGTCTCGAGCCCCGACATAGTCAGGCTTCGGGCCAGTTCGGACGGCGGGGGCACGGCGTCCAGGTAGTCCGAAAGCCAGCTCAACGATAGACGCATGGTGCCCCGTTGCGCCTCAGAACTGCCCGAGGAAGCGCAGGTCCCCGCCGTAGAACAACCTTATGTCGTCTATCCCGTACTTGAGCATGGCCAGACGCTCTACGCCCATGCCGAAGGCGAACCCCGAGTAGGTCTCCGGGTCGTAACCGACCTGTTCGAAGACGGCGGGGTGGACCATGCCGCAGCCCAGTATCTCCAACCAGCCGCTTCCCTTGCAGACACGGCAGTTGCCTCCACGGCCCGAGCACATCACGCAGCCGATGTCGGTCTCGGCGCTGGGTTCGGTGAAGGGAAAGTAACTGGGGCGAAAGCGCACCGCGACCGAGTCACCGAAGAACGCGTGAAGGAACCCGGACAGAACGGCCTTGAGGTGGGCAAAGCTCACATCGCGGTCGACCAGGAGGCCTTCGATCTGATGGAACATCGGCGAGTGGGTGGCGTCGTCATCGATCCGGTAGACCGCGCCGGGCGCGATCACCATGAGCGGCGGCTGTTGGGCTTCCATGACACGGATCTGCACCGGTGAGGTGTGGGTTCTGAGCAGCCCGCCACCGGCAACGAAGAAGGTGTCCTGCATGTCACGGGCCGGGTGGTCGGCCGGAATGTTCAAGGCCTCGAAATTGTGACGGTCGTCCTCGATCTCCGGGCCCTCGACCACGCTGAAACCCAAGGAACGCAAGACCTCGCAGGCCTCGTCCATCGCGCTCGTGAGCGGGTTGCGGTGGCCCGAGGGCTGTCCGAAGGCCGGCAACGTGATGTCGTCCTGCCGGCGTCCAAGCTCGGCGCTTCTGTGCCGCCCCGACAACTCCGCGCCGCGCTCCGCTATGGCCTCTTGTAAACGGACCTTGGCCCGGTTGGCCGCCTCTCCGGCGGCCGGACGTTCACCGGCGGGCAGGGAGACAAGCTCGCGCAAGATGGCGGTCAACTCCCCCTTCTTGCCGAGCGCGGCGACACGGGCCTTCTCTAGGGCCCGGTCGTCCGCGGCCTCCGATATACGCTCGAGCGCCGCGGTCGCGGCCCGCTCGAGCCGTTCGACGAGCGAAGGCACGCGGCCGGTCTACGCGGCCGGCTCCGCCTTGGCCACTTCGACCAACTGGCGGAACGCGTCGCGTTCGTTGACGGCCATCTCGGCCAGCACCTTGCGGTCTATCTCGACGCCCGCGCGCTTGAGACCGTGCATGAGACCCGCATAGGTCAGGCCCTCCGCCCTTGCCGCCGCGTTGATCCGCACGATCCATAAGCGGCGGAAATCTCGCTTGCGCACTCGACGGTCACGGTAGGCATAGACCAGCCCCTTCTCTACGGTCTCGCGGGCCTGCCGGTAAAGCTTGCGCCCCCCGACGTTACCCTTTGCCTGTTTCAGGGTCCGGTTTCGCCGGCGTCTTCCTTTGGTTCCTCTGGTTACCCTGGGCACTTTCCAACCTCCTTCAAGCTCAGCCGTTCGGCAGCAGACGGCGTACCGCCCTGGCATTCGAAGCCGAGACCTGGGCCGACTTACGAAGATTGCGCTTTTGCTTGCGGGTCTTCTGCG
>CAYXZP010000117.1:2716-2978 GCA_964469485.1 uncultured Myxococcales bacterium | reverse complement strand
CTGATGACATCAATGCCGCCCAGGACGACACCGACGATGACGGCATCGGCGACCTCTGCGACGGCGACGTCGATGGGGACGGCACCGCCGATGATGCGGACAACTGTCCGTGGGTGGCCAACCCGGACCAGGCCGACGCAGACGCCGACGGGCTCGGGGATTCCTGCGATAGCTGTCCGGCCGACGCCGACATAGGCGACGGCGACGGCGACGGTATCGATGATGCCTGTGACAACTGCGCGGGCTCGGCCACAGCTGCCAT
>CAYXZP010000117.1:0-2706 GCA_964469485.1 uncultured Myxococcales bacterium | reverse complement strand
GGTCGATTACAGCCAGACGGGCGGCGAGTTCACCGGGAGCGGCGCTGAGGTGGATTGCACGGCGGCGGCTGCGTGGTTCCTGTCTGTGTTCAATGACCAGGATACCGAAGAGCAGTTACTGCAGGCCCATATCAGCCTGTCCGGGGTCGCTGTGCCTGCCGAGGTCGCGACCTGCGCCTTTGAGCCGGGGGCCGGCGTTCCCGCAAGCGAGGATTTTACCATTACTATCGACGACGTGGAGGGCGGCGCTAACGCCGCTGTAAGTATCACCGTCGATTGCGGCGACACTTCCGGGGGGGTTGCCAATCCCGACCAGGCCGATGCTGACGCCGATGGCGTCGGCGACCTTTGCGATCTCTGTCCGGCCGATGCGGACGCCTCCAACGCCGACACGGACGCCGACGGTGTCGGCGATGTTTGCGATCTGTGTGCGGGCGTCACGGGCGGACGCGACGACGCGGACGGTGACGGCGTTGGTGACGAGTGCGACCTATGTCCGGCCGATGCCGATCCGACGGACGCCGACGCCGACAGCGACGGCCGCGGAGATGTCTGCGACAACTGCCCCGGTGATGCCAACGCCAGCCAATCCGACGTCGATGTCAACGGGGTAGGGGATGTCTGCCAGTGCCCGATGGCCACTGGCAGTCTCGAATACATCGTGTGTGCGGCCTATCAGACGGCCGGTTACGCCAAGACCATTCAGCCTAACGGCGGGCGGCTGAGCGGCCGGCGCTTGGCGCGTCCCTTTTTGCGCATGGCCAAGCGCATGAACCAGGCACAGCGCGCCATCCTTCTCGACCGCGCTGACCGGGCCAAGCGGCGTATCGCCAGGGTCTCGGCCAGCATTCCCAGGGTAAACTCCCGGCTGGCCAGCTATGCCAAGCGCGGGCGGATCACCGACGGCGAGAAGGCCCTGCTCATTGCCGAGGCCGACGGCCTCAAGGTCGCGATGGACACCGTCGCAGCCGAACTCGACTAAAGCGCCCCCACCATGCCGTCCTCGCGGCCGGCGATTATGTCGTTGAAGGCCTGACCCGGGCCAATGATCTCCAACAGCTCCGGCCGGTGGTAGGAGCTTACAAAGGACCGTCTAAAGGGACCCTCGCCGCGAGGCGGTGGGGCGGTGTGCAGCGTGTCGCTGAGGTGCAGCAGGCAGTCGCCCGGCTGGCCGTTCAGATCGACCACGGCCGGACCCTCTACGTCGGCGTCCCAGGCCGCCACATTGCACGAGCCCCGGTGCGAGCCGGCCATCGCGCGCAGGTTGCCGGTGTCCGCGTTGGCCGCTCCGAGCAGCAGGCTTATCTGAAGTGTGGTGCACATGACCGGGTGCCCCCCGAGCCCGCAGTCCACATGCCAGGGCAGGTCGGCCAGCCCCTCGACTATGCCCGGCACCTTCAGGATTACGGCGGCGCCGTCGAGCCGGTCGTGGGCGGTCCGTTGGTCGCCTTTGCCGAAGAGCCGGACCAGGCGCCCGATGCGAGCGTCGTCGGTGATACGGGCCAGCTCCTGTGAGCGTGAGCCGAGGTAGGTAAGCCGGCAGAGCTGCTGGCGGCCCTCGCCGTCGCGTCCCCACCAGGAGTTACGGTCGCCGGGGCGGGCTGTTTCGGCAAACCCGTCGGTCAGCTCGTTGATGCGGGCCACCTCGTCGCCCGTGAACACGCCGCTGACCCTGAGATAACCGGCCTCGCCGAGGAAGTGCCGCATCTCGTCGTCGTCATCGTCGCCCGTGAACACGCGCCCGAGGTCGAGCGGCTGTCTGCCCGCGTCGCGCAGGTCGACCGTTGCGGCGTCGTAGACGGGGCGGCCGTGATACATGGCACGTATGGCCGGCTCCCAATCGAACAGGGTGTTGGCGAAACCTTCGGGCACCTGGATCTTGCCGCCGTAGAAAAGACCCGGGCCGCTGCGCAACTGATTGGCAAAGTCCGAGAACAGCGCCTCGCTCAGCTCGACGACCGTGTCCGCCTCGGCCTCGCCCCCGACGATGCGGACAGCGCCGCCCTCGGGGATGTAGCTGTAGGCCCGGCCGTCCTCGAGCCGGAAGGCAAGCGGCGCTTTGCCGGCCAGGGCCGCCGCGGCCACCGCCGCATTGCCGGCCTCGAGCCGCGCCGGAACTGTCCGCTGGTGGAACTCGTCGAAGTCGATGGCCGGCCACCGTTCGGCCAGGCGGTCATATATGGAGGCCTCGGGGTCGACCCGTACCGCCTCGCTCATCGGCCCTCGAGCATGCGGTCGAGCCGTTCGAGCGGGCGGCAGATGGTGTCGATGGGCCTACCTGACAGGAGGCTCGGGATGGCTCCCGCTTCCGGTCAACCGGGGTAGGCCGTAGCGGCGGCGACGAACATCGAGGCCGCAAACCAGAGGCCCACGGCGACGAGCAGCCAGAGAAGCGGCAGTTGGGCGGCTGCAAGCGCACCGAGGCCGGCCGAGCCGGCCAGGAAGACCAGTCCGACGCCCAGTCGTGTCATGCGCTGTCTCGGGCCCAACCGCTCCACGGCTTCGACTCTAACCGCCGCGCCGGGCCTGTCAACAATGCCTGATTTTAGAATCTCGCCTGGTCGGTATTATATAAGGACGGCTAGATGGCCGCTTCCACTGACAGCAAGGCCGACCTCGTGGTCATCGGAGCCGGCCCCGGCGGGTACGCCGCCGCCTTTCGCGCGGCCGATCTGGGGCGTGAGGTGATCCTCATAGATCCCGGCC
>CAYXZP010000116.1:2806-3045 GCA_964469485.1 uncultured Myxococcales bacterium | reverse complement strand
CCCAGAAGCGGCGCAACTGGTCGAGGCTTATCTCCTCGCACTCGCCTTCGGGCTCGGGCAGCTCGCCGTCGACGAACGGTGCCTGCTCGCGGACGGCGGCGCCGGCCCGGCTGGCCCGGCAGTTCTCACGCGAATAGCTGAACAGCCGCTCATCACTATTGTCGTAGTAGCGGGTACTGAACGGCTGCAGCGGGTGGTCGATGGTGACCGCTCCGCGCGCGCGCTCGCCTTCCTTCGGC
>CAYXZP010000116.1:0-2796 GCA_964469485.1 uncultured Myxococcales bacterium | reverse complement strand
TCGGCGCCCATGGGCGTGTAGTCCACGAACACCGGGCGGCGGTCCTGGCGCGGCTGGCCTGGCAGTTCTCACGTGAATAGCTAAAGAGCCTGCCGTCGTTGCCATGGCTGCCGTCGTAGTAGCGGGGGCTGAAGGGTTGCAACGGGTGTTCGACGGTAAGGGCCTCGCGGGCGCCCTCGCCCTCCTTCGGCGAGCGGAACCCGCGGTCGATGTGTTCTAGAAGTTCGCTCAGCACGACCGATGGAACGATGACCGAGTTATCCTTGATTGAGCGGCCCACATAGCTCAGCAGCAAGCGCTCGCGCGCGGCCAGGATGGTCTCGAGAAACAGGTAGCGGTCGTCGTCGCGAAGCGAACGGTCGCCGCGGCGGGGAGCGGCGGCAACCAGGTCGAAGCCCAGCGGGGTGTGCCGCCTCGGAAACTCTTCGCCGCCGAGACCGGCCACGCAGACGATGCGACGTGGAATGGTCCGCATCGGTTTTAGAGCGGCAAAGGTGATGGCACCGCTCATAAAGCCGCGCCCGAAACTGTCGTTGGAAAGACAAGTCTCGAGATGGGCACGCACGACGGCCAGAGAAACCGCCTCTTCGTCGCCGGCACGCGAGAGATGAGAGACCTCGTCACGGACGGCTTGTAACGCGCGCTCCTGGGCCTCGGCATCCTCCTCGCGCAGGTCTATATCGAAGAACTCCTTGAGCAGGTCCTCTAGCAACCCGCCCCAGGCCGCAAAGCTTCGCGGCTGTTCCATCTCGCGCAAGCGCGCGAACAGGCGGCCGGTGAAATGAGCCAGGTTGCCTATAAGAGCGGCGTCGGCCGCAGACGAGGCGTAAGGAAGAATGCCGGCGGCCAGACCCTCGACCTCACCGGTTGCATAACCCATCAGCAGACGGTCGATGCCGGCGCGCCAGGTGTTGGCCTCCAGGCCTGCGGGCAGGCCGAACATGGTCTGCCGGTGTTCGGCGTCCATGCCCCAGCGTGTGTTGGTCTCGCTCATCCATTCGCGGATGTGCGTTATCTCGTCGCCACGGATGCCGAATGCGCGCCTCAAGGGCCGGGTCTCAAGCAGGTCGAGCACCTCGGGGACCGTCACCCTGGCCCCCACCAGCGAAAGAATAGCCATGACCGCTCCAGCCAAAGGTCGTTCTTGACCAATGCTGAGGTCGGCGATGCTGATTGGAATCTGCGGGGTTCCCTCGTGTTCAACACCAAACACCGCACGGATGTAGGGCCCGTAACGGGCGATGTCGGGAACCAAAACGAGAACATCGTGAGGGCGAAGCGTGGGGTCACCGTCGAAGGCTTCGAGCAGCTGGTCGCGCAACACCTCCATCTCGCGCATCGGCGAATGACACACGTGAACCTCGAAAGAACGATCGCCCTCTGCGATTTCCGTCCCCGGTCCGCCCGCGACAAGCTCGAAGACATCGGCCTGAATGCTGCCCAAAACTGTCCTGTCGTCGGGTCTTTCAAACTCCAACTCCTGCCAGGCCGAGCCAGTATCGTCAGCATGCTGCAACATATTAAAGAGCTCGCGGCCCTGTCGTCCGAAGGCGGCAAGTAATGGGTTGCCTTCGTCCTCGTGGGCGTTTTCCTCATCGATAAGGCGGCGGCCGGCCTCGTAGCGGTTCCTTAGCCATGCCTGGTCGCGCTCGGAACGGATGTGTCCCCAGAAATGCCAGGTCGGACTGACCACATAGACCGACACTGGAATGAAGCGGGAAAGGCCCTCGAGTATCTCTAGGAACACCGGGGCCATGCTGGTGACCGCAAACACGGACAAGCGCGCCGGCAGACCCTCGGGACGGCCGTCCCCGGCCAGCCGCTCGGTTAGGTGCCGGTATGCGGCCGCCAGGTGTATTTCGTCACGGTCGTCGGCCGCCACGGCTATCTCGCGCCAGAGGGCGGACTGCCAGGCTGCGTGCTGCGGCAACGGGGCGTTGTCGGCCACCGCCTCGCCGCCCTCCCAAGCCGCAAGCATCTCGGGCCGGTAGGTCTGGTAGTCGTCGAAGAGCGCGGCCACGCGAACGGCCAATTGGTAACGCTTGCGGCCTTCGGGGTCGGCGGCCAAATAGGTCCTCAGCGGTGCGAACTCTTCGTCACCTAACCGCAGGCTGACCGACCGAAAGATGCGCCAGGCCATGTTGTCGGTGTCGAACGCCGATGAGCGGTCGCGGGCAAGAGAGACCGGGTCGGCGGCCCGTGAGCCGGTAGCCTGGGGGCCGCTGGCATGAGGCCCGCTAAGAACATCCTCGGCCAGACGGCGGCAGAAGCTGGCCGGAAAGGGCATCTTGAGGCTGGCGGCAATGCCGAGCCGGTCGGCCAGATGCAGGGTCAGCCAGCGCCACATGCCCTGGCTTTGGACGACTATGTATTCGGAACGAAGCGGCGCAAGCGGGTCCGCCCTCAGGCCATCGACCAGATGCTCGGCCAGTGTCTCGAGGCGGTTGCTGGTGTAAATCCGAAGTCCGGGGTCTTTCACTCGTGACGCCTAAACGGAAGGCTGCGTTGCCGGACACTAGCCCAGCAACCCCCGGCTGGCCAAACGGTGCCTGAGCGAACGCCCAGGACTCCCCGACACTATCCAGGAGACCGGGCGCTTCAGACGTGACATCCTCACAATGCGCCGGGCAGCCCGAAACCTGGCGTTACCGGACCGCATCGTGGCGGTTTTTCTACACGGTAGATGGGAAAGAACGGCGCGTGGTTATGCTCACTGCAGCACGCCGCGATAAAGCCTACTGACCCTCACCCCACCTCCTCAACCTCAAAGGCCCAGGCGCGCATGGTCGACGACCA
>CAYXZP010000115.1:0-3148 GCA_964469485.1 uncultured Myxococcales bacterium | reverse complement strand
ACCGTTATATGAAACGTGTGCTCGGCATACTTCAGGCCCGCGACGGCGCTGCGCCGGCCGGGGGGCTTGCGCCGCGCTGGGTACTCAAGTGCCCCCAGCATCTCGAACAGATTCCCGTGCTGACCGAGGTGTTTCCCGATGCCACGGTGGTGGTCACACACCGCGACCCGGTCGCCGTCATCCGTTCTACCGTCACCATGCTGGCCTACGGCCAAAGGGTTAACCGCAGGAGCGTCGACTGCCGGGGCCTCATCGAGTACTGGAGCGACCGTATCGAACATCTGCTCGGTGCCTGCGTCAGGGACCGCGACCTGCTGCCCCAAGACCGCAGCATCGACGTGCCTTTCGACCGATTTATGGCCGACGATATGGGAACCGTGGCGCGCATCTACCAAAAGGCCGGTCTCGACCTTGGCGACGAGGCTCGTGGTGTTATGACCGATTTCATCGACCGCCATCCGCGCGGCAAGCACGGGCGCGTGGTCTATGACTTAGAAGGTGACTTCGGGGTGAGTGCGGCCGAACTACGCAGTCGATTCGATTTTTACTTCGAGCGTTTCGAGGTGGCGGTCGAGGACTGATGCCGGCAGCGGCGCTAGTGGTAGCCCTCTTGCTGGCCACATCGCCGGCCAGCTTTGCCGCCGAGCCGCCGGCGAATGAAGCCGTCCGGCCCGAGCTTTTCTCGGCCACCAGCCGCCACCCCTTCGACGATGTCGCCCACTGGCGCCGCGTCTTCGACGATCCCGAGCGCGACCGCTGGCAAAGGCCGGCCGAGGTCGTTGCTGCCCTCGGACTGGCCGCGGGCATGGCCGTGGCCGATGTCGGCGCGGGCACGGGCTACTTCAACCGCTATCTCTCGGGAGCGGTGGGGGAGAAGGGCCGCGTCTTCGCCCTCGAGACCGAACCCAATCTGGTCGCCTTCATGCTCGAGCGTGCCGAGGCCGAGCGAACGGCCAACGTCGTCCCGACGCTTACGTCCTTCGACCGCGCGCGCCTGCCGCGGGCCGGCCTCGACCTGGTGCTGCTGGTAAACACCTACCACCACCTCGACCGCCGCCGCGAGTATTTGGACCGCCTGCGCCCGGCTCTAAAGGAAGGCGGGCGTATCGCCATCATCGAATGGCAAAAGCGCCCGCTGCCGGTGGGCCCCAAGCTCGACCACAAGCTTGCCCGCAGCCAGGTCTTGGAGGAGATGGAGATCGCCGGTTTCCAACTAGCCGGGGCGCCCGAGCTTTTGCCCTACCAGTATTTCCTCGTCTTTCGCCCGCGCTAGGACGCCCGCGCTAGGCCGCGAAGTCGGCCAGCCGTACCGGTTGCCGCTTGGGACCCCAGCGGCCGGGGCCCGCCCGTTCGAACAGCCCCGCGCACGGGGCGCCGCAGTCCAGGCAGCGGCCGTCCGGGCCGAGTCCGTACTCTGTGAGCCGGTACCAATCGCGCCCGATTAGGGTGCGGCCGCAGCCCGCGCAGTAGGTCGAGCCGCCCGCTTCGTCGTGGACGTTTCCGGTGTAGACGAACCTGAGGCCCTGCCGGCAGGCGATCTCACGCGCCCGCGTGAGCGTGGCCGGCGGCGTGGCCGGCCGGTCCATCATTCGGTAGTCGGGGTGGAAGGCCGTGAAGTGCCAGGGAACATCCGGCCCCAGGTTCTCGGCGAACCAGCGGGCGGCCGCTTCCAGCTCTTCGTCCGAGTCGTTGGCGCCCGGGATCAACAGGGTGGTCACCTCGAACCAGACCTCGGTCTCTTCCTTTAGATAGACAAGCGTCTCGAGGACGTTGGCGAGCGAGCCGCTGCAGGTCTTTTGATAAAAGTCTTCGGTGAAAGCCTTGAGATCGACGTTGGCCGCGTCCATGTGGTCGAAGAACTCGCGGCGGGGGCCTTCGCAGATATAGCCGGCCGTAACGGCCACGGTCTTTACGCCCTCGGCGCGGCAGGCCAGGGCCGTGTCGATGGCATATTCCATGAAGATCACCGGGTCGTTGTAGGTAAAGGCCACCGAGCGGCAGCCCAACTGCCGGGCCGCGCGCGCGATCAGCTCGGGCGGGGCCTGGTCGGCCAGCGTGTCGGTCTCCCGCGATTTCGAGATGTCCCAATTTTGGCAGAACTTGCAGGTCAGGTTACACCCGGCCGTGCCGAAGCTGAGTACCGGCGTGCCGGGCAGGAAGTGGTTGAGGGGTTTCTTCTCGATGGGATCGACGCAGTAGCCCGAGGAGCGTCCGTAGGTGGTAAGCACTATGCGGTCGTCGAGCCTGGCCCGTACGAAACAAAGGCCGCGCTGGCCCTCGGCCAGCCGGCACTCGCGCGGGCACAGGTCGCACTGGACGCGCCCGTCCTCTAGCCGGTGCCAGTGGCGGGTGGCCACAACCGAGGGGTCGGCGAGCGAGAGTTCCACGGGCCAAGCATCGGCCCTCTGAGGGGCCGCAGTCAAGCGGTTTGCGCATTGGACGGGACGGGCCTTATACCATGGCCATGGCCAGGGTCCGGCTGCCGGCCGTTGCCGGCACTTTCTACCCGCGTGGCGCCCGCGAGCTGGCGCGCGTTGTGGGCAAGTATTTGGATGCTGCACGGGCTCGCGAGCCGGCGAGCGAGGCCGGCCCCCCCGACCGAGCGCCAAAAGCCGTTATCGTTCCGCACGCCGGCTATGTTTACTCCGGCCCCATCGCGGCCGCCGCCTACGTGCGGCTCGAGGCCGCCCGCGAGACCATACGGCGGGTGGTCCTGATCGGTCCGGCCCACCGCGTCGCGCTTCGCGGTCTTGCCGTGCCCGAGGCCGAGCTGTTCTCGACACCGTTCGGCAATGTGCCGGTCGACACCGGGGCCGTGGCCCGCCTGCTCGAGCTGCCGCAGCTAAGCGCCTCTGACCCGGCCCACGAGTTCGAGCACAGCCTCGAGGTCCATTTGCCCTTTCTTCAGGCCGTGCTCGACGAGTTCAGCATCGTTCCGCTCGTGGTCGGCGAGGCCCCGGCCGAAGAGGTCGCCGAGGTCCTCGACATTGTTTGGGGAGGCCCCGAAACGCTTGTCCTTATTAGTTCGGACTTGAGTCACTACTACGACTACGACACGGCCTGCCGACTCGATGCCGGCGCCACACGCGCGATCGAGAGGCTCGATCCGGCCGGGCTGAGGGAAGAATCGGCCTGCGGCCGCCGCGCG
>CAYXZP010000114.1:436-3153 GCA_964469485.1 uncultured Myxococcales bacterium | reverse complement strand
TCCTGGCAAGGTGTCGGTCTGGGAGAGGACCTCGTCTTCGTCGGCCTCCGCAGCGCGGACGTCATCGGGCTCCGCCGGGACACCGGCGAGCTCGCGTGGGTCACACCGGTCGGCAGCGTGCCGCGAGAAAGCGGCGAGATCGTCACGACGGCACCGCTGCAGGCGCACGGGAGGGTCTTCGTCGGCGTCGCCAACGGCGACGCCGGCGGGCAGGGCCGCATCGTGGCGCTCGATGCAGCCACCGGCGAGAAGCTCTGGACCTTTTTCATCGTGCCGCGTCCCGGTGAGTTCGGCCATGACACGTGGCCGCAGGACTCGTCAATCTGGACACGCGGTGGCGGCGGCGTCTGGCTCAACGGCACCGTCGATCCGGACCTCGGGATGGTCTACTTTTCAACCGGCAATCCGGTCCCGATGTTCGGCGGCGAAATCCGCAAAGGCGACAACCTGTTCACCGCCTCGGTCGTCGCCCTCGACGTCGAGACCGGCGAACGGCGCTGGTACTACCAGGTGGTCCGTCATGATGTCTGGGATGCGGACATCGCCACGCCGGTGCTGCTCTACGAAACCGAGGTCGATGGACGACCTCGCAAGGGGCTGGCCGCCATGCGCGCGGACGGGTACCTCTTCCGCTTCGATCGCGAAACAGGCGAGCCGCTGACACCGATCGAGGAACGGCCGGTGCCCCAGGACGCGTCCCAGTACACGGCGCCGACCCAGCCCTTCCCGGTTGGGCTCGACAGCATCCTTCCTGATTGTTCGTATTGGCGCGACCGGGTACCGCCTCCGTTCGAGTTGAGCTGCAGCCCGTACACACCGCCATCGCGCACCGAGCGTACGATCGTGGCTCCCGGTGCGCCGATACCGATGGTGCGGGTCACGCCGATGTCGTTCAGCCCTCAAACCGGCTACATCTACGCGCAGGGCCGCGCCACGGTCGGACTCGCGAGACGCTTTCGCGATCCGTGGCTCCTGTTCTCTACCGGCTATCAGCCCACGCTCCCCGATCCGGTCGGGGTCCTCGCCGCCATCGATGCGCAGACCGGCGCCGTGGCGTGGAAGCAGGAGTTTTCGGCCGGGCGGCTTGCCACGAGCGGTCCGCTCACTACCGCCGGCGGCCTGATGTTCTGGGGATCAGCCGATGGGCGCTTCGAGGCGTACGACGCCCGAACCGGCGAGCGTGTGTGGACCTTCCGGACGAGCCCCGGCGGGGCACGCCTCCGGCCGGGCCCTGCAGCCACGTACGAGGTCGATGGCAGGCAGCACATCGCCGTCCCGATGGGCAACGAGCTCTGGACGTTCGCACTCGACGGCACCGTGCCACAGAGAGCCGAGGGGCCTTCCGAGGCGCCGGAGGCGCCCCAGAGCTGGTACGGCCCCGTCGCACCGCCCCGCGAGACGGACGTGGTCGAGACCGGCAGGCTGGCGGAGAACGCCGAAGGGATGCCGGGCGGGAAGCGGAGCGAGCTCGATGAACATTCGTTTAACCCCGTCCGCGCGCTGGTCACTGTTGGCGCGCCGATGCAGTTCCTCAACAACGGCCAGATTCCGCACTCTATCGCGGCGCGGGACGGCAGCTGGACGACGGGCACGCTCCAGCCCGCGATGTCGGAACACGTGACCTTCGACCAGCCTGGGACGTTTCTCTACCACTGCACGGAGCATCCTTGGGCGATCGGCGAGATCACCGTGCAAGAGGAGGAGTAGAGACCTCAGTTCGGCAAGGCGAATCAGCGCGTTCGGGGGGCACGCCCGAGCCACTCCACCATGAGGGGGGTGACAACCTCCGGGACCGCGCTATGCGGGGCATGCCCGACCCCCTCGAGCACCTGAATCGTCAGATCGCCTTCGACCCACTCCCACATGTCGTTCAGCGTGGGGTTCTTGAACGGGCCGCTGGCTTTGCCGTAGATGAACAGCGTCGGTGCCTTGATGGGCGGGAAGCTGCCGTAGGTGAATCCGAACCCTTCGGTCTCGAGCGTCACCGGCGACCGAGGCCAATTGGCCTTGTAGAAGCTGACGATGGACCCGATGTCTAGCCGTTGGAACGCATCCTTCCGCAGCTGCGTCAGTTCGGCCGACTCGCCGGGAACCGGCTGAGGATTCTGCAGGAACCCCTCGAGCTGCGCGGCGGCCTCCGGGTTCTCCTGCATGCCGCGCTGGAACGTGCTGGCCGCCTGTTGCTCGGGATTATCTACAAGCTCGCGAATCAACCCGGCCGGATGAATCGACCCCAACGAGATCAACCGCGCCGTGCGCGCGGGATGGGCCATGGCGAAATGCCACGCATGCAGGCCACCGCTGTCCTGCCCGACGATGGTCGCCCGCTCCTCGCCAAAGTGATCGATGATGGCGTTGATATCCTCGGCGATCTTGGCGGACGAATAGTGCTCGTCCCCGACCGGCTTGTCGCTGCCGTCGGTCCCCCGCGTGGACATCGAGACGACGCGATAGTGCTCCGAGAGCGATACGATCTGATGTCGGAAGTCGAACCACGGGCCGAAGATACTGTGGACGAAAATGACCAGCGGACCCTCGCCAACGGTGTGATACACGATCGTGACGCCGTTCGAGTCGACCGAGCCCTCTGTGGCGGTCACCGACGCCCCTCTCCAATCGCTGATCGTCACCTCTGCCCCGGCATTCGCCACTCCCGGCGCCACCAGACACACGGCCGTGACGGTGACAAAAATCGAGCGCAACAGTGTCATGTGTTT
>CAYXZP010000114.1:0-426 GCA_964469485.1 uncultured Myxococcales bacterium | reverse complement strand
TGTTTCGTCCGCGTCATGGAGTTCTTGTTCGTTGAGGGCAGATCATACATACGACCGGGCGGGGGAGCTCAGTTCGGCAAGGCGAAGACGAAGATATTGCTTCCACTGCTCGGCCGCAGCTCCGGGGTCATGGCGCTCCAGCGTGAGGCGTTCCCACCGGTTCCGGTACTCGCTACCACATACTGTCGCCCGTCGACCGCATAGGTGATCGGGAACCCACTCACGGGCGAACCCAGGTTGATCTCCCACAGCACTTCGCCGGTCTCATCATCGTGGGCGCGAAACCGGCCGTTGATGTCGCCGCCAAACACCAGCCCGCCGCCCGTCGCCACCAGCGACATCGTGGCCGCGCGCTGTTCGTAGGTCCAGCTGGTCTCACCGGTCTCGGTGGAGATCGCCCATACCGAACCCAGTTGATCCGTGCCC
>CAYXZP010000113.1:0-3224 GCA_964469485.1 uncultured Myxococcales bacterium | reverse complement strand
GGCCTCGACCGCATCATCGTCGGTCGGGTTGACCGTGTCGGTCGCACCGAACTCCTTCGAAGCATTGCGCTTGGCCTCGTTGGGCTCGATGGCGATGATCTGGCTCGCGCCGGCGATACGGCAGCCCTGTATGACCGCCTGGCCGACCCCTCCGCAACCGATGACGGCGCAGCTGCTGCCCTTCTTGACCTTCGCGGCATTGAGCGCGGAGCCGACACCGGTGGTCACGCCGCAGCCGACCAGGGCCGCCTGGTCGAAGGCGAACTCGTCGGGGATCTTGACCAAGGCCGACTCGTGCACGATGGCCTCCTCGGCAAAGGTGGCCAGCCCGCCCGGCCCCACACCCAGGTCACTGCCGTCGCCGCGCGTGAAAGGACGGCGAAACATGATCTCCAGGGCGGTGGCACACACGAAAGGCTGGTCGTTCTGGCAAAAGTAACACTGGCCGCAGACCGGCACGAAGCTGCCGATCACATGATCGCCCGCGCTGAGCCCGTAGTCGTTCTTACCGGCGGCAACGACCACACCGGCGCCTTCGTGGCCGAGAATGGCCGGCGGCGGTATCGGCAGTTTGCCCTGCCAGATAGAGACGTCCGAGTGGCACACGCCCGTTGCCCCCCACTTTACATGAACCTCGTGATCGCCCGGCGCTCCGATGCTGACCTCGTCGATGACCATGGGCTCGTGGTTGGCTTCCATTATTGCGGCTTTCATGGCGGCGACCTTATCCAAGCACTCGTCGTAAGGGAAGCCTCAGCTCGTATACTTCGAGTTGAAGTTGACCCAGGCCTCGGTGAGATCGCTGGTAACCACCGTGGCCGCACCCGGGCCGCGTCCGAGACCGACCCGCAGCGTGAAGGCATCGGCGTGCATGGCCTTGCGCGCGGTGCGGCGGGCTTGTTCCGAGACCAGTTCGCCGGAGCGAACCAGCACCACATCGTCAACGTCTATGGCCAGAAGCTCGAGCCGGCAGTCGATCCCCGAGTTACCGATCGCCGCAACTATACGGCCCCAGTTGGGGTCCGCACCGGCAAAGGCCGCCTTCACCAGGTTCGATGTCGCAACCGCTCCGGCCACCTTGCGTGCATCGGCGTCGCTGTCGAGGCCTTCGACGCGGATGTCGACTATCTTGGTGGCGCCCTCCCCGTCACGGACGATCATACGGGCCAGCTCGTCGAGCACTTCGGCGACCGCCCCGGCGACCGCGCCGTATGCCGGCGAGGACGAATCGGTTATCGGTTGGCCGGCGGCGGAGCCCGAGGCCAGCAGAATGACCGTGTCGTTGGTGCTGGTGTCGGCGTCGACGCTTATGCGGTTGAAACTGTTCGCTACGGCCGCGTTGAGGATAGACCGTGCGGCTTTCACCGACAGTCGCGCGTCGGTGGTGACCACCGCCAACATGGTGGCCATGTCGGGGTGTATCATGCCGGCGCCCTTGGCCATTGCCGCCACCGTGACACCGGACCCGTCAAGATCGAGAACACGGTGGGACCACTTCGGAAAGGCGTCCGAGGTCATGATGGCCCGGGCCGCGGCACCGAAGCCCTTGCGGCTCAACCCGTCGACGGCAAGCGAGATCGCGCGCGCAAACGGTGTGCGGTCGAGCTGCACGCCGATGACCCCGGTCGAACAGGGCAGCACGAGTCCGGGTTCCACCGAGAGCCGGCCGCCCAGCTCACGGCAGCTCCAGCGGGCAAATCTGAGACCCTTCTCGCCGGTACCCGCGTTGGCGTTGCCCGAGTTTATGACCACGGCCTGGGCCTTGCCCTTGGCGCTGTGCTCGCGACCGACGAGCACGGGCGCCGCGGCCGCCCGATTGCGCGTGAAAACGGCCGCGCACACGGCGGGGCGGTCCGCGACGACGAGAGCGAGGTCACGCCGCCCGCGCGGCTTTAGTCCTCCGTGAACACCCGCGAACCGGAAGCCGCGCACGGGCGGGGGCAAGGGCCCCGTTTCGAGTTTCACGGCATCACCCTTTCCCGTGGCATTTCTTGTACTTCTTGCCGCTGCCGCAAGGACAGGGGTCGTTGCGCCCGACCTTGGCGCCGCTGCGTATGACCTGTTCGGGCTTGGCCGCGGCGGCGCCGGCCTCACCGACGGCACCGTGACTGAAGACGACCTGCCTGCGGGCCTCTTCGCGGCGCGACTCCTCCATGCGCGCGACGTCGTCCTCGGCGGCTATCCTCACCGAGTAGAGCTTCTCGAGGATGTCGGTCTCGAAGGTGCCGAGCATCGAGACGAACATGTCGAAACCCTCGCGCTGATATTCCTGCAGCGGGTTGCGCTGCCCGTAGCCGCGAAGGCCTATGCCCTCCTTGAGATGGTCCATTGCCAGCAGATGGTCCTTCCAGTGGCCGTCGATCGATTGCAGGGCGACGACACGCTCGAGATGGCGCAACACGTCACCGCCGAGTTCCTCTTCGCGACCTTCATAGGCGGCCTCGACACGGTCGGCCACGGCGGCGGCCAGACCGTCGGCATCAAGCTCGCCGCGCTCGCCGGGCGAGATCTCGGAGCGTAGTCTGAACTGGGAGAACAAAGCGTCGTCCAGTCCGGGCCAATCCCAATCCTCGGCGCCTTTCTCCTCATCGACGAAACCGGCGGCTAGTTCCGCCGCACGTTCGCGTGCCAGTTCCACCATCTGTTCTTTGAGTTCCGTCCCGGCCAGATATTCACGGCGCCGCTCATACACGATCTCGCGCTGCTTGTTCATGACATCGTCGTACTCGAGCAGGTGTTTGCGCATGTCGAAGTTGTGGCCTTCGACCTTGCGCTGCGCGTTCTCGATGGCGCGGCTCACCATCTTGGCCTCTATCGGCACACCCTCTTCCATGCCCAGGCGCTCCATCAGACCCTCGATGCGCTCGGCCCCGAAGATCCGTAGCAGATCGTCTTGAAGCGAAAGGTAGAACCGCGAGGAGCCCGGGTCACCCTGGCGCCCGGAGCGGCCACGTAACTGGTTGTCTATGCGGCGCGATTCGTGACGCTCGGTACCCAGTATGTGCAGTCCGCCGGCGGCGACCACCTCCTCGCGCTCGGCTGCGCACTCGGCCATGTATTTCTCGTGCGCACTCTGCCAGCCTGGTGCCTCCGCGTCGGGCCCCTTCTCTTCGCGCGTGAGAAAGTCCGGGTTGCCGCCCAGCACGATGTCGGTGCCGCGGCCGGCCATGTTGGTGGATATGGTGACCGCCCCCTTGCGGCCCGCCTGGGCGACGATCTCGGCC
>CAYXZP010000112.1:0-3349 GCA_964469485.1 uncultured Myxococcales bacterium | reverse complement strand
GGCCTGCACGTCGAGGTAGGCGTCCATCATGTCGCCCAGCCCCACCTCGCGCATCACGTCGACGGCGCTGCCGTACATCTCGTAACCCTCGAGACCCTTGAAGTGATCGCTCTTGAGTTCGTAGTGGTCGAGCACCGTGGCCAGGTAGCCGGTTATGTGTTTGCGCGCCAGTTCCTCGGCCCTGGCCTCGTCCTGGTGGCAGACCACGAAGTCGCAGGTCAGCGGCGGGGGCGCCTCACACCCGTGCGTCTCACGGTAGCTCTTGCGGTACCCGTCCATGGTCTCGGCCATCTTCCCCCAGGGCACCTGCGAGAAAATGGCCATGCCGGTGCCGATGCGGGCCGCCGACTCGACCGAATCCTGCGACATGGCGATGCTGTAGACCCGGTCGCGGAATCCTCGCAGCGGACGCGGCCGTATCTCGGTTCTCTCGCGCGGGTAGTGCTTACCCTTGCCCTCGAAAAAGCCGGTGTCGAGCGCATCGAGGATCAACTCGGCCGCTTCGTCGAAGCGCTCGCGCGAGCTGCCCATCTCGACGTCGAAACCCGCGTATTCCCGGCGGGCCAGCCCGCGGCCGAGCCCGAGAAAGGCGCGGCCGCCGCTCATGTAATCGAGCATCACGAGCTTCTCGACCACCCTCAAGGGATCGTTCCAGGGCAGAATGACGGCGCCAGTGGCCAGACCGATCCTCTCGGTATTGGCCGCCATGTAGCTCAGGTACTGCAGGTTGTCGGGACAGGCCGCGTAATCGCGGAAGTGGTGTTCGACCGGCCAGATCGAGTCGAAGCCGAGTTGGTCGGCCAGCACGCCCAACCGGATCTCCTCGTCCCAGACCTGGGAGTCGGGCAGCTGGCCCGCGTAGTTCTGGAATATCTGCTGAACACCGAAGAGCATAACAAAGGCAGGCAGCTTTCGTGCCTGGCTCGTCGGCTTAAATCAACCGCTACTCGGGACAGGTCGAGTTGAGAACGCCGTCGTCGAACAAATCGCAGTTCTCATCGAGCGCATCGGTGGCATTGAGCATGCGGCACACACGGCACTCGACGATACGGTCGACGCAACCGGCAAAGACGGTGGTATCGGCAGCCGTGGCGCACTGGCCGGGGAAGGCCGCCACCAGATAAGGCCCGCATTTCTTGGACAGCTTGCGGCCGAGCTTGGAAACCGCCTTGCCGATCTTGCCCCTGGGGTCGGCGGCCACCTCGTCGAAACAACCGGCGAGCAAGCGACCCGAAGCGATGGCCATCGACTTGAGGCCTCTCTTCTTGCACTTGCCGAAGACCTTGAGCTTGGTCGTCACGATCTTCTCGTAGCCCTTGGCGACCGAGGCCTGGCAGAAGGCTCCGACCTTGTCCTGGTCGGCGTCGATAACGGCCGCGTTGAGGTCCTCGCCGAAGATGTCCTCGATAAGGGCGCGTTCCTCGTCACGAGCGGCGGCGTTGGCGGCATCGGCGCCGGCGTATCCAAAGTCAGGCTCGGTCTCGCAGCTCGAACCGGCCTTGCGCACGGTCTTTTCCATCGCCTTGGCCAGCTTGCCGCCGGCATCGGCCAGCAGGCAGGCGGCGGCGTCCGCGACCGTCCCCTTGCCGGCCCCCGCAATGCAGCCGGCGTTCTCCTTGCCCTGGGTCTTGGCGACCTTGGCACCGGCCTTGTTCATCGCATTGATACATTTCTGCTTGCCGCGGTCCTGCGGGATCTCGAAACGGCAGTCCGCCGAGCATCCGTCCCCGTCGGTCGAGTTGCCGTCGTCGCACTGCTCGTCGGCGGCCAGGGAACCGTCGCCGCAATCGGCCGAGATGCAGTCGTTGCGGCACTGGTCGTCGTCATCGTCGTTGCCGTCGTCGCACTCCTCGCCGCTGTCGACGACCGCGTCGCCGCAGGCGGCCTGCGTGCAGTCACTGCGGCAAGCGTCTGGCTGGGTGTCGCTGTTGGCCGCGCCGTTGTCGCACTGCTCGGCGGCGGTCTGGTTGACCGTGGTGTCGCCGCAGACGGCGTCCGTGCAGTCGGGATCGCAGAGGGCCGATTCGCCGGCGTCATCACAGTCTTCCGCCGCCTCGTGGACAACGCCGTCGCCGCAGACCGCCGCAGTGCAGTCGGACAGACAGGCGTCGCTGTCGTCGGAGTTGCCGTCGTCACACTCTTCGAAGTCGAGGTACACGAAACCGTCGCCGCAGACGGCCGCGCTGCAGTCGGACAGACAGGCGTCGCTGTTGTCGGAGTCGCCGTCGTCGCATTCCTCTCCACAGACCGGCTGCACTTGGCCGTTGCCGCAGGAAGCACCGCTACCGACACACACGCTTCCCACGCACTGGTCCGTCTCGGTGCAGGGATCGCTGTCATTACAGGCGCCCGTGAGCGGCTGGCAATCGGATGCACAACAGTCGATGTTCGAGACGTTACCGTCGTCGCAGACCTCACCGACCGAAAGCTCGCCGTCGCCGCACCACTGGCAGGCCGGCAGGAAGGGCACGACGTTGGTGGTGGCCGGCGGCGTGACCTGGCCCTGGACCAGGGGCGGGAAGGAGCTCGAGCGGTAGGAAAGGAGATTGTCACCGGACTCGCCGGTAGCCTGCACCGCGGCGCCTCCGGCGATCCGTATCACCCCGGATGCAACGATCACGTTCTCCCCGTAGCCGCCGTTGGCCAGCAGCTCGGCGCCGGCCGTGAGGTCCACACGGCAAGCCGTGAGGACGATCGTACCGTTGGAGCTTCCTGCGGGGCTGCCGCCCGTGTCTATGGTGCCGGACACCGTGATGTCCCCATCGGTCTCGATGTCGACCGTACCGCCAATCTCATCGGATCCGCCGTCGGCATCGACGAGCCCGGCTATGTTCACGCCGGCACCGGCCACAAGGACAGACACCAAACCGCCGCCGCCCTTGCCGCTGGCATCGAGCAGGCCCGTTGCGGCCAACTCAAAGGGGCCGCTAGCGGCAATGTCGATGTCGCCGCCGTAACCGCCACTGCCACCGCCCGAGACGTCTAGGTCACCCGCGATCTCTATCGAGCCCGTGGCCGAGAGCATGAAGTCGCCGCCGTAACCGTCGGGGGCCGCGCCGGTACCGCGGACGGTAACCTCGGCCTCCACCGCGATGGACGCAGCGTCCACGTTGAGTTCGCCACCGTCGCCGCTGAATCCGTCGGCGTCCGCGCTACCCTTGGCCTGCAAGAACGTGGCGCCGCCGTCACCGTCCCGCAGCCTTACCTCGCCGCCGGCGAGAAGGTCGATGGTGCCGCCGTCGCCGCCGCCGGACTCGTAGTTTACATCGACGTCGCCCTCGACCACAACATCGGCGCCCGCCGACAGCCCCACTACACCCCCCGAGACCTCCCCGCCGCCGGCCACTAT
>CAYXZP010000111.1:0-3387 GCA_964469485.1 uncultured Myxococcales bacterium | reverse complement strand
GCTGTGCTGGCCGCGCTACTTACGGAGGCGCCCCGCCTATGTCAAAGAAAAGGCCCCCCGGTTTCCCGGGAGGCCTTTGAAGCCCCTCAATGGGCTGTTGTTCGCTCAGGGACCACCTGCCGGCCGCCGTCCTCACGGACGACGGCCGGCTCCCCATAGGTGGCTCTAGCGCCTCTTCTTCCTACGAGCCTTCTTCTTGGCGGTCTTGCGCTTGGCTTTGCGCTTGGCCTTCTTCTTGGTCGCCTTGCGTTTGGCTTTACGCTTGGCTTTCTTCTTGGTTGTCTTGCGTTTGGCCTTGCGCTTGGCCTTCTTCTTCGTGGCTTTGCGTTTGGCCTTCTTCTTGGTCGTCTTGCGTTTGGCCTTGCGCCTGGCCTTCTTCTTCGTGGCCTTGCGCTTGGCTTTCTTCTTGGTGGCTTTGCGCTTGGTCTTCCTCTTGGTCGCCTTGCGCTTGGCCTTCTTCTTCGTGGCCTTACGTTTCCTTTTTGCCATGGCTCCCTCCTTCGCTTTCGCTTCAGTCCTCGGTCAGTGGTCCTGCTTGAACAACGTGGTCGAACCCCGCAGGAGCGCGGTGCTCGAGTTCACAAATTATACAGACCCTGGGTGTCGTGGGTCAACAAGTACGTGTCAAGCTGCGCACGAGGGGTAAATGCACAGGATGCCGTGTCAGCGGCGGGGAAAGGTTTTGCGTCCGGCATAGACGGCGCGACGTCCGAGCTCTTCCTCTATTCTGAGAAGCTGATTGTACTTCGCCGTGCGCTCTCCGCGTGCCAGCGAGCCCGCCTTTATCTGTCCGGCACCGACGGCAACCGAAAGATCGGCGATCGTCGTGTCCTCGGTCTCGCCCGAGCGGTGCGAGATAACGGTAGTATAACCGGCCCGGTGGGCACGACGCACTGCGGCTAAAGTCTCGGTTAAGGTGCCGATTTGATTGACTTTTACAAGGATCGAATTGGCCACCCCGGCGCTTATGCCACGGCCCAGGCGTTCAGGGTTGGTCACGAAGAGGTCGTCGCCGACCAGCTGCACCCGGTCTCCGAGGCGCTCGGTCAAGCGCCGCCATCCTTCCCAGTCGTTCTCGTCGAGCCCGTCCTCGATGCTCACGATCGGATAGCGCGCCACCAGCCGTTCGTCGAGGTTGACCAGTCCGGCGGCCGTTCGGGGCGCGCCCCCGGACTTTGGGAAGCGGTAGCGGCCGTCCTGCCATAGCTCGCTAGCCGCAACGTCGAGGGCCAGCCCCACCTGGCGGCCCGCCTTGTAGCCGGCGCCTTCGATCGCCTCGAGAACCACCTTTATGGCCTGATCGTTGGTAGACAGGCCCGGGGCAAACCCCCCCTCGTCGCCAACATTGGTGCTCAGGCCCCGGCGCCTGAGCACGGAGGCCAGCTCATGGAAGATCTCGGCGCCCATACGCAGCGCCTCGGCGAAGCTTTGCGCGCCGAAGGGGACGATCATGAACTCCTGGAAGTCCAACGTGTTGTCGGCGTGCGCCCCGCCGTTGATGACGTTCATCAAGGGCACGGGCAGGATCTTGGCCCTGGGACCGCCGATGGACCGGTACAGGGGCTGGCCGCGCCACGCGGCAGCCGCGTGCGCTACCGCCAGCGACACACCGAGCATCGCGTTGGCCCCCATACGGCCTTTGTTGCCGGTGCCGTCCAGCTCGACCATGCGGCGATCGACCCCGGCCTGCTTGCGGACATCGACGCCGGTGATCGCCCGGGCCAGGGGCCCGTTGACGTTGGCAACGGCCGCTTGGACGCCCTTTCCCCGGTAGCGGCGCTTGCGGCGGTCGCGTAGCTCGAGGGCCTCATGCTCTCCCGTGGAGGCCCCCGAAGGAACGCAGGCCCTGCCGCGTGCGCCACCGGCCACCTCCACCTCGACCTCCACGGTGGGGTTGCCGCGTGAGTCGAGTATCTCTCGTCCGTGTACTGCCGTTATTCTCAAGGGCTTAAGGCCGGGCGCTCGGACGGCTATCCTTACTACTCGGCGATGGTAATCAAACCGAACAGGGGACGCCGCCGGCTGGCTTGGCTAGTGAGGCTGCTCGCCGCCGCGGCCTGCGTCATAGCAACCGCCATCCTGACAGGTTCGCACGGACTGGCGCGCCTGGGCGTCCTCAGGGCCGAACTGGACCAGCGCGGTCGCGAGGTCTACCAACGTAGCGCCGAGAACCGGCGGCTCATCGAACGCATAGCGCGGCTCGAGACCGACGACCGCGTGCTAGAAGAGACCGCGCGTTCGAAGCTCGGCATGGTTGCCGAGGACGAACTGATCTTCGTCTTCCCCGTCCTGCCCCGCGCGCGCTGAGCTCCGCTCAGGAACAGCCGCTAGTCGCCCCGCAGTTCATGCACTTATAACAGGCACCGTTGCGGATCATGATGGCCCCGCAGTCCGCACAGCTCGGGGCGTCCAACTGCGCCTGCACGAGATCGGCCGAGGTCGCCGGGCCCTCCGCTACGACCCGTTCCTTGCCGGCGTCCCATACTCTGCCGAGCCTGCCGCGCGAGTCGTCGCTAAGCTGGCCGAAGCGCGCGCCGAGGAACCGGAAGATATAGTCGGTGAGCGACTTGGCCATTGGTATCTCCGGGTTCTTCGTGAACCCGGACGGCTCGTAGCGCACGTGGGCGAACTTCTTGACCAGGGCGTCTAGCGGCACGCCGTACTGAAGCGCCATCGAGGACAGGGTGGCGATCGTGTCCATGAGACCCGATATCGTACTGCCCTCCTTGGCCATACGGATGAAGATCTCACCCGGGGTGCCGTCCTCGTAGAAACCCACGTGGATGTAGCCCTCGTGTCCGGCGACCTCGAACTTGTGACGGTACGAGCTGCAGTCGGCGGGTAGCCGGCGCCGCTCGGGCTGGCCGCCTTCGGTCGCAGCCGCCTCGGCACCCGTGCCCTTGCGGTCCTCCCCGGCGTCGCGCGAGGTGTTGAGCGGCTGTGTCCTCTTGCAACCGTCGCGGTAGATGGCCACCGCTTTGAGCCCCAAGCGCCACGCTTCGATGTAGGCCTCTTCGATCTCCTCGACCGTAGCGTCCTCGGGCATGTTGATGGTCTTCGAGATCGCGCCCGATATGAAAGGCTGCACCGCCCCCATCATGCGAATGTGGCCGAGAGGCGCGATGCTGCGAACCCCGTTGCGGGGCTTGAACGCGCAGTCGAAGACCGCGAGGTGCCCCTCGGTCAACTCGGGCGCACCCTCTATCGTCTCGTGCTCGTCGATATGCTCGACCATGCTTTGGACCTGCCTGGCATCGTAGCCGAGCTTGGCCAGGGCCGTGGCCACCCGCCGGTTGACGAACTTGAGCATGCCGCCACCCACCAGCTTCTTGTACTTGACCAGCGCTATGTCCGGCTCCACCCCCGTCGTGTCGCAGTCCATCATGA
>CAYXZP010000110.1:2720-3446 GCA_964469485.1 uncultured Myxococcales bacterium | reverse complement strand
AGTGGTTGATCTTCGAAGAGGAGTACTACCGCGCCGGCGCGCCGGGGCGGGTGAACCAGAACGGCATCTTCCTGCTCGGCCCGACCTTGATGGATTACGGGACCGGCGAGCAGAAGGCCCGCTATCTGCCCAAGATGGCCTCGAGCGAAGAGGTCTGGGCGCAGGGTTGGTCCGAGCCGGGCGCCGGTAGCGACATGGCCGCCATCCGCTCGACGGCCCGCCTTGACGGGGACCACTGGGTCATCAACGGTCACAAGACCTGGTGTTCGCGCGCGGCCTTCGCCGATTGGATCTTCTGCATCTTCCGCACCGACCCCGATTCTGAACGCCACCACGGGCTGAGCTTCGTCTTGGTGCCGCTCGACGCCGAGGGTGTGCGTGTGCGCCCGATAGCACAGTTGGACGGCGAGACGGGTTTTGCCGAGGTCTTCTTCGACGATGCCCGTGTTCCGGCCGGCAACCTGCTCGGCGAGGAGGGCAAGGGCTGGCAGGTGGCCATGGCCACGGCCGGTTTCGAGCGCGGGCTCATGTTGCGTAGCCCGGCCCGTTTCCAGGCCACCGCAGGGCGCTTGATGGAGTTGTACAGGGCCAACACGGATGGCACCGACCCCGCGCTTCGCGAGCGCGTGGTGCGGGCCTGGATGGACGCCGAGGCCTACGCGCTCAACACCTACATGACGGCCAGCCGTTTGATGGACGGCGGCACGATAGGGGCCGAGGCCAGTC
>CAYXZP010000110.1:0-2710 GCA_964469485.1 uncultured Myxococcales bacterium | reverse complement strand
CCATTCGAAAAAAAAAAAAAAAAATCAAAGATCTCTTCGTCTGTAAATGCACGGGTCGCGAGCTCGTGATCACGAGGAAACCGCACAACTCCAACAACCCGGTGAGAAACGTGTGGCAGGCGCATCACGTGCTGAACTTCGCGGTCACACTCGAGAACCCCTTCGTTCCCAAAGCCTGGTCCGAGATGGACCTGGCCATGCACGAGGCCGGGCTCGACATCCTCGGTCCGCGCGGCCAGCTGCTTCCAGAGGCGAGCGAGGCGGACGGGGTCGGGAGCTGGCTCGACGGCTATCTGTTCTCGCTTGCCGGACCGATCTATGCCGGTACCAACGAGATACAGCGCAACGTGATCGCCGAACGCATCCTGGGCCTACCGAGGAAGTAAGGGCCGGGCCGTGCGCTTCAACTTCACAGAGGACCAGCTGATGTTCGGCGAGAGCCTGCGTTCTCTGTTGGAGAAGGAATACACGGCAGACACCGCGCGCGGGTTGTGGGAGACCGGCAGCGGCCGTTCCAAGGAACTGTGGGCCTCCCTTGCCGGGCTCGGCGTGACCGGCCTGCTGGTCCCGGCCGCCCACGGCGGGCTCGGGCTCACGATGGTGGAGATGGCCCTGCTCCTGGAAGAGGCCGGTGCGGCCGCGCTCGCCGAGCCGCTCATCGACACGTTGGCCGTGGGCGGGCCGCTTCTCGAAGGGCTCGGCGGCCCGACGGCCGCCACCTGGCTGCCCAAGCTGGCCGGCGGGCAGGCGCGCATAGCAGTGGGACACGAGATCAACCCGACGGTAGCTGATGCCGCAACGGCGGACCTCTTGCTGCTGCAAAACGGCGAGGAACTGCATGCCGTCAGCCCGGAGGCGGTCCGCTTGGAACCGCAAGCCTCGAACGACCCCTCGAGCCGGCTCTTTGCCGTCCGCTGGCAGCCTTCGTCCACGAGCCTGCTCTGCCGCGGCGCCGAGGCCCGCCGCCTTCTTGACGGCGCGCGCGACCGTGGCGCGGTGGCAACGGCCGCCTACCTGCTCGGGGCCGGCCGCACCATGGTACGAATGGCGGCCGCTTACGCCTCGGAACGCGAACAGTTCGGCAGACCGATCGGTTCCTTCCAGGCCGTCAAGCATCATCTTGCCAACGTGCAGGTGCGCCTCGAGTTCGCGCGTCCGGTCATGTTCCGGGCCGCCTACGGTCTTTGCGGCCAGGCCGGCGCCGGCCTGGCCGCCTCGCACGCCAAGGCCGCGGCCTCGGAAGCGGCGCTGATGGCGGCCAAGACCGCGCTGCAGGTTCACGGTGCCATCGGCTATACCTGGGAACTCGATCTGCAGATCTGGATGAAGCGGGCCTGGGCCGTCGAGTCTCAGTGGGGAAGGGGGCTGTGGCACCGAAGCCGGCTTGCCGAGCTTCTGCTCGACGGGGACAGCGGCGTCGAGGCGGCGAGCATGGGCGGGATTTGAGATGTCGATGAAGGACAAGGCGGCGATCGCCGGCATAGCCGAGACCAAGTTCGCCAAACGTCTCGAGCCGAGCGAACTCGAGCTTGCCTGCGAGGTCGTAAAGGCCGCGCTCGACGATGCCGGTATCGCGCCCGCGGAGGTCGATGCGCTCGGTTCCTTCACCATGGAGGACACCAGCGAGGTCGAGCTGTCCCGCACCCTCGGGCTGGGCGAGCTTAGCTACTTCAGTCAGGTTGACTACGGCGGCGGTGCCGGGTGCGGAGCGATCGGGCAGGTGGCCATGGCGATCGCCACCGGCGTTGCCCGGGTCGGCGTGGTGTGGCGCTCGCGAAAACGCGGCGATCCTGCGAGCAGGGTGTGGGCCGGGGTCAACGAACGTGTGGGCGACAGCTGGAAGTGGTCGCGGCCCTGGGGGCTTATCCGGCCGGTCGACGAGCTGGCGATGTTCTGGCGCCGCTACGAACACGAGACCGGCGCCAGCCGCGAGCATCTGGCCAACGTGGCCATCGCCGTTCGCAAGCACGCCAACCGCAATCCGCGGGCGGCCATGTACGAGCGCAGCCTCGACCGCGACACCTACATGAACGCGCGCTGGATAAGCGAACCGCTCTGTCTCTATGACAACTGTCTCGAGAGCGACGGAGCTGTGGCGCAGGTGCTGGTGTCGGCGGAACGGGCCAAGGACTGCCCGAACAAGCCGGTCTACATACACGCCTTCAGCCAGGGGCTTCCCAAGCAGTACCAGCTCATGACCAACTACCACTCGGAGGACCCGCTGCGAGGAGCATCCTGGGTGACGGCGGCCAACATGTGGCGGCAGTCCGATATAAAGGCCGCCGACATAAAGGTCGCCCAGATCTACGACGCCTTCACGCCGCTGATACCCTTCAGTCTCGAAGCGTTCGGTTTTTGTGAACCCGGCGAGGGCGCCGCGTTCACCGAGGACGGAGCGCTCGAGCCCGGTGGCCGGCTCCCGACCAACACCTCGGGCGGAAGTCTTTCGGAGGCATACATCCACGGCATGAACCTCGTCAACGAAGGCGTGCGCCAGGTGCGCGGGACCTCGACCTCGCAGGTCGAGGGCGCCGACAACTGCCTGGTGACCGCGGCCTACGTGGTGCCGAACGCGGCCCTGGTGCTGCGCGGCTAGAGGACGGACACGTGATCGAAGGCTGGCCACTACCACTGACCGACGACCCCGTGGACAAGGGCTTCTGGGAGGCGACCTTGCGTGGCGAGATCGCCATACAGCGTTGCGCCTCGT
>CAYXZP010000109.1:0-3710 GCA_964469485.1 uncultured Myxococcales bacterium | reverse complement strand
CGCGTTCCATGCACAACACCAAGGGACCGGCTTTGACCACACTTACCGAACGGTGCCTACAGGGACCAAGGGCTACCACGCTATGGGTCACCCCGAAGGCCGAGATGGTGGCGTTTCGCAGCCGCCGGCTGCCGCCCGCCAGCCCGTTGATGACGGCGTTGGCCTCGAGGCGCCGGGCGGCAGACTCGGCCGAGCCCGAGAAAAAGGCCGTGCCCCGGTCGGAAAAGGCCAGCACGGAGCGCCCGGCAAGTGCCGGGACGAGTTCGGCCAGTCCAGGCGCGGCTGCGACAAGAGATGTCTCGGGGAGTTCGGTGATGGCCGACATCAGGGCCCAGCCGTCCGCGTCCAAAAGCTGACGGCCCCCACCCGGGCCTTGAAGGGGAGCGGCCCACTCGATGCGCGGTAGCGCGATGGCCAGGACCAGCGCGACGGCCATCAGGCGCGGTGCCCGGCTTCCCCCGCCGGGGCGGGCCAGCAGCGCTGCGCCCTCGGCAAGGAGCACAAGCAACAGAAAGCCGAAGGGCAGCGCCCACAGAGCGCGGTAGATCATCCAGGGGAGCACCAAACGTCCGAACAGCGGTGCCAGCCAAGGAGTGAAAGCGAGAGCGAGAAAGGGAAGGGAGGCCGCAAGAAGGTAGCAGCCCTCGACGGTTCGCCGCCGCCGCCAGGCCAGCCACAGGCCCGCCAGGGCCGCCACGAGCAGCGGGTCGGCCAGAAGCCGTGGGTGGGTGACCGGCCCACCCACCGGTAGCGTGAGCTGTCTTGCCATACGGATGTGGGAACGCAGCGCCGGGTGCAGCGGGTCGGCCTCGGACATGACGGCCTGTCCGGCCAGGGGCATGCGTGCCTGCGTTCCCGTATAGGCGGGCACGCAGGCGAGTGCGGCAACCACGAGGAGCGGGGCGAGGTGGTCGCGGATACCATGCTCGCCCCTGCGGTCGAACATGAGGCGGCAGGCTGAGAAGGCCAGCGTTGTTATGAGAACGATGAGGTAGACCATTGCATGCGCGGTCGCGATCGCGGCCAGGACCAGGGCGAAGAGAACGAAAGCGCCGGTTGACCGTCGCTTTTCTCCTACCAGCGACAGGAACATCGCCATTGCCACGGGCATGAGAACGACAAGTGCCATGGTCTTGTCCTCTGCCAGCCGTCCAAAGGGAGGGTACCGGTCCGGAGAGAAAAAGGGCCACGTGGTCGCGAGCAGTACGAGGGCCGCCAGTGCGGTGGCGGCAACCGCTCTCGGGCCCGACCCGAACACACGACGGGCCAGAGACAGGGACGCCGACACGGACAGCGCCGCCAGCAGGACCGGGGCCGTTGTTTCGAAGACCATGGTCGGTTTGGCGGAGGAAAGGCCTTGCACCGCCGCCAAAGCGGCCAGCCAACCGTTGTGGGCGAAGCGCCATACCACGGCCCCGCTTGCCAGCATTGGGTCCGACCAATCGAGAGCCGGCCTTTCGGCCAGCGCCGTGAGATAGGCCATGTACCACATCCGGTCGCGCGCTATCGCTTCGGAACCGGCCGCGAGCGCCGTCACGACCGCCGCCAGGGCCAGCAAGGCCAGCACAAGCGGAACGCCGAGTGTCTCGCCGTGGTCCTCCGGCGCACGAGCCGGCGCCAGACAGAGAAAGCTCGTGGCCAGTACCATCACCACGAGCAGCGAGTTCATCGAGCCGCCCGCGAGCGAGACCAGCGGCGCGGCCACCGATATCAGCCCCACCGACAGCGCCAGGCTGCGCGCCGGAGCTTCGAGTGGGTGCGGGCATCCGCCCAACCGTCTGTCCAGCAGATGGCCGGGCAGCAAGAGAAGCGCGGCGGAGGCGGCCCAGGCCGCCTCCGCCGCCAGGCCCAGCGGCGAGGCCAGGGCGACGAGCCACAAGGCGGCGGCCAGCGCCGTATAGGCCAGTCGCCGGCGCCCGTTCACGGCTGCTCGTCGAACCCGAGGCTCATCTCGTCAAGCTTGAGGAAGGGCAGGAAGCTGGGAGCCACGTTGATCCTGAGCGTCTCGACCTCGCCTTCGGGCAGTACCAGACGCAGCGTGTCCCCGTCGCTGAGCCTCCGCCTGGTCGTCCGGCGCCACAGCTGGCGCCTGTCCCGGTCGCCGACGACCGTTACCCGCAGTTCTTCCGCCGCGTGACCGAGGAAGGGCCGGATGGTGAGGACGCGTGGAGAGAAAGTGTCGGTTCCGCCGCGCTTGGTCCTCACCGTGCAGAGCGAATCGGCGAAACGGGCGGACCAGGGCCCGGGGCGGGGCCAGTGCAGGAAAGACGCTTCCTCGTCCAGTGCCGGCGTACATTCGGCCCTTAGCGCTGAGCGCTTGTCGAAGAGCATGGTCTCGAGGCTGATGTTGACCGTTCCCGCCGCCGGCGCATCCGTGAACTGTTCGCTAGCCGCCAGGCTTCGTGGCGCAAAGCTGCACAGTTCGAAGCCGGCGATCTTGAAGATCTGATCGGCGCAATAGATGGCCGCGGCTGTTCCCGGTTCGAACAGGACATGGGTCGGCCGGGGTACTCCGGCGATCGGGCTCCAGTTGCCCGACATGATCGAAGACCTTGCGCGCAGCCGCTGTTCGGCCTCCTCCCGTGAGGGGCTGAACACGACGGTCCCACGATCGGAGATCGCCAGCACGCGCCGGCCGGTAAGGGCCGGGATGCGTTCGCTGATCTCGGGGGAGGCCGCGACCAGAGAGTCGTGCGGAAGCTTGGCCACGCGCTTCATCGTGGCGCGAAATGCGCCGGGGCCCGGCAGTGCCAGGTCGGCCCGTTCGGCGCGGAACCGTCCGCCCACTGCCGTGACCGTCCATGGCATGGCCAGGCTTACAACCAGCAGCACCGGCAGCCAGCGTATACCGCCGGCCAGGTGGCCGGCCCGGTCCATGGCCAAGCCGACCAGCAGCGCTATGGGTAGAGCCCATAGCAGACGGTAGACCATCCAGGGAAAGACCACGGCGCCGGCCATGACGGCCAGTGGCGGCGCGAAGGCCAGCGCCAAAGGCAGAAGGGTGGCCGGTAGTAGGAAGAACTGTTCGATGCGGCGGCGCCGGCCGACCAGGGGAAGACTGGCAAGGGCAAGCAATGTGATCGGGTGTGCGAGCAAACGGGGTTTCACCATGTAAGAACCGCCGTCGAACCGGATGAGCCGGCTACGGGCTGAATGCACGCGTACGACCGGGTGGTCGCGGTTCTCGAGACGGGCGCCGTCGGCCTCGAGGCTTCGGTGCGCGCCGATGCCGGTCATTGCCGGCCACAGGGCACCGAGGGCCACAATGAGCAGCAGCGGCGCAAGCAGCGCGGCCGGTGCCCGTCCGCTGCGTGACATGAGCAGCGCGAAGGGAACGACGAGCAACAGCACTATGGCGTAGACGAGCGCGTGGACGGTGGCCAACAGCGCCGTGGCCAGGGCCAGCACTATCAACCAGCGCCGCCAACCGCCCGTCAGCCGCGATAGGAAGGCAGCGGTGGCCACCGGGGCCACTATCATCATCGCGAACAGCTTGTCTTCGGGCAGTCTGGTGACGACGGGAAACAACGAGCCGCTGGCCCAGAGAAGTCCACCGGCCAGTACCGAGAGCCACGCCAGACGTCCCGGTCCGAACAGCGAGCGCGACATCAGAAGCAGCGCCGAGAACGCCACCGGCACCAGACCGGGGGCGCAGGCACGCTCGTATAGCCACACCGGGTCGACGGCGGCCTGACGCGCCCACACGGCCA
>CAYXZP010000108.1:0-3773 GCA_964469485.1 uncultured Myxococcales bacterium | reverse complement strand
CCACCTGCTCCTGTTCGGTAACGCTTGCGAGCCGGGTCGAGGGCCGCGTCCCGCAGAGCTTTTCCAGTTCGTCGGCCGCCTCGCCGAGGCGGCGTTCGTGGAGGTCGCTTATCATCACCGTGGCGCCTTCCTCCATGCAGCGACGGGCGGCGGCAAAGCCGATGCCGGTTCCGGCCGCGGCCGTTATCAGAACGGTTTTGCCGGCCAGAAGGTCCTTGGCCTCGGGATATTCGGGTTCGGTCTTGCTCATGTGTTCGGTCCTCGTGCGTCCGTCCTAAACGGGACGCGGTTCGCGCGGCAGCCCCAAGCCGCGCTCGGCTATGATGTTGCGCTGTATCTCGTTGGTGCCGGCGTAGATCGTGTCGGCCCGCGTGAACAGGTACATGCGCTGGAGCCGGGACAGCCGGTAAGGTTCGCCCTCGCTTATCTCACCGGCCGGTCCCAGGACATCCATGGCCAGCTTTCCCAGCTCGCGATGCCAGGTCGCCCAGTAGAGTTTGAAGATGAGCGCTTCGCGGCCGAGTTCCGCGTCCTGGCTGGTGAGCATGCGAAGCGTGTTGTAGCGCATGATGCGTAGCCCTATCCAGGCGTCGGCCAGACGCTGGCGCATGACCGGGTCGCGGGACTTTCCGTTCTTGCGTGCCTCGTCGAAGATGAGGTCGAGTTCGTTCTGGCAGGCCAGCTGTTGGCCGAGCGTCGAGGCCCCGCGCTCGAAGGCGAGCGTGCCCATGGCCACCTTCCAGCCCTCGCCCGGCTGGCCCACTATGTTGTCGGCGGCCGTGGTCGCGCCGTCGTAGAAGACCTCGCTGAACTCGGAATCGCCGGTCATCTGCACGATGGGCCTTACCTCTATGCCCGGCTGCCTCATCGGGGCGAGCAGGTAGGAGAGCCCGTGGTGACGCTCGGAACCGGGTTCGGTGCGGCAGATGAGGAAACACCAGTCGGCCCACTCGGCCCAGGAGGTCCACACCTTCTGTCCGGTAATGACCCACTGGCCGTCGCGCAGTTCGGCCTTGGTCTGGACATTTGCCAGGTCAGAGCCCGCGTTGGGCTCTGAGTAACCCTGGCACCAAACATGCTCGGCCGCGACTATGGGCGGCAAGAACCGCGCTTTCTGCTCCTCGCTGCCGAAGGCGATGATGGTGGGTCCGGCAAGTCCCTCGCCGATATGGCCCAGGCGGCCCGGGCCGCCCGCGCGCGCGTACTCTTCGAAGAAGATGACCTGTTGCATGAGCGACAGGCCGCGGCCGCCGTGTTCGACCGGCCAACCCACGCATGTCCAGCCGGCCCGGGCCATGTGGCGCTCCCATTGGCGGCGTTCTTCGATCAGGGCGCTCTCGTCGCCGGCACCGCCACGGCCCACGAGGGTCTCGAAGGGACCGGTGAGGTTGGCTGCCATCCAGGCGGAGACCTCCTTGCGGAAGGCTTCGTCGGCTTTGCTGAAGCGTAGGTCCAAGGGGCGCTGTCTCACACCCCGGCCCGCCCAATCGCTGCCTGGATGTGGCGAGAAACCTATGAAAGGGTAGGTTGGCTGTCAAAGCTGTCGGGCCGGCCCATCGGCCTCAAAGGACCGCTTCCCCCCCAAGCCCTCGTGGACATCGGCCTCACGATCTTTTCGACCGACCTTTCGGTGTCCGTCCCCGAACTGGCACGCGAGGCCGAGGCGCGCGGCTTCAAATCGCTCTACCTGCCCGAGCACACGCACATACCGACGAGCCGTCTGACCCCGCCGCCCACCGGCGAGGACGAGCTTCCCGAAGAGTACAAGCGCACGCTCGACCCCTTCGTTGCCCTGGCGGCCGCCGCGGCCGTCACGGACAGGATAAGACTGGGCACGGCCGTGTGTCTGTTGGCCCAGCGCGACCCCGTAGTGACCGCCAAGGCCGCGGCCACCCTCGACCTTCTGTCCGGGGGCCGCTTGGTATTCGGCATCGGCTTCGGCTGGAACAAGGAAGAGATGGCCACCCACGGCGTTCAGTTCGGCCGGCGCCGCGAGCTGGTACGCGAGAAGATGCTTGCCATCGAACAGTTGTGGTCGGCCGACGAGGCTGCGTTCGAAGGCGAGCTGGTCCGTGTCGAGCCGAGCTGGTCCTGGCCGAAACCCATGCAAAGGCCTCGCCCCCCGGTCCTCATAGGCGGCGCCGCCGGTCCAAAGCTGTTCGCCCACGTTGCCGAATACGCCGACGGTTGGATGCCGATAGGCGGTGCCGGCGTGGCCGACGCCCTGCCGCGGCTGCGCGATGCCATGGCGGAGGCCGGCCGCCGGCCCGAGGAGCTCCGTGTGGTGGCCGTCGGGGTCGCGCCCGACGCGGCCAAGCTCGATCACTACCGCGCCATCGGTATTACCGAGGTCGCGCTTCGCCTTCCCTCGGCGCCGCGCGCGGTGGTCTTGAAGACCCTCGACCAATACTTGCCCTATCTCTGAGCATGTCCGGTCTGGAGACCACTATCCCGGCTCTCGTCGAAGGCGCGGCCGAAAGGTTCGGCCGCGCCACGGCCATCGAGGACGGCACCAAGACCCTTAGCTTCGAGGAACTGGCCGCAGACTGCCGCCGTGCGGCCCGCGCTTTCATGGCCGCCGGTATCGAGAAGGGCGACCGGGTGGCCATCTGGGCGCCCAACCTGTGGGAGTGGGTGGTGGCGGCGGCCGGAGCCCAGGGCGCCGCAGCGGTGCTGGTTCCGCTCAACACTAGACTGAAAGGCGCCGAGGCCGCCTACATACTCGGCAAGAGCGCCGCACGCGTGCTCATAACCATGGACGAGTTCTTGGGCGCGCGTTACGCTGACATGCTGACCGAAGCTGCGGGCGGAGCCTCGGGCGGGAGGCCCTGCCGGGACCTGCCCGCGCTCGAGACCATCGTAAGCCTGCGCGCCGGGGCGGCCGTCTGCGGCCAGGGTCGCTCAAGCTGGGACGACTTTGTCGCGCGCTCGGGCGAGATCGATGCCGAGCGCGCCGAAGAGCGCGCCCGTTCGGTACAGGCCACGGACGCGGCCGACATAATGTTCACCTCGGGAACCACGGGCCGGCCCAAGGGCGCCGTTTGCGGTCACGGCCAGAACATTCGCGCCTTCGAGGCCTGGAGCGAACTGGTGGGGCTAAGAGAAGGCGACCGCTATCTGATCGTAAATCCCTTCTTCCACTCCTTCGGTTACAAGGCCGGCTGGCTCTCCTGCATCATACGCGGTGCGGTGGCCCTTCCCGAGGCGGTCTTCGATGTGGGCCGCATACTCGAACGCATAGGGCGCGACCGCATAAGCGCGCTTCCCGGTCCGCCGGCCATCTACCAGAGCATGCTGGCGGACGCGCGCCTCGGAGATTTTGACATCTCGCGGTTGCGCCTTGCCGTCACCGGAGCCGCGGCCATACCGGTGAGCCTGATACAGCGCATGCGCGAAGAACTCGGTTTCGAGACCATCGTGACGGCCTACGGGCTTACCGAGGCCTGCGGTCTGGCCACCGTGTGCCGCCACGACGACGACCCCGAGACGATCGCGACGACCTCTGGGCGCGCGGTTCCCGGTGTCGAGGTCCGCTGCGTGGACGAGGGCGACGTAGAGGTCGCGCGCGGCGAGCCCGGCGAGATAGTGATTCGCGGATACAACGTCATGCAGGGCTACTTCGAGGACGAAGAGGCCACGGCCACCGCCATCGACTCCGACGGCTGGCTCCACACGGGCGACATCGGCGTTATGGACGAGCGCGGCTACATCCGCATAACCGACCGCATAAAGGACATGTTCATCATGGGGGGGTTCAACTGGTACCCGGCCGA
>CAYXZP010000107.1:0-3894 GCA_964469485.1 uncultured Myxococcales bacterium | reverse complement strand
CAATAGAAGGTGTCTGGGGTAAATTTCCTTCAGAACGAAAATGGGGATCCACAAGCGCCGTGGCCGTGGGACCGGACGGCACCATCTGGGTGGCGGAACGGTGCGGTGCCAATAATTGCAACGAAAGTCATGATGTCCCGCCTGTTCTTGCCTTCAACTCAGCCGGTGAATTGCAGAGGAGCTTCGGAGCGGGGATGATCATTCAGCCACATGGTATGGACGTGGATAGCCAGGGCAACGTTTGGGTCACCGACGCGCAGGGGCCGGACCCCACCAATCCGGCGAGCGCGGGCAAGGGTCATGTGGTCATCAAGTTGAGTCCCGATGGCGACATCCTCCTCACGCTCGGCCGACCCGGTTCGTCCGGAGATGGCCGGGGCGCGCTGCTCAACACGCCCAACGACGTGGTTACCGACGCGGATGGCAATGCCTACGTCGGAGACGGCCACGGGGGCCAGAATCTCAACGCTCCGCCGGAGACGGTCGCCCGCATCGCCAAGTTCAACCGTGACGGCAACTTCATCACCTCATGGGGCAGGCTCGGTTCCGGTCCCGGCGAGATGCGCACCCCTCACGCCCTGGACATCGACTCACAAGGCCGGCTGATCGTCGGCGACCGTGGAAACAACCGCTTGCAGATCTTCGAGCTCGATGGCACGTACATCGGTGAGCTCCGGCAGTTTGGACGGCCGAGTGGCATCTATATCACCGACGACGACACGATCTACGTCGCCGATTCCGAGTCCCTGTTCGCGAACTCTCAGAACCCGGGCTGGATCACCGGCATTCGCGTCGGAAGCCTGAGGGCCGGCAGCGTCGATTATTTGATCAACGGCAAGGTCTCTAGGTACCCTAACGGCTCGAACCCGGAAGGCGTGGCCGTCGATGCCGCAGGCAACGTCTACGGCACGGTGGTATCGCAAGGCGGCGCGTTTATTCGGTCGACCCGGCGCTAGCTCCGGATAGGTCGGCGCGGGCACCTCGCCGCGCAGGGTTGCCCGCCACACTTTCACCACGGCCTGCTAGGCGGGCACCCGGAGTCGCCCCGACAGCTACGCGCCAACCGACATCTTCATCCAGCCGGAGGTGTTGTGGAAGTCCGCCACGGCAGAGCCAGGGGGCACCAGCGCATCGCAGGCGGCGCGCGTCTCGTCGTCAAGCCTCATCTCGGCGACGGGCAGCGCAGCTTCGAGGTGCTCCATCGTGCGCGGCCCCATCAAAGGAGCGGTCACGCCCGGCTGGTCCTTGGCCCACAGCAGGGCGAGCTGCGCCGAGGAGATGCCGAGCTCGCGAGCGATTGCGCCGAAGCGTCGCCCGATCTCCACGCCCCGAGGCGTGACGCGATCCCGGTAGAACCCACCTCGGTATACGGCTCGCGAATCCTGCGGCAGATCTTCCGCATCGTCGTAGCGGCCCGCCAGCACGCCCATTCCCATCGGCGCCCAGGTGATGAGACCGATGCCGTGTTTCTGAGCCAATGGAATCAGCTCGTTCTCGATGCGCCGATCCAACAGGTTGTAGGGCGATTGCTCCGTGACGATGCGCTGATAGCCGAGCTCCCTGCTGATCGCCAGCGCCTCCATCACCACCCATGCGGGATGGGTCGATGTGCCTGCGTAGCGGACCTTGCCGGACCGCACGAGATAGTCAAGCGCGCCGAGCGTCTCGTCGAGCGGGATCTCGGGCGAGTGGCGGTGGGCGTAGTAGACGTCGATGTAGTCGGTCTGGAAGCTGCGCAGCGAGTTTTCGCAGGCGCGGATCACGTTGTGCTTGGAGAGGCCGTGTGTGTTGGGCTTGGAGACAGGCGTGTGCTCGTCGAGAGACTGGCCAGGAATGCTCATGCAATGGTCGACCTTCGTCGAGAGCAGCACCTCGTGCCGGCGGCCGTTCTCCTTGAGGGCGCGACCGATCATGCGCTCCGCTTCGCCGGCCGCGTACACGTCTCCCGTATCCAGGAAGTTCACGCCGGCATCGAGTGCCACGTTGAGCATGCGCTTCGACTCGTCTTCGGGGGTTGGATCGAGAAAGTTGTCCGTGCCGAAGGCGATGCAGGAGACCTGCAAGCCGGTCCTACCCAGGGTGCGATATTCCAAGAGCGGCTCCTGGCGCGTTGGAAGCGTCGCCGACGCTCCCTTTGGATGGGTTCGGTCCCCTTCGGATCGGTACTCAGTTCCGCATGCGGGTGCCGGCCGGGTCGAAGAGCGGCTCCTTCAGGAGCGCGGCGTTCCTGCGAATGCCGAGGACCTCGATCTCGAAGGTTTTGCCGACGTCGGCCAACTCGGATGGCACGTAGCCGAGGGCGACCGACTGCTGCGACCAATGGGCGTAGCCGCCCGAGGTGACCCAGCCCACCACCTCGTCGTCGTGCCAGATCGGTTCGTCGCCGATCACGTCGGCATCGACGGCGTCGACCGCGAACGTGACCAGACGTCGCTTCGGGCCCGCGTCTCGCTCGGCAACGGCCGCCTCCCGCCCGACGAACTCGCCCTTGTCGGGCTTGACGAACGCACCGAAGCCGGCCTCGTACGGTCCGTAGGTCGGACGGTACTCACGGGCCCATGATCCGAAGCCCTTGTCGAGGCGCAGAGAATTGAGGGCGTGAAGCCCGAAGAGCCGCAGCCCATGGGGTTCGCCGGCCGCCCGCAGGGTGCAGAACAACGTTCGTAGGTATTCGGGCCTGACCCAGATCTCGTAGCCCAGGTCTCCCGTGAAGGTGATGCGGCCGACCATGGCCGGGGTCATGGCGACGTCCATCCGACGGAAGTCGAGGAAACCGAAGGCTTCGGCCGACACGTCGGTTGACGCGAGATTCTGCAACACGGCCCGCGACGCCGGGCCGGCGATCGAGAGCCCGACGAGGCCGACCCCCTCGGCTCGGAGCCGCACGCTGCCGTCGTCCGGCAGGTGCCGGGCGAACCAACGCATGTGGTATTGCTCGGCGATGCCCGACCCGAACACGTAGTACGAGTCGGCATCGAGCGCCGCCACAGTGAAATCGCCGATCAGCCGTCCTTGCTCGTTCAGCATGGGGCTGAGCGCCATGCGCGCTGGCGCCGGGATCCAGTTGGTGAGCAGCCCCGACAGCCATTCGTTCGCGCCGGGGCCGGTGACCGCGTACTTGGCGAAGTTCGAGATCTCGGTCAGGCCCACTTGTTCGCGGACGGCCCGGCTCTCCTCGCCCACCGGGTCGAACGCATTCGAGCGCTTGAACGTGATTTCTTCGACGGGGTCGAGGCCGGGACGCTGGAACCAGAGCGGATATTCCAGGCCGAAGGCCGCGCCCCACACTGCGTTGGCTGCAGTCTGCTCGTCGTAGATGGCGGTGGTCTGGAGCGGCCGGCCGGCCGGCAGCTCCTCGTTGGGGAAGGCGATCTTGAATCGGCGCGAGTAGAACTCGCGCACCTTGGCGTCGGTGTAAGCAGGCGTGGCCCAATTGCCGAAACGGGTCGCGTCCATGCCCCAAACGTCCATGCCTGGGTCGCCATCAGTCATCCACCCCGCCAGTGCCAAGCCGACTCCGCCGCCCTGGCTAAATCCAGCCATTACGCCGCACGCCAACCAGTAGTTGGGGAGATCACGGACAGGCCCGACGAGCGGGTTGCCGTCGGGAGTGAAGGTGAACGGGCCGTTGATGATCTGCTTGATCGGGGCGTCGGTGAAGGCGGGGAAGTGCGCGAAACCGACCTTGAGCGAGTCGGTGATCCGATCGAGGTCGGGCGGAAGCAGCTCGGTGTCGAAGTCCCAGGGCGTGTCGCGTGGTGCCCACGGCTTGCCGCCCTGCTCGTAGGTGCCGATCAACATGCCCTCACCCTCCTGGCGCAGATACAGCTCACCGCCGAAATCGAGCGCTCCGCCGAGCTCGCGGCCGTCGTTGGCCGAGTTGTACGCCACGAC
>CAYXZP010000106.1:0-3912 GCA_964469485.1 uncultured Myxococcales bacterium | reverse complement strand
GCGTGAGCAACCAAGCGTTGAAACCGAAGCGCGGCGGCGAATACGCGGTCGCCAGGAAGGGTTCGGATATCACCAGGGTCTCGGCTTCGAGATAGCTGCGCACGTAGGCCAGGTACCACCAGCGGTCTATGCTGCCGGTTCTCGTCAGTTCCCAGGCACCGATCGCCAACAGCGCCACGAGAAGAACGGTCAGGACGATGACGAGGGTCCCGGGCGCGTTCTCGGCCGGCCTCGAGCGTTCGTTCGAGCGCATGGGAAAGAGCGCGGCCGCAGCCACCAAGGCCATGACCGTCACCGCATAGCCCGCAACGAAGAGCTCGAGGCCGCCGCCGGCGGCCAGCGGCAGCGCTAGAGCCGGGATCATCAGGGCCAGCGAGCATACGAAATCCACCGAGACCCTCTCGGCCGCCGGTCTGCCCCGTCCGATGCCGGTGGGGATGGACAGGAGGCGGGCCGGGACGAGGAAGAGCGCGACCCCCACAAGCCCGGCGCGCAGGTAGGGATTCGAGAGGAACTCGTCGAAGCTGCCGGGCGCCAGGAGACAGGCGAGGCCCCCGGTAGCGGTGGCAAGAGCGATCCACAGCCGCCGGGTCACACCGAAATATTAGGGAAGTGCGCGCCGGCAGGCCAACCCGCTGGTGCGAAGGCTACGGTCCAGGGTGGTGTCAGGGCCGGGTGGGTGACATTCTCGGGGTTCGTATGAAGGAAAAGAGCGCAAGCCTGAACGCCCGAACGACCGTCAACCCGGCCTTCAACGCGGTCGCGCGAGACGAGTTCGCGCGCATGATAGAGGCCGAGCGCTATCTTGACCGTAGCGACGCCTTTGAAACTCTTATCGCGCGCACCAACGAGCACTTCTGGAATCCCGAGGACCCCGATTACATCGATTATCAGGCGTCGGCACCGGCCGGCGAGCCGCTCATTCCGTTCTCCATGATCCCCGAACGTCACTCGGCCATCTGGGACACGCTCGACGAGAAGGGACAGATCGAGTTCGCCAACGAATCGTTGCGCGCGCGTATCAGCGGGATCCTCCACGGCGAACAGGGGGCGCTCAGCCTTTCGACCGGCCTGGCCGATATGTTCGTCGACCCCGGCGCGCAGGAGTACGCGACCAACCAGGCGCGCGAAGAATCCCGCCACGTGCATGCGTTCGCGCTCTACATGCAGTCGCGCTTCGACGGGGAGATCACTCCGGCCACTCCGGTGCTCGACCGCATTCTCACCTCGCTGGTCGCTAGCGATGTGATCTACGAGAAGGTCATCGGGATGCAGATGGTCATCGAGGGTATCGCCATGGGGCTTTTCGCCTCGTTGTACCAGGAGGCCAACGATCCCCTGCTTCGGAGGGTCTGCCAGCTGGTGATGACCGACGAGTCTTTCCACCACCGCTTCGGACGCATATGGGCGGAAGAGAACGTGCCGGGCATTAACGAGGAACTTCGCAACCAGCTCGAGGATTACGCACGCAACATGTTCCACGACGTGCTCATGAACCTGGTGGGCGCCGACCAGAAGGTCGGTCTGTACCGCCGCTGCGGTATCGACCCCGATTTCGCCATCGCCGCCATGGGCGAGGCCATCACCGATGAGACCCGGCGCCGCTTCATGCAGGAAGGCACGAACATCTTCCGTACGCTCATCAAGACTCTGTGGCAGGGCGGGCTCATTACCGACCGTACCCGGCCCTATTACGCCGGTTGGATCGACATGGAGGAGATCTCCGGCGAGGGGCGCTGGAACGTCGGCGACGAGATAGCGGAGGAGGGCATCGCCTCGCTCCGCGACATAAACGCCGGCAAGCGCCGCGTCGTCCGCCGGCTCAGTGAAACCGCGCCAACGGGAGGGAATGGATGAGACTCGGAATCACGGCTGGAGGTTTCGGACCCCGCATAGAGATCGATCTCGAGCTCATTCTTGAGGCCGAGCGGCTCGGCTTCGATTCCGTTTGGACGGCCGAGGCCTGGGGCAACGACGCCATCACGCCGCTGGCGTGGATCGCCGCACAGACATCGACGATCAAACTGGGCACCGCGATCATGCAGATGCCCGCGCGCACGCCCGCTATGTGCGCGATGCAGGCGATGACGGTCGACCAGCTCTCGGGCGGCCGCATGATAGTCGGGCTCGGACCTTCGGGGCCGCAGGTCATCGAAGGCTGGCACGGTGTTCCCTACGGCAAGCCGCTCACGCGCACGCGCGAGTACGTGGCCATCATGCGTTCGATCTTTGCGCGCGAGGAGCCGGTTTCCTTCGAAGGCGAGATCTATCAGATGCCTTACACCGGAGAGGGGGCCTCGGGGCTGGGCAAGCCGCTGCGCAGCATCCTGCACGGACGCACCGACATCCCCATCTGGACGGCGACCATCTCGCCCAAGGGCGTGGCCGTGGCCGCCGAGATCGCCGACGGTTTCATGCCGGTGTGGACGAGCCCGGCGGGCATGAAGACCTTCGACGAACCGATCGACAAAGGCATTGCCAGGGCGGCCAACGGCAAGACAGGCGCCGACTTCGACATATTCCCGATGATCCCGGTCATCGTGGACGACAACGTCGATGGGTGCCGTGACTTTGTCAGGCCGGCCATCGCGCTGTATGTCGGTGGTATGGGCGCGCGTTCGAAGAACTTCTACAACGACCACGTCTCGCGCCAGGGCTGGCCCGATGCCGCGAGCAAGATCCAGGACCTCTACCTCGACCGCAAGAAGGCCGAGGCCACGGCGGCGGTCCCGGACGATCTTGTGGACGAGCTCGCGCTCATCGGTCCCAAGGAGCGCATACGCGACAAGCTCCAAGAGTGGGACGAGACCCGCGTGACGGGTCTGTTGGTCAACGGTGCCAACAAAGAGGCACTGAGGACCGTAGCCGAACTTTGCCTCTGACCGACCGCGCCTTGCCGGCCTTGCTGGCGGCGCTCACGGCCGCAACTGTTCTCGGCGGCTGCCGCGGCCAAGCACCGGCCGCGGTAGTGTCTGAGGACCCGGGCGAAACAGGCGCGCCGGCGGTAAGCGGGCTTGCCAACGTCATCGACGGCGACAGCCTCGAGGTCGATGGCGTTTCCATCCGTCTGTTCGGCGTTGATGCTTTCGAATCGGCGCAGTACTGCTACCGGGCCAACGGGACGCGTTGGCGCTGCGGCCACTGGGCCAGCGTCGAGCTCGACCGGCTGGCGGGCGGTAAACAGATCGAGTGCAGCCCTGTCGAGAAGGACTCCTACGGACGCGTCGTTGCGCGCTGCCGGCGCGGGAGCACGGACCTGGCCCGCCACCTCGTGGCCGGCGGTTGGGGTCTGGCCTACCGGAAGTACTCGGAGGATTACGTCGCCGATGAGGAGGCGGCGCGCGGTGGCAGCCGCGGCGTCTGGGGTTCGAAGTTCGAGGCGCCCTGGGACTGGCGCCGGCGCATACGCGGCGGCTAGTAGCCCTTGAAGTCCGGGTCGCGCTTTTCGGCGAAGGCCTTGATGGCCTCTTCGAGGTCCTTGCTCAGCAGGAACGACGAGTTCCATTGTGCGACATGCTCGAGACCCTCGGCCGTGGTGTGCTCGTCGGAGTAGTTGAGCACCGTCTTGGTGCCCTGAACCGCCAGGGGGGAGTTCGCCGCGATCGCGGCCGCTGTTGCCCGCAGGCCTTCGAGCATGGTCTCTTTGTCCTCGTAGACCGAGTTGACCAGGCCGCAGGCCAGCGCGCGGTCGGCGCCCACGAAGGCCCCGGTGTATGCCATCTCGCGGGCCATGCCCTTGCCCACGATCGCCGTGATGCGCTGAAGTGTCCCCACGTCGGCAACGATGGCGATCTTGGTCTCGAAGATGGAAAAACTGGCGTCCGCCGTGCAAACGCGAAAATCGCAGGCGGTTATGAGATCGAGCCCGCCACCGAGGCATTTGCCGTGGACCGCGGCGATGACCGGTTTCGG
>CAYXZP010000105.1:0-4066 GCA_964469485.1 uncultured Myxococcales bacterium | reverse complement strand
CTTCAGGCGGCCTTTCTCGTCAATCTTCCCTGTGAACTCGACGGCGTCGCCCTCGACGCGGTCGGCCGACCCGGCGTCGTTCCACTCCCATATCGCGCCCGATGGCGCCGTTAGGCGGACATAAGGCCGGGTCTCGGGCGTCTCGCGACCGCGGTTCGCGTAGGTCCAACCAAAGGTGTTGACGCCCAGCACACAGACGTTCTTGATGCGGTCGGTGTTGGGGCATTCCAGCCCGAGAATGTCGTAAACCTCCTGGCCATGGGCCCAGGTCTCCATCTGCCGGGCGGTAATGCTGCTCCTCACGCTCATGTCGGGGCCGGCCCAGCGCACGCGCTGGGACGCGTCGGCCACCTCGAAACGCCCGGACATCGCGAGATAGAAATCGTGCCAGCGCTCTAGCAGCCGGGTCCCCCGGCAGCCCTCGAGCCAGCGGTGGGTATAGGCCATGTGGTCGAAGTTTTCGCCGAGGGCCTCGAGCATGTCCGTCAGCAACTCGGCGAAGGCGTCGCCATCGGCCAGGGACAGGTCGGCTGCGTAGTTCCAGAAATGGAGGTGGGCGATGACGTCGTTGAGCGTCCAATCCTTGAACTGCGTCTTGCGCTCGAGCTGTGCGTCGCCGAGCCGGGACAGCACCTCGTGGAGCCGCTCGCTTTCTTCGCGGAAGTCCAGCGCCTGCTGCAACATCGCCGTCAGCCCTTGCCGCCCTCGTCCCGGGCCCAGGCCGGTCGACGCTTCTCGATGAAGGCCGCCATGCCCTCGGCGGCTTCCTCGCCGGCGAACAATGCGGCCGAGAACTCGGCCGTCCAGACCATCGCTTCCTCGGTGGACATCGCGGGCACCCTCCACAACAGCTCCTTTGCCGCGGCCAGTGCCCCGGGTCCACCTTGGCGGATATCGGAGACCACCCCGTCGACCGCGCCGTCAAGCTCCTCACGCGCAACCGCGCGGTTGATCAGCCCCAGCTCCGCCGCGCGTGTTGCCGGAAAACGATTGCCGCGCAGGAAGGCCTCGCGCGCATCGGCCGGTCGCATCTTGCGGAGACAGACCACCGAGATGATGGCCGGCACCACCCCGAGGCGGACCTCGCTGAAACCGAACTTCGTGTCGTCGGCGGCCACACTTATATCCAGCGCGGCGGCCAGGCCCATGCCGCCACCGACCACGTGGCCGGCTATGCGCCCGATAACGGGAAGCGGCGAGCGCTCGATGTCGCCGAGCAGGGCGCCGAAACCGCCAAGGCCGCCGGTCGAGGCGGTGGCCGAAGCGGCGGCCGCGGAACGCTCCTTGATGTTGGCCCCGGCGCAAAAGACCGAGCCCTCGTTGGTTAACACCACCGCGCGCAGTCCCGGCGTCCGATTGGCCTCGGCCAGGGCCTCGCTGAGCGCGCCGACCATGCGACCACCGAGCGCGTTACGGTTCTCGCCGTCGCACATGATCAAGACCGCGAGATCTCCGCGCCGTTCGACCCGTAGCGGCGATGGTAATTTGGTTTGCATGATATTACCGTTTATGTTATCTACGACTGGCTGTCAACGGAGCTATCAGCAATGACCAGTAACGCGATCAATCGGAGCCTTCTCGCAGCGCCGCTGCCTTCGAGGCTCGACATCCGCTCGGAACAGTACACGAGCAACCGTGAGGCGATGCTGGACAGGCTCGCCGAGATCGACCGCCTGATGGACGAGGCGGCGGCTGGCGGCGGCCCGGCCTCTCACGAGCGCTTGGCCCAGCGCGGCAAGTTGCCGGTGCGTGAGCGCATCTCGCTGGCGCTCGACCCCGACAGTCCTTTTCTGGAGATCAGCCCCCTTGCCGCCTACAACTCCGACTACAACATCGGCGGCGGTGCCGTGGCCGGGATCGGCGTTATCGGCGGCGTCGAATGCGTGATCTTCGCCAACGATCCGACCGTCCTCGGCGGCGCACTGACGGAGTATGCCGGCAAGAAATGGATGCGCGCGCTCGAGATTGCGCGCGACAACGCCATCCCCTACGTCAGCTTCGTGGAGTCGGCCGGAGCCGACCTGCGCATAGAACCGAGCTCGGACGGTGCAAAGAAACGCCGCCCCGCCAAGACCACCCATTTCGCCGAGACCGGCCGCTTCTTCTACGAGATGATAGAGCTGTCCAAGCTCCGCATACCGACCGTTTGCGTGACCTTCGGCTCCTCGACCGCCGGCGGCGCCTATCAGCCCGGCATGTCGGACTACAACATCGTCATTCGTGAGAGGTCGAAGATATTTCTAGCCGGGCCTCCCCTGGTGAAGATGGCCACCGGAGAGGAGTCCGACGACGAAACGCTCGGCGGGGCCCAAATGCATGCCGAGATCTCGGGGCTCGGTGAATACCTGGCCGAGGACGAACGCGACGCCCTGCGTCTGTGCCGCGAAGTGGTCTCGCATCTCAACTGGCGAAAAGGCGGCCGCGAGCCTGCCCTTCGCGCCGACGACCCCCTGTACGACGCCGAAGAACTGCTCGGCATCGTAAGCCCCGACCTCAAGCGCCCCGTCGACATACGCGATGTTGTCGCCCGCATCGTCGATGGCTCGCGTTTCGAGGAGTTCAAACCGCGCTACGGCGCGACCATGGTCTGCGGCTGGTCCTCGATAGACGGCTACCCGGTCGGAATACTCGGCAACAACGGTGTCATCTACCCGGACTCGGCCGAGAAAGCCGCCCACTTCGTGCAGCTCTGTAACCAAATCGACGTGCCGATGCTCTTTCTCCAGAACATCACCGGTTTCGTCGTCGGCCGCGACTTCGAGCAGGCCGGCATAATCAAGAAGGGCTCGCAGATGATTAACGCGGTCACCAACTCCACCGTGCCGCATCTCACGGTCATCATCGGGGCGTCCTACGGCGCCGGCACCTACGCGATGTCCGGACGCGCCTACGACAACCGTTTCACCTTCCTATGGCCGACCGCGAAGATCGCCGTGATGGGCCCCAAACAGATAGCCGGCGTGATGTCCATCGTGCGGCGCCGCCGGGCGGCCCGCAAGGGCGAGGACTTCGACGAGGAGGCCGACCGCGAGCTGGTCGAGCTGGTCGAAAAGATCCAGGAAAAAGGTTCGCTCGCACTCGAAGCTACGGGTGCCATCACCGACGACGGCATCATAGACCCGCGCGACACACGCACCGTCCTCGGCATGTGCCTGTCTGTGGTCAACAACAAGGACGTCCGTGGCGCCGAAGGCTACGGCGTGTTCAGGCTGTGAGCTTCGCCACCCTCCTCATCGCCAACCGCGGCGAGATAGCCCGGCGTGTGATGCGTAGCGCGCGCGCGATGGGAACGCGCTGCCTGGCCGTTTACACCGAGGCTGACTCGGATGCGCCCTTCGTCGCGGAGGCCGACGAGGCCATCCGTCTCGACACCGGCTACCTCGACGCCGACGCCATCATCACGGCCGCCCGCGCCGGTGGCGCCGAGGCGGTCCATCCCGGCTACGGCTTCCTGTCCGAGAACGCCGCCTTCGCACGCTCGGTGGCCGGCGCCGGGCTCGTGTGGGTCGGGCCGCCGGCCGGGGTGATCGAGCGTATGGGCGACAAGCTGGCCGCCAAGGCACTGGCCCGAGAGGCCTCGGTCCCGACGCTTCCCTCGAGCGAGGACGAACACGGTGACGGGGCTGTCGGTTACCCGCTCCTAGTCAAGGCCGCGACCGGTGGTGGCGGCAAGGGAATGAGGATCGTCGCCGGCCCCGGGGAACTGGCCGAAGCGCTGGCCGCCGCCAAACGCGAATCGCTGGCGGCCTTCGGCGATGAACGCGTGTTCCTCGAACGCTACCTGGGCCGGGCCCGCCATATCGAGATCCAGATCCTCGGCGACCAGCACGGCAACCTGGTCCACCTCGGCGAGCGCGAGTGTTCTATCCAGCGCCGCCACCAGAAGATCATCGAAGAGGCGCCCTCACCCCGGATCGATGCCGGGTTGCGCGAAAGGATAGCCACCAGCGCCCTCGGTCTGGCCAGGGCGCTCGAGTACCAGTCGGCGGGCACCGTCGAGTTCCTACTCGACGACGACACCGGCGCGTTCTTCTTCCTCGAGGTCAACACGCGACTACAGGTCGAG
>CAYXZP010000104.1:0-4247 GCA_964469485.1 uncultured Myxococcales bacterium | reverse complement strand
GTCGTAATCGGCGTTCTGAAGAAGACTGAGGATGATGTTCTCGACGTCCTCACCGACATAGCCGGCCTCGGTCAGGCTGGTGGCGTCGGCGATGGCGAAGGGCACCTGCAAAAAACGGGCAAGGGTCTGGGCCATCAGCGTCTTGCCCGAACCCGTCGGACCCACGAGCATGATGTTGGACTTCTGTAACTCGACGTCGCCCGTGACCATGGCCGAGTCGATACGCTTGTAGTGATTGTGGACGGCGACCGAGAGGACCTTCTTGGCGTGCTCCTGCCCGACAACGTACTGGTCGAGGACCTTCTTTATGTCGGCCGGCTTGGGAACCGAGGAGACTGCGCTTATGGCCTCCTCTTGGTCGACCTCTTCGGCGATGATGTCGTTACACAGGTCGATGCATTCGTCGCAGATGTAGACCGTGGGCCCGGCGATGAGCTTGCGGACCTCGTCCTGGCCCTTTCCGCAGAAGGAACAGACCAGGTCCTTGGTCTTGTCGTCTCCGCCCTGCTTCGGCATCCCTTAAGCCTTCTTCCCGTTGCCGGCCCCGGTCGCCGGCCGGCTCGTTATAACCTCGTCGACGAGGCCGAACTCGCGGGCCTCCTCGCCGCTCATAAAGCGGTCGCGGTCGGTATCGGCCTCTATCTTAGCAAGCTCCTGGCCGGTATGCCTGGCCAAAATGGCATTTATCTGTTCGCGTATCCTCAGTATCTCGCGGGCCTGGATGTCTATGTCGGCCGCGCTCCCCTGGGTGCCTCCCATGGGCTGGTGGATCATGATGCGCGAGTGCGGCAGCGCGAAGCGCTTTTTAGGCGTGCCGGCCGCCAGCAGCACCGCCGCCATGCTGGCCGCCTGGCCCATGCAAAGCGTGGAGACGTCGGGGCGGACGTACTGCATCGTGTCGTAGATGGCCAGGCCAGCAGTGACGGTCCCGCCCGGCGAATTGATATAGAGGTAGATGTCCTTGTCGGGACCCTCGGCCTCGAGAAAGAGCATCTGGGCCGTGGCCAGGGTCGCAACCTGGTCGGTTATCTCATCGGTCAGAAAAACGATGCGCTCGCGCAAAAGGCGCGAGAAGATGTCGTAGGAGCGCTCGCCGCGCCCGGTCTGCTCGACCACTATAGGCACCAGGTTCATCCTTGTCTCGCCACCCACCTCGTTCGAGCTTAACCTCATCCAGAGAGGTCGGCAACTTGGCTCTCGGCCACCTCCTCATCGGTGCGGTTGGCCGCCTCGGCGATCAACTCGAGGGCCCTTTCACGCTTCATGGCGGTCTCGAGTTCCTCGCGTGCGCCCGCCTGTTGGTAGTAACGGCGCAACTGTTCGGCGCCCTCGCCCGCGGCCTGAACTTGGGCGGTCACGGATCGCTCCAGCTCCTCGGCCGCGATCTCGATGCTTTCGGCCCCGGCGATGGCGTCCAGCAACAAGGAGGCGCGCACGTCCTTCTCGGCGGCGGGTTCGAGCGTCGCCTTGAGTTCCGCGAACTTGTCCTCGGGGATCTCGCGAAGCCCCATCGAGCGCAGGCGCGACACTATGCGCGACTCGACCAACCCTGAGGGCACGTCGAAGCTGTGCTTGTCGACGAGCTGTTCGAGCAACAGGTCGCGGAAGCGCCGGTCGGCGTCGGCCGCCGCGCGGGCCTCGAGGTCCTCGCGCAGCTTCGCCTTGAGCTCATCCAGGCCTGAACAGCCGTCCACCCCCAACTCGGAGGGAAGATCGTCGTCGAGCGCGGGCAGAATCTTGATCATGATGGCCCGCACGGTCGTGTTGAAGCGCACCATGTTGCCGGCAAGTTCCGGGTCGGCGTGATCGTCAGGGAAGCGGACCAGGATGGGGGTCTCTATGCCGCGGGTCACGCCCACGACCTGCTTCTCGAAGTCCTCCTGGAAACGGCCGGCCCCGACCTCGAGCTGCACGCCCTCGCCCGAGGCCTTTTCGAACGGCATGCCATCGACCAGGGCCACGAGGTCGACACGTATGACGTCGCCCGTGGCGACGTTTACGCGGTCCTCTTCGGTCTCGAGCGTGGCCGCACGTTCGCGCAGCGCCGCGAGGAGCTTGGACACATCCTGGTCGGTGACGGTCACCGTACGGCGCACGCCCTTTAGCCCCTTGTACTTTCGCAGCCTGAACTCGGGCCTGACCTCGACCTGGGCCTCGAAGGTAAGCCCGCGCTCCTCGTCTAGTTCATGGCTGGTCACGCGCGGGGCGACCACGGGGTCGAGACCCTGCTGTTCGAGGGCCGCACGGCAGCCCTTCTCGACCAGGGCGCGGACGACGTCCTCGTCGATCTCGGCCCCGAAACGCTGGGCCAGGAGAGAGTCGGGCGCCTTGCCCTTGCGGAAACCCTTGAGCTGCACCTTCGAGCGGAGGCTGGCGTAGGCCCGTTTGCGCTCGGCCGCGACCTCTTCGGGCCCCATCGACACGGTCAGACTACGTGTGACGGAGTCCTTCTTCTTTACGCTCGAGCTTACCGTCGGCATGTCACTGCTGGTGCGAGAGGGGGGACTCGAACCCCCAACCGCTGAAGCGGGCTAGATCCTAAGTCTAGTGCGTATGCCAATTCCGCCACTCTCGCTCGAGAGCGAAGCATAGACTCTGCCCCGGGCGCCATCAACGCTTGCGCACCAGCGTCAACCCGTCCGAGAGCGGCAGCATGACCGAATCGACCCGCTCATCGGCCGCGATGCGATCGTTGAGGTCACGGATTAGCCGCACCTCGGCGTCCTCATAAGAAGGATCGGCCACCGTGCCCATCCAGAAGACGTTGTCGAGCAGTATCAACCCGCCGCCGACCGTGCGCACGAGTATCTCCTCGTAATAGTGAGGATAGGCCGACTTGTCGGCGTCGATGAAGGCCAGGTCGAAGACCGGCTCGGCCGGGAGCGCGCGCAAGGTGTCGAGCGCCGGGCCGAGCCTCAACTCGATGCGGCCGCTCAGGCCCGCGCGCTGCCAGTACTTGCGGGCGATATCGGTCCACTCCTCGCTCACATCGCAGGCCAGCAGGCTGCCGTCCTCGCCCAGGCCCCGGGCTATGCAAATGGCGCTGTAGCCGGTGAAGGTGCCCACCTCTATGGCCCGGCGGGCACCCGAGATGCGGGCCAGCATGGTCATAAAAGCGCCCTGGTCGGGCGCGATCTGCATGATGGAAAGCCCGCCGACCTGCTCCTCGGTCTCGCGGATGAGATCGGACAGCAGCGGGTCGGGCGGGCAGCTGTGAGCGACGACATAACGGTAGAGGTCGCCGTTGAGGGAAACGTACTTATCGTGGCTCATTTCTTTCGTGCCGTGCGCGCGGGCCGGTGAATGCTGATAGCGCGCCCGAGCATGACGTCGGCTGCCTCCATCACGGTCTCCGACAGCGTCGGATGAGGATGCACGGTCATGGAGAGGTCGCGAGCCACCGCGCCCATCTCGACGGCAAGGACGCCCTCTGAAATGAGATCGCCGGCGCCGCGTCCGACGATACCCACGCCGAGGATCTCTTCGGTCCCGGCGTCCGCAATGAGCTTGGTAAGCCCATCTCCGCCACCGAGCGTGGCCGCCCGTCCGGAGGCTACCCAGGGAAAGCGCGCCACCTTTATATCTCGGCCCTCCCGCTTGGCCTCGGTCTCGGTCAGGCCGGTCCAGGCGATCTCGGGGTCGGTAAAGACCACGGCCGGAACTGTTGCCGGCTCGAAGCGCGCGGTCTGGCCCGAGGCCGCCTCGGCCGCGACCTGGCCTTCATGGGTGGCCTTGTGGGCGAGCATCGGAGAGCCGGCCAGGTCGCCGATGGCATAGATGGCCGGCTCGGCAGTCTGCCGCGAGCTGTCGACCTCGACGAATCCGGCCTCGTCCGTCTTGACGGCCGTCGTCTCCAGACCGAGACCGGCGCTGTTGGGTTGGCGACCCACGGCGACAAGCACCTTGGAGAAGCTACGCTGCCCGGTTGCCTCCTTGCCTTCGAGCGCCATGTCCAGCCCGGCGGCACTCTCGCCGGCAAGGCTGGCGCCGGTGTCAAGCAATATCTCCTCGAACAGCCCGTCCAGGCGGCGTGCCAAGGGCCGGACCAGGTCCGTGTCGACGCCGGGAAGCAGCGTCGAGGTTGCCTCGACCACCGTCACGCGCGCACCGAGCGTTGCGTATACCGTACCGAGTTCGAGCCCGATGTAGCCGCCGCCGACCACGAGCAATGTCTCGGGTATGTCGGCAAGCTCGAGGCCTTCCGTGGAGGTCATCAGCCGCGGGTCATCGGTGGCCAGGCTCTCGGG
>CAYXZP010000103.1:0-4371 GCA_964469485.1 uncultured Myxococcales bacterium | reverse complement strand
TCGCCGTGTTGGGACACTCGGGCTCGCAGGCCGCACAGTTGATACACTCCTCTGTAATGACCGTAGCCATCAGACCCTCGCTACTTCCATGCTGCCGTGAACGGCGGAAACCGCGCGTGAACCCTTGTATCTAGCCGGAAAAAGACAAAAACCCAAGCCGAAGAAACACGGCGTCAGGAGGCCGACTGTTCGAGGATGACGGTATGGCCCTCCTCGATCACACGCCCTTCCTCCTTGAACTCGAGCAGTACGTCGTCGACCTTGCGCCGGAACTCCTCGGTAACGGAGCGCGCCTCCTCACGGTCACGCACCACATAAGGCGTGATCAAGACGATGAGCTCGGTACGGTCGATCTGGTCGGTCTCGCTACGGAACAACCAACCGAGGACGGGGATGTCCATGAGGTAGGGCACGCCGCGCGAACCCTTGCGAAGAGTTTCGCCTATAATGCCGCCTATAACTATGGTCTCGCCGGCCTGCACGGCCACCGTGGTATCGGCCTCACGTTTTGAAAATGTCGGAGAACTGATGTTGCCGGTCGTCGTACCGATGATGTCGCTGACCTCTTGCGAGATCTTCATGTTGACCAGCCCCTGGGAATTGACCTGCGGCTTGACTTTGAGGATCACGCCCGTGTTTCGGTACTGTACGTTCTGCAGGAAACGGGTCTGGCCGGAGGTCTCGACGTTGCTGTCGGCTTGGCTCGTTATGATGGGGACTTCCTGGCCAACGATGATGCTCGCCTCCTGGTTGTCGGCCGTCATGATGTGCGGGCGCGACAGCACCTTGACGCGCGAGTGTACGGCCAACGCCTTGATGATCCCGCGGTAGACCTCCGCGCCGCTGCGAAAATGTGTGAACACGCCCATGAAACCGCCGAAGTCCGCGCTCGGCGCACCGCCCGTAAAACGGACATCCCGGCCGAACATGTCGAGGAAGGTTCCGCCCGCATCCTGTAGGCTCGCCGTACTGTCGCTGTCATCGGTGGCCACGGCGAGCAGGTCCTGGGTGACCCCAAACTGCGTGTCTTCGTCGAGCGTGATCTCGGCGATCAGGACCTCGATCAAAACCTGCCGGGGCACAACATCGAGTTGGAGAAGAACCGTGCGGATCATGTTGTAGTCGCGCGGGGTAGCAAGGATCACGAGCGAGTTGGTGATCTCGTCGGGCACGATCTTGATCTCGTGCTCGAAGAGCGCGCCCGGTGCCGAGATACCCCCGGCAAGGGCCCGGCCGGCCGTCGTACGCGGGCGTGCCCCGGCACCCCTTTGCTGTCCCGCCTTCGAACCCGAGGTCCTCGACCGGGCCGTCGAAGCGCCGCCCCCCAGGCCCACGCCCGATTCGGCAAGCGCGCCGCTGCGGGAGCGCTTATCCCCCTTCGAGTCCGTCTCGCCCGCATAGAGATCGTTGAGAACGCTGGAGAGGTCGACAGCCTTCGAGTTCTCGACACGGTAGACGTAGACCTGGCGCCGTGCCCCGCCCTCGGCCTCGACGTCGAGTATATCGAGCCAGTACTCGATGTTGGCGAACACGACCGGGTCGAACGCGATCACCGCCAGCGCGTTGAGCCGGGACAGCGGGATCATGTGCACGCGCGCGCCGCTCTCGACCACCTGGTAGCTTTCGAGAACGGTCCACAGTTCCTGGGAGATCTCGTCGAGCGCCGCGTGTTCTATCCGGTACACCTTCGCGTTGAGCTCGCCGAAAGTGTCGCTGTCAAAGGTCCTGACCAGTTCCCGCAAGCGCCCGGCATTGGCCGCGGTATCGGTGATGACGATGAGGTTGCTCCTGGCATAGGCGACCACGTCCCCGCCGGGCGAGACAAAGGGGCTGATCAGACCGACCACCTGTTCGGCGCTGACGTGCTCCACCCGGACCAATTCCATGACGAACCCGCCGGTGGCGCTCCCCTCGCCGGGGATCAGGGCGCGCGTTTTGCCCGACTCGGCCGGCACTATCATGTAGAGGTCGCCCTCCTTGACGGCGGCGTAGCCGTTGCTCCGCAGGATCTGATGGAACACCGGCAGGAGATCATCCCGTGAGATCCGATCGTAGGTGCTGACGGTGACCTGGCCGGAAACCCGCGGGTCGATCCAGTAGTTGATCTTGAGAGCGGCCGCCAGGCTGAAGACGACCTCGCGGATGTCCACCCCTTCGAAGTTGAGAACGATGGAATCGTCGACCTTGGCCGCGGCGGGAGGCGAGCTGGCGAGCGCTCCCGCCGAATCGGTGCCCGGCTTCGCTAGTTGCGCCCAGGCCCTGCCGGCACCGCAAGCGAGCACGAGAGCGATGGCCGCCGCCCACAGCAGAACTCGCCCTGTGCGGTGCTGCCTCATCGCCTGTTCGCCGCCTCCCTGAGCTTCTTGAGAGCCTCGAGCCTGGCCTGTGCCGGGTCCGGCGCGGGCTTCGCCGTCTTGGCTGGCCGCGGGGAAGGTGGCGGACGGTCACGGCTAGGCGGCCGGGCCGCTGCGCTCGTGCGGTCGGCCCCGGAGGGCCGTGGGGCTCTTGCCGAGGGCGGGCGCGGTGGTGCCGGCCTGCCGGGGCGCGCGCTCGCGGGCGCGGCCATGCCACTGCCCTTCTTGGTCTCGAGACGCACGGTAAACCGCTGGCCGCCGGCTCCCAACAGGGTCACCTTGCGGGAGGCGATGTCACCGATCTCGTAATCCCCGATCATCTCCCCCCTTCTCAGCCCCCGTTGCCTGGCACCGCTCTTCTTGTCGCTCATGATGGCGACGGGTTCGTCGGGCAACAGGAAAATGCCATTGAGGACAATATTGGTCGGGGGCGGAAGCGGCGCCTGAACCTCCGCAGCCGTGGCATCCGCCTTGGGCTTCTGCCCGCGTTCGGTCTGGAAGAGATTGCCGTCGATGATCGCGCGCACCACCGCCATGTTGCCGGTGGCCTTGCGAGGGGCCGGAGGAAGAGGCTCCTCGAGAGCGAGCTGCGCCGGGTCCACGAACACGGGAGGCTCTATACGGCCAACGTCGAGCGTTCTCCACCCGAGTGCCACCGTGAGCGCGACCATGACCCCGGACAGCAGCTGGAGGATCCGTTTCATGACGCAGCCGGCATTAGGGTCTTGACCTCGATCGTCGCTGTTAGCGGAGCCACCGGAGCTTTTAACGACGAAGACCGGGTGGGGGTCGGCCGGCGGCTGGCGCCCAACTTACGATTTATCTCGAGCAGGGTCACGGCCAGATCCTTGCGGTCGGTCTCGACGGAGGAGACCATGCGGGCTAGGCCGTCGAGTTCGCCGCTGAGCGTCATCCGTACCCCCACGCGCCGGAACTCATCGAGTTCCTCGTGTTTGAGGATCTGGGAACTGAGCACGTTGAGGGCGGCATCGGCCGCCATCTCGCTCAGACGCCCCTGTAGCTCGGCCCCTACCTGGGTGGGAGTGACCCCCGCGATGAGACGTTTCTGTGCGTCCTTGTAACGGGTCTCCAGGGCGCCGGTGCGCGCCGCCACCGCCTGCGAACGACTGATGATGCGGTGGAAGTTGCGCACCTTCTGCATGCGCACCCAAGTGGCATCCTCACTCCCCTCTTCGGAACCGACGACGGGCACCAACGGGACGTAGCGCACCGCCACGACGACAGCCACCAGGGCGGCGGCCAACACGAGGTAGCGCTCCCTCGTCGACAGGGCCTTCCAACGCTCGGCAAGCCTCACTTCTCCAACTCCGTGCGTAGCGAGAAGCGTTCCTGGCTGGCCAAATATTTCGTCGTCGGCGCGGTAAATTGCACGTCCTTGAAGTAGCCCGACCGCTCGAGGATCGATATCAAGCCGGAAGCGGTCTCGGCAATGCCGTCAGCCTCGATACGTCCGTTCTTGTACCTGAAGGTCGTAAGGTAGGCGCTCTTGGGCACCAAGGAGGTGATCTCCTTGAGATAGGGAAGGACCCGCCGTCTCCGGTGCGATTCGAGAACCTTCAGTTTGGCCATCAGCTCTTCGTTGACCCGCTCTTGAGCGTTGACCTTGGCCACGAGAGGTCTGAGCCGCTCGAGTTCGCCGGCAATGGCGTTTTCCACGCCGAGGTTCTTCAGGGTGATCGAGGCCGTCAGGAGAGCGGCCATCACCAACACGAGCACACCGAGCGACATTTCCCGCATACCGACGCCCTCTTCGGGGCGGACAAGGTCGTCCGGCAGGAGGTTCACACGGCATCGCGCTTCGCCGAGCCGCCCGAGCGCGGCCCCGATGGCGACACAATCGCGCCAGCCCGGCTCCTGCCCCTCCGGCAGAAAGCCTTCGGGTGCGATCGCACGGAAGGCTGGCCCGATGTCGACGAGCATGTCGGCCGGCTCATCGGCCCAGTCGGGGGCGCTGCGCTCCACCTCGCGTCGCAGGGCCTCGGAGTGGTTATCCGCA
>CAYXZP010000102.1:0-4564 GCA_964469485.1 uncultured Myxococcales bacterium | reverse complement strand
CCCGGGATCACCACGCCAGCCGCGCCGGCCGCCTCGGCCGTGCGGATAACGGCCCCGAGATTGTGCGGGTCCTCGACCCCGTCGAGCAGGACGATGAGGCCGCCGGTGGCCCGTAGCTCGGCCAGCTCGGCGTAGCGGAAGCTCAGCTCGGCGGCAATACCGCCGGCCTCGACCCCGGCCAGCCGGTCGCACTCGCCCGGCGCGGCCCTGTCGACCGGCACGCCGGCCTTGCGGGCCCGCTCCGCCAGGGCGCCGGCCCGGCGCGGGGCGCCTTCCTCGAGCACAACCCGGGTGGCCCCGGAGCGGCCCGTAAGGGCAGCCTCCACCGAATGGGGTCCGCCGACCATGAGGCGGCCCTGCTCACGGGCGCGACGGCCCCTGTTGTCGGATTTTCTACGCATCATCAAGGATTTACAGCCGGGCCGGGCTTGTCTACACTCGCCTGGGGCATGGGTAAAACCCTTGGGTAAAACGCTCGAGCGCTACATGATCCGCGAGATCTCGGGCTCCTTCCTCGCCGGCCTGGCCGTCTTCACCTTCGTTCTGCTCATCGGCCGCATACTCGACCTCGTCGACCTCGTACTGTCGCGCGGGGTCCCCGGCATGCAGGTCATAAAACTGTTCGCGTTCATTTTTCCCTCCTTCCTGGAAGTGACCATACCTATGGCCTGCCTGCTGGCGGTGGTGGTGACCTTCGGGCGGCTCTCGACCGACGGCGAGATGACGGCGATGCGCGCGGCCGGGATCAGCCTGGCCCAGATGGTGCGCCCTGTGCTCATGTTCGCCGGCGCCGTCGCCGTCCTGACGCTGATCATCTCCGTATGGGTGAGACCGCTGAGCAACCGTAACGCCGAGCTTGCGATCTACGAGATCGCCAAGATGCGGGCCACGGCCGCTTTGAGACCCCGCACCTTCAACAGCGACTTCGGCGGCCTGGTCATCTATGTCGATTCGCTCGACGAGGACCGCAACCTGATGGGCAGGATCCTGCTGTCGGACGAACGTGACAGTTACCGCCGAACGACCGTGTTCGCTTCGGGGGGCCGCTTAGTCGCGGACGAGGACGAACGTACCGTCTACCTGCAGCTTCTCGACGGCACTAGCCTGTCCTACCACGCCGGCCAGGAAAGCTACGACAAGACCGATTTCAGATCGCTCGAGGTCAACCTCGACCTCGATGAACAGGTCGCGGGCGGACGCCTGGACGCGCCCGAGCCGCGCGAGATGACCTGGGGCGAGCTTGTCGACTCGCGACGGGCACGGCTGTCGATAGGCGACAGAGCCGTGGAGGAGACCATCGAACTGCACCGTAAGTTCGTCATCGCGACCGCGGCCATCGTCATGGCGCTCATGGCAATACCGCTCGGCATGCAGCGCTCGCGCGCCGTGCGCGCACGCAGCATGGCGGTGAGCATAGGCGTGATACTGACCTACTACCTGATGCTGAGCGGCGCGATGGCGGTTGCGCGCGCCGACGGACTGGCCACCGGCCTTGCCATGTGGCTGCCCAACCTGGCCATGACCGTGATCGCGCTGGCCCTTCTTGTGCGCGCCGCCCGCGACCGCTGGCTCTACCCATCCCTGTTTTCACACATTCGCAAGCCATGAACACGATATCGCGCTATTTGATCACGAGCTTTCTCAAGACCTTCGCCCTGGTCATGAGCGCGGCGACCGGACTCTTCCTCATTCTCGACTTCTTCCAACGCGTAGAACAGTTCTCGAGCTACGAAGCCGAAGTCTCGGCCGTCACCGCATACTTCATGCTCAAGGTTCCCGGCATAGCGGCCGAGATCTACCCCGCCGTAACGCTGCTCTCGGTGCTGATCTCGATCGGGCTGCTGGCGCGCCACCGCGAGATCCTGGCAATGCGCGCCTGCGGGGTAAGCACCTGGCAGCTGGCCGCGCCGCTCGTCGGTACGGCGGCCGCCATAAGCTTCCTCGTCCTGTTGTGGAGCGAAGCCGTGGTGCCGGGCGCCAGCGAGCGCTCGCACTTCATCAACGACGTCGCGATAAAGAAGAAGGCCCACCAAGGGCTGTTCAACGCCAGCTCGATCTGGTTCCAGAACAAGCAGGGCTTCGTCAACCTCGACTACTTCGACGCCAACCGCAAGGCCGCCTACGGGCTTACCCTCTACGAGACCGCGCCCTCGTTCGCCATAGAGCGCGTCATAGAGGTCAACTCGCTGTTGTGGCGCGACGGGTTCTGGGAGATCAGCGAGGGCACGGTCAAGAACATCGGGCCCCAGGGTGAAGTGGTCACACGTCCGCTCGAGGCCGGCGAGATCGTGATCGAGGAGACCCCCGACGACTTCACGCAAAGACGACGGCGGCCGCAAGAGTTCAGTTACGGGCAGCTCCGTGAACAGATCGACCTTCTCGAGACCAAGGGACTGGGCGCCGCCGAGCTGCTGGTCGACCTGCACCTGAAGCTGGCCTGGCCCTTCTCCGGTCTGGTGGTCGTACTGCTGGCCCTGCCGCTGGCCGTGCGCGGCGGCCGCCACGGCGGTCTGGCGGCCAACGTCGGGATAGGCATGGTCGTGGGCTTCGCCTTCTGGGTGACCATGGCCGTGGCCGTATCGGCGGGTCGCACCGGCGGGCTCTCGCCGGTGGTGGCCGCATGGACGGCCAACGGGCTGTTCACGCTGCTGGGCGCGTCCCTCTACGTCGGAAGCGAGATCTGAGCGCGAAGCTCTAAAGCGGTTCGAGACCCGTCAGACCGGCGCCTTCCTCTAGCCCGAGCATGAGGTTCATGTTCTGAACGGCCTGGCCGGCAGCGCCCTTGCCGAGGTTGTCGATAGCCGTCATGAGGCAGGTTCCGGCCCCATGGCTGACCCAGCCTATCTCTATCATGTTGGTGCCCCGCACATTGCGCGTCTCGGGCGCCCCGCCCTCACCGAGCAGCCGGACGAAGGGCTCGTCCTTGTAGGCGGCCTCGAGCCGGGCGGCCACATCGGGCCCACCCGCATCGACATAGCAGTTGCTGAGCAGGCCGCGGGCGATCGGTAGCAGCTGGGGAACGAAGAAAACGTCCCTGCCGCCACCCGCGGCCCGTGCCAGCTGAGTGGCGATCTCGGGCTGGTGGCGGTGCCTGCCGGCATTGTAGGACCGGGTGTTCTCCTCGATCGCGACCAGGAACTCTTCTGTCACGGCCGCACGGCCCGCGCCCGTATATCCAGACTTCGAATCGACCAGGACCGGACCCCGTATCAGCTCGGCAATGGGCACCAAGGCCATCAGCGCTCCGGTCGGGTAGCAGCCGGGATTGGCCACCAGGCTGGCCCCCGTCACTGCCTCGCGCGCGTGCTCGGTGAGACCGTAGACGGCCGCATCATCGAAACGATGGTCGTCCCCGAGGTCGACGACCTTGAGGCCGGCCTCGACGAAGGCGGCCACCAGGCGGGCCGACTCGCCGTGGGGCAGCGCCGTAAATGCAAAACCGGCCCGCTCGGCCACCAGCGCCGGCTCGAGCTTTTCGAGCATGAGCCCGCCGTCACCGAGACCGGAATCCACTTCGGCAATGGGACGGCCGGCCCAGCGTTCGGAGGTGGCCAGCGTTATCTCCACGCCGGGATGGCCCGAGAGTATGCGTACGAGTTCGGCGCCCGTGTAGCCCGTCGCTCCGACGACGGCCACGCGGGCTTTGCCGCTGGCGGCGGTCATCGACGGCTACCTCTTGGAGTACTGCGGGCGCTTGCGCGCCTTGTGACGGCCGTACTTCTTGCGCTCGACTTCGCGGGCGTCGCGCGTGAGAAAACCCGCCTTCTTGAGCGCGGGCCTCTGGTCAGGCTGGGTCTCGGCGATGGCCCGCGAGATGCCATGGCGCAGGGCGCTGGCCTGGGCCGAAACACCGCCGCCCCGCACGCTGACCCGGATGTCGAGCTTGTCTGTGTTACCGGTCAGATCGAAGGGTTGGGCGATGATCTGCCTTGCGCTCGGCCGCGGGAAGTAATCCTCGAGGCTGCGCCCGTTGATTTCCATCTTGCCATTGCCGGCGGTGAGCCAGATCTTGGCAATGGCCGTCTTGCGCCTGCCCGTAAAGGGGGCGTTGCTCGCTCTCACAGGCTCAGATCCTTCGGGGTCTGGGCGACGTGCGGGTGCTCGGTGCCCGCGTAGACCTTGAGCTTGGTGGCAAGGCGGCGGCCGAGGGGGCCACGCGGCAGCATTCCCACGACCGCCTTTCGTATAAGCTCTTCGGGCATCTCGTCACGCATCTGCCCGGCCGTGCGCGTTTTTATCGACCCGGTGTATCCGCTGTGGCGATGGTAGAGCTTTCCGGCCGCCTTGTTGCCGGTGAGCTTTATCTTGGCGGCGTTTATCACGACCACAAAATCGCCGCAGTCCACATGCGGCGTAAAGGCCGGATTGTGCTTGCCGCGCAACACCGTGGCCACCCGCGTGGCCAGCCTCCCGAGCGACACGTCGGCGGCGTCGGCCAGGTACCAGGACCTGGCCGCAATGGCCTCCTCGGTGGTCAGGCTTTTGGTCACTCTTTCCATTGCGTTGAAGTGGCGGGGTCGACGAGACTCGAACTCGCGACCTCCGGCGTGACAGGCCGGCGTTC
>CAYXZP010000101.1:4348-4635 GCA_964469485.1 uncultured Myxococcales bacterium | reverse complement strand
ACTTTTCTCTGACGGGGCACAACTCGGCCAGTCAGACGACTCACCGATAGTTGCGGGTATTTTGCAGACAACACTCAACTGTCGGCGCTTAGGGCGACAAATGTCAGGAAACTACTCGTGATTGCACTAGGCAAAACAGCAGGTCCTCGGATTGCGGTCGCCGGTTATGGGAGTTCACGTCTAAAAGCAGCAGACCCGTATTCAAGAGAGAACCGGAGAGTGGCCATCCGAATGCTGTGGGAGCTCAGCAGTTAGTCACAAACGGACCCCACATAGCGCAAAGACGT
>CAYXZP010000101.1:2414-4338 GCA_964469485.1 uncultured Myxococcales bacterium | reverse complement strand
CCGGTCGCTCCGCTCTGCACCTCTTACTACACGGCGACCCCGGCGGCATGGATAAGACCAGGCAACTTCAACGGCTCTTAGACATCTATAAAATAGACCCGAACGACTTCGAGGGGGGCGTCGGAGCATTAGAACTTCACAGTAGACATGAATTTATTCGTAAATTAGAAGAAATCTTAGGAGAAATCCCAGTGGACGACGACTGAATGCTGTACCTCCAGATGACGCGTTACCCAGCCCTCTCCTCGCACCCCAACCCCGACACTCGCTCCGCTATCCTCTCTATTCCGACACTTACCACCTCGGCTTCGGCCACCGCAACCACTTTCGACCGCGCTCGCGTAACGCCGGTGTAGACCAGCTCGCGGCTAAGCACGCGCGAGTCGGCGCCCGACAAGACCAACACCACCCGGTCGAACTCCGAGCCCTGGGCCTTGTGTACGGTCATGGCCCAGGCCGTCTCATGGGCCGGCAGGCGCGCGCGTGGGAAGCGTTGCAAGGCCGGGCCGTCACCGGTCCTGCGCCGGAACCACGCGTACATCACTCCATCGTCGGGGTCGGGCCAGACCACGCCGATGTCGCCGTTAAACAGTCGCAGGTTGTAATCATTTACCGTCACCAGCACCGGGCGGCCCTTGTACCAGGGCTGGCCCGTGTAGCGGCCCTTTTCCATGAGTCGCTGCTCGACAAGGCGGTTCATGCGGTAAGCGCCGTAAGGCCCCGCGCGGCGATCACAGAGAATGCGAAAGCGCCCGAGGCTGTCGAGCGCCGCTTCGGGCGAGTCGGCCGTAAGATACTGGTCTAGTTCGGCATCGACGAGGCCAATGATGTCAGATTCATCGTCGGTGGGTTCGTGGCGCCGGACCTCCGCCTGGCTCTCGTCGTCGAGGATGGCCAGGGCATCGTCGGCGCGCTGCTCGCGGATAGCCTCGGACAACTTGCCGAGGGCGCTGTCGGCACCAAAGCGATAGTTCGTGGTAAGAATCGCGATTGAGCCGGCAAGCGGTGAGTCCGGCGCGACCGCCCAGCCGCAAAGGTCACCGAACACCGAGCCTGCCTCCACGCTTACAAGCTGGTCCTTATCGCCAAGCAGTATGAGCCGGCTCTCGGGGCGCAGCGCATCGAGCAGCGAATCCATGAGCAATAGGTCGACCATGGACGCTTCATCCACAATGACCACGTCCGCGACAAGGGAGCGTTTATCCTTATATCTCGGCGACCGTGCCCCACGCGGCGAGAAGCCGATCAGACGGTGAAGCGTCGCGGCCTCGTCCGGGTCGGGAAATAGATCGCGCAACTCGGGGCTGAGTTTCTTTTCTTTGACCAAACGGTCGGCTTCCTCGGTTACCCGCATGCCCAGGGTTTCGGCGGCCTTGCCGGTGGGGGCGGCAAGTGAAACGACCAGGCCCGGGTCGGCCTGGTAAAGGAGCGCCATGATCTTTGCCACCGTAGTGGTCTTGCCCGTGCCCGGACCGCCGCTTATCAGGCACAGCCCCTTCTCGAGAGCGCGCCTTGCCGCTCCGGCTTGAGCGGGGTCGTCCAACAGCCCCCCGGGAATTTCGGCGGCAAGCGGGAGTTCTTCGGTGGCAAGTTCACACAGACGTCGCTCAACACGGCGTTCGGCCGCCCAATAGCGATACAGGTAGACAAGCCCCTCCCCGCTAAGGACCAGCGGCGTCACACGGGTGCCGTCACCAACGAGAGAAGAGCTTTCCAGGCAGGCTTGCCAGACACTTAGCTCGGGAAAGACCGGAAGCCCGGCATCGTTGCCCGTACCTTCTTTGGGAAACTCTCGCTCAGCCCAATCGCTAAGCCGCACGCAAACATGGCCTCGGCCACGCTCGACACTTACAAGCGCGGCCGTTAGCGCCAACAGCTCGGCGTCCTCGACCGGGGCCTCTGCGACGAGCGCCTGGCGGCAAAG
>CAYXZP010000101.1:328-2404 GCA_964469485.1 uncultured Myxococcales bacterium | reverse complement strand
GAGGACGAGGAGTTCGCGCTGCAGCACAGCATGTTGTTCATTGAAACATCCGCGAAGACGAAGGTCGGCGTGAAGCAGGCCTTTGAGGAGGTGGTGTTGAAGATCCTGGATAACGAGAGTCTGCTCGAGGGCACCGCTCCCAGGAGAAAGTACCTCGTTCATGCGGCCTCCCGCATACCGGCCGCCCGGTCCAGAGCCTCTATGCGCTCCAGCGGCGGGCGGTCCCGGTACCAGCCCTCCTCGCCGTCATCGCCAACACCGCGAAGGAAGACGTAGTAGACCGCGCCGAAATGCTTCTCGTAATCGTAGCCGGGCAGCCGCGCGCGCAAATAGCGGTGCAGGGCCAGGCTATATAAATGGTACTGCAGCACGTAGTCGTGCTCGCACATGGACCGCCACATGCCGGACGGGCCGTAATCGGCAAGGGCGTGGCCCAGGTGGTTCGACTTCCAGTCTATGAGGTACCAACGGCCCTCGTGCTCGAAGACGAGATCGATGATGCCGGTCAGATAGCCCTCGATCTCACGGGCATCCAGGCGGGCAAGGCGGCCCGAGTAGTCTTCGGCCACCTGTCCCCCGGCCGCGCCGGCAAAAAGCGCGGCCAGGCCGCGCGGGTCGAGACCGCCTAGCGGCGTGTAGAAGTGCCATTCCACAAGGCGCGCCGAGGCCGCGGTATCACGAAGCGCGAAGCCGGCCTCGGGAAGCTGGTGGCGGCAGACCGCGCCTACCATGGCCTCGGTTACCGCCTGCGGGTCGATCGCACCCGCATGCGCCGAGGGCTGGTCGAAGCCGTAGTTTCGGAGCCGCTCGGCGATCAGTTGCCGGGTTGCGTCGTCGGGCAGCCCCGCCTCCGAGCAAGCGGCACGGAAATCGGCGTGCTCGAAGATCTCGTGCAAGCAGTGGCCGGCCGCTGTCCCCTTGGCAAAGGCGAATATACCGCGGGGCTCGGGCTGGGCGGCCGTGCGCGGCGGCACTAGGACGGGGTCGCTTCGTTCGGGAAGCTCTACGTCGGCCGCGCCATCGACGGCCATGTCCTTTATTGCGCTGAAGCTGGTCGCGCGCCAGGCCCTTAGCTGGCCGGCAAGCTCGGGGCCGCCGCGGGCAAGCTCGCGGGGCACCAGCCCGGCCGACTCGACCTCTCGCGCCCCGAGACGCCGCCAGTCGGGAACGGAATCGAGCGCGCTAAGGCTCATCCGTTCGCCGTTGGCTTCCACCAAAGTGCGCACACCGCCTTCCCACAAGGAGGCGGCCTCGACGTCCCCGGCCTCCTCGTCCGGGTAAGGCGCGACCAGGTAACGGAGCGCCGAAGGCAGCGCCTTGGTCTCGCCAAGGGCCCCGCCGAACACATAACAACGCTGCTTGGCACGAGTAAGGGCGACGTAGGCAAGGCGCAGGTCGTTCGACATACGTTCGGCCTCGGCCCGTTCGAGCCGTCCCTCGATCTCCTCGGAGCCGTGCGCGAACACTATTCGCTCGTAACCTTCGCCTTCATGGACGATAACCGGCTGTTTGCCGGTTTCGACTCTCGACTCCCAGAGGTAGGGGCAAAAGACGATCTCGTATTCGAGTCCCTTGGCCGAGTGCATGGTCACAATCCTGACGGCGTCGGCGTCGCTTTCGAGCCTGAGTTCCAGGTGCTTGGACTCGGTCTCTCCGCGGTCGGAACCGTCCTGCGCCTGCGCGCGCTCGACGGCCAGCCAGGCCAGCGTCCCGTGGGGCGAGAGCGCGCGGTCATGGGTGGTTTCGTGAACCAGCTCGACAACGTGCATGAGGTTGGTGAGCGCGCGGGTGCCGCCGTCGACCGACAATAGTCCGGACCGGACCTCACGCCCGGTAATCAGGCGGGCCATCATCGGCATGAATCCGTCACCGAGCCAGATTCGGTGGTAGTCGTTGAGTTCGTCGAGAAGGCGCCCCCAAGCGGCGTCATCCTGGGCCAGATCCCGTATCTCGTCGGCCCGCATGCCCCAGAGCCGGGTGGCAAGTGCCGCCCGCACACGGGCCGTGGGGCCCGTGGGCGCGACCACGGCCGTCAACACGCGTTCCAACTCCCTGGCCTCATCGGACGCGAACACA
>CAYXZP010000101.1:0-318 GCA_964469485.1 uncultured Myxococcales bacterium | reverse complement strand
TTCGATGTCGGTCATAGTAGGCCGAGCGCTTCCGGATGCGCGGGACGGCGCCGGTCACCGCCGTCACGCCCGCCCTTCTGAGCACCGCCTGCAAGCGCTCGGCCTCCTCGTGCTTGCGCACCAGTATGGCGATATCGCGCGGGACCAGATCTCTGCCGCCCAAGGTGACCGCGCCGTCCAGGAGAGCGACGATCTCGGCCGCAACCACGGGCTCTAAGAAACGACCGGCCTTGGGTATGCTCCCCAGCTCGGGCAACAGTATCCAGTGCATCGCAAGGCGCGTATCGCCGGCCAGCAGAGGCCGGGCGTTGTTCTCGG
>CAYXZP010000100.1:2149-4729 GCA_964469485.1 uncultured Myxococcales bacterium | reverse complement strand
CGTCGATCCCTTCAGTGAAGAGGTGCTGGTGCCGGCCAACGAGGAAATCACCGAAGAGCGGGTCGAGGCCCTCGACGGTGCCGGCATCGAGAGGGTGAAGATTCGTTCGGTGCTTACCTGCCGGGCCGAACGCGGCGTCTGTTCACTGTGTTACGGACGCGACCTTGCGCGCGGCCATCTGGTCAATGTCGGCGAGGCCGTGGGCGTCATCGCGGCCCAGTCGATAGGCGAGCCGGGCACCCAGCTCACGATGCGCACCTTCCACATCGGCGGCACGGCCAGCCGGCGGGCCGAACAGACCACGCTCGAGCCGCGCAACAGCGGCACCGTCCGCTACTTCAATGTCGACTTCGTGAAGGACCGCGACGGCAACATCGTCGTCATGAGCCGCAACGCCGAGATAGCCATTGTCGAAGAGCTCGAGAACGGACAGACCCGCGAGCGCGAACGCTACCCGGTCGTGCACGGCGCGCGGCTGATGAAGAAGGACGGCGAGTCCATCGACGCCGGTGAGCTGCTGGCCGAATGGGACCCCTTCATGACCCCGATCATCACCGAGGTCGCCGGGGTGGTGAAGTTCGGAGATATCAAGGAAGGCGAGACCATGACCGAACAGGTCGACCCGGTCACCGGCATGGCGGCCAGGGTCGTTACCGCGACCCAGGGCAAGGTTGACCGCCGCCCGCGGCTCTCTATCAAGGACGCCGGTGGCAAGACCAAGACACGTCCGCGAGGAGGAGACGCGCGCTATGCGTTGCCCGAAGGCGCCCTGCTGACGGTCGAAGAGGGCGGGGATGTGGTTCCCGGCGACGTGATCGCCAGAATTCCGCGCGAGACCACCAAGACCAAGGACATCACCGGCGGCCTTCCGCGCGTTGCCGAGTTGTTCGAGGCCCGCCGCCCGAAGGAGTTCGCCGTCATCTCCGAGATCGACGGCACGGTCTCCTTCGGCAAGGACACCAAGGGCAAGCGCAAGATCGTCGTTACCCCGGAGGTCGGCGAGCCCCATGAATACCTGATCGCGAAGGGGCGGCACGTGCTGGTGCAGGAGAGCGATTTCATTCGCGCGGGCCAGCAGTTGCATGCCGGCTCCTCGAACCCGCACGACATTTTGACGGTCAAAGGAGAGAAAGAGCTTGCGGCCTACATGGTCGACGAGATCCAGGAGATCTACCGGCTCCAGGGGGTGCGCATCAACGACAAGCACATCGAGGTGATAGTGCGCCAGATGTTGCGCCGCGTGAAGGTCGCCGACGTCGGCGATTCCGATTTCCTGATTGGCGACCAGGTCGAGAAGGGCAAGTTCGAGGCGGCCAATCAGGCCCTGCTCGAGGAAGGCAAAACGCCCGCCATTGCCGAGCCCATGCTGCTCGGGATCACCAAGGCCAGCCTTGCCACCGAAAGCTTCATTTCGGCGGCCTCCTTCCAGGAGACGACCAAGGTGCTCACCGAGGCCTCGGTGACGGGCGCCGTCGATAACCTCCGCGGCCTCAAGGAGAACGTGATCATGGGCCGTCTGGTACCGGCCGGGACCGGGGTGGCCTGGTACGCCAGCACGGAGGCCGACGTCCCGGCCATGGGCGACCGGGCCGAGGATGACCTCAGCCACGCCCTCGAGCACTTCGATGTCCCGTAATTGTTTGACAGCTTCACGGGCGCTGCGTAGGCTGCGCGGTTCTTTGCCTTTTGGCACCGCCGACAAGGGCTCGGCGGCCGGGACAACGCGCTGATGCCGACCATCAACCAGCTCATCCGCAAGGGCCGCAGACAGATAGTCCGCAAGACCACTGCGCCGGCTCTCGGGAGCTCTCCGCAGCGCCGCGGCGTGTGCACCCGTGTGTACACATCGACGCCCAAGAAGCCGAATTCGGCGTTGCGCAAGGTCTGCCGCGTGAGGCTTACCAACGGCATGGAGGTTACCGCCTACATTCCCGGCGTGGGACACAACCTGCAGGAACACTCGGTGGTTCTCATAAGGGGCGGCCGCGTAAAGGACCTGCCAGGGGTGCGTTATCACGTGGTGCGCGGGATCCTCGATTCGGTGGGTGTTGGCGAGCGCCGGCAGGGACGCTCGAAATACGGCGCCAAGAGGCCCAAGTAGGCGGTGGGTAGTCGTTATGTCGCGTAAGGGCCCCACCAAGAGAACCGAGCTTCTTCCCGATCCCAGGTTCAATGAGGTCGTCGTCACGCGCTTCATCAACTGTATGCAGCGCGCGGGCAAGAAGAGCCTTTCGGAGAAGCTGTTCTACGGGGCGCTAGATCTCGTCGAGGAGCGATCCAAGGAGAACGGGCTCGAGGTGTTCAAGAAAGCGCTGGAGAACGTGCGTCCGGCCGTCGAGGTCAGGTCGCGGCGTGTCGGCGGTGCGACCTATCAGGTGCCCGTCGAGGTCCGGCCTTACCGGCAGACCGCCCTGGCCATTCGCTGGCTGATCGGTCAGGCGCGAAGCCGTTCCGAACACACCATGCGCGAGAGGTTGGCCGGGGAGTTCATGGATGCAGCCAACAATCGCGGCACCTCCGTCAAGAAGCGCGAGGACACCCACCGCATGGCCGAGGCCAACAAGGCCTTCGCCCATTACC
>CAYXZP010000100.1:0-2139 GCA_964469485.1 uncultured Myxococcales bacterium | reverse complement strand
TTTGGCCATGCCGCGCTCCTTTCCGCTTGACCGTATCCGCAACATCGGCGTGATGGCTCACATCGATGCCGGAAAAACCACGACGACCGAGCGCATCCTTTTCTACACCGGGATGAGCCACAAGATTGGCGAGGTCCACGACGGCGCGGCAACCATGGACTGGATGGTCCAGGAGCAGGAACGCGGCATCACCATCACCTCGGCCGCCACGACCTGCGAGTGGCGCGACCAGCAGATCAACATCATCGACACCCCCGGGCACGTCGATTTCACCATCGAGGTCGAACGGTCGCTGCGGGTACTCGACGGCGCTGTCGCCGTCTTTTGCGCCGTTGGCGGCGTCGAGCCGCAATCGGAGACGGTGTGGAGACAGGCCGATCGCTATCGCGTTCCCCGCATAGCTTTCGTCAACAAAATGGACCGCGTGGGCGCGGACTTCGGTTCCGTCGTCGAGCAGCTGTGCGAACGTCTGAAGGCTCCCGCGATTCCGATACAGCTTCCGATAGGCGCCGAGGACGATTTTACGGGCATAGTCGATCTGGTGGCGATGCGGTCCGTGGTTTGGGACGAAAGCAACTACGGCGCCGCCATGCAGGTGGGCGAAATACCCACCGACATGGCCGACACGGCGCGCGCGGCACGCGAAAAACTTATCGAATCCCTGGCCGAGGTCGACGACAGCTTGCTGGAACAGTTCCTCGATGGGACCGAACCCGAAGAGTCCGATATCCGGGCGGCGCTCAGGACGGCGACCACGCAGCTCAAGGCGGTCCCGGTCCTTTGCGGCGCCGCGTTCAAGAACAAGGGCGTACAGACCATGCTCGACGCCGTTGTCGATTATCTACCGTCTCCGCTGGAAGTGTTGGCGATCACCGGAACCCGACCCGCCAAGGACGAAGAGATCAGCCGCCAGGCCTCGGACGACGAGCCGTTCTCGGCGCTGGCCTTCAAGATAGTGACCGACCCGTACGTCGGCACGCTCGCCTTCATGCGTGTCTACTCGGGCGTGGTGAACACCGGCGACACCGTTCTCAACTCGGCTCGTGGGAAGCCCGAGCGCATCGGGCGTCTCCTCAAGATGCACGCTAACAAACGTGAGGACGTCGACCGCGTTTACGCGGGTGATATCGCCGCTGTCGTGGGACCCAAGAACGTGGCCACCGGTGACACGCTGTGCGCCAAGTCCGCCCCCATCGTGCTCGAGAGGATGAGCTTCCCGGACCCCGTCATATCTATCGCCATCGAGCCCAAGACCAAGACCGACCAGGGCAAGGTTTCGGAGGCTCTGTCCAAGATAGCCCGTGAGGACCCGTCGTTTAGGGTCGCCCACGATGACGAAACCGGCCAGACGCTTATCTCCGGGATGGGCGAGCTGCATCTAGAGATCGTCGTCGACCGCCTGGTGCGCGAGTTCGGTGTCGATGCCAACGTCGGCCAGCCGCAGGTGGCCTACAAAGAGACGATACGGGATACGGTCGACCAGGATACCAAGTTCGTCAAACAGACGGGTGGGCGCGGCCAGTACGCTCACGTCCGCATCGAGGTGGGGCCGCTCAAGCCCGGCAAGGGCTTCGAGTTCGAGAACAAGATCAAGGGCGGCTCGGTCCCGCGCGAGTACATTCCCGCCGTAAAGCGCGGGATAGAGGAGGCGATGAGCGCCGGCCCCCTGGCCGGCTATCCCATCACGGATGTCAGGGCCACCCTCTACGACGGCTCCTTCCACGATGTCGATTCTTCGGAACTGGCCTTCAAGGTGGCCGGCGCCCAGGCCTTCAGGGCGGCGGCGCAAAAAGCGTCGGCGGTATTGTTGGAGCCCGTCATGGCGGTCGAGGTCGTGGTTCCCGAAGAATACCTGGGTGACGTCATCGGCGACCTCAACGGAAGGCGCGGCCGTATACAGAAGATGACCTCCCGAGCGGGCGCGCAGGTCGTAACGGCCGTGGTCCCGCTGGCGAACATGTTCGGATACGCGACGGAGCTCAGGTCGCGGACGCAGGGGAGGGCGACCTACACGATGCAGTTCGCCCACTATGAACCGGTACCAACCTCGATCTCGGAGGAACTGACGGCACGGGCCGTCGGCGCATAGTCAGAGCAGGAGTAGCAAGAGATGGCCAAGGAGAAGTTTGACAGGAGCAA
>CAYXZP010000099.1:2053-4980 GCA_964469485.1 uncultured Myxococcales bacterium | reverse complement strand
CCTCGGCGCTGAACCAGCCGTCGATCGTGTTCGTTATGAAACCGAGAGAGACCAAGGCCATCACCCCGGCCGGGAACAGCGCTATGACAACAAAGGCTGCGGCCAGGCGGCTCTTGAGGTGGCTGCCCATCACGCGCCGGCGCCGTTCGATGATGAGCTTTACGACGTTGCGCAGGACCAGGAAGACCAGGACCAGGAGCAGAACGATGTTGAGGTTGACGAGCAGGAAGGAGAAGACGTTGCCGAGGGCCGTGTCGGCGCCCGGACGGCCCGCCTCCCAAACCGTGAACACCAACACCGCCAGTCCGGCGGCGATTATGACCAGGCCTTCGCGGCGGCGGCGCCGGCGCTCGTCGTCGGGCAGTCTGCTCACTCGAAAAGGGCCGGCTGCCCCTGCCCGCCCGCCCGCGTGCGACCGAAGTGCTCGAAGGCCCGCCGGGTGGCCACCCGCCCGCGTGCTGTCCGTTGTATGAAGCCTATCCTGAGCAGGTAGGGCTCGTAGACCTCTTCAAGCGTGCCGGCATCCTCGCCGACGGCGGCCGCCAGGGTGTCGAGTCCGACCGGCCCACCGTCGAACTTGTCGATTATCGCCAGCACCAAGCGGCGGTCCGTGTGGTCGAAGCCGGCCTCGTCCACCCGCAGGACCTCCAGTCCGGCGCGCACGACCTCCGGGGTTATCCTGCCGGCCGCCTTGACCTCGGCATAGTCGCGCAGGCGCCTCAGTAAACGATTGGCGATACGGGGGGTTCCCCGCGAACGGCCGGCGATCTCATGTGCGGCCCCCCCTTCCAACTCGACGCCGAGGAGCGAGGCCGAACGTTCGACTATGCGATGTAGCTCGTCGGTCTCGTAGTACTCCAATGCGAAGGCGTGTCCGAAACGCGAACGCAGCGGGGCCGACAACAGCCCGGCGCGCGTGGTCGCCCCGACCAGCGTGAAGGGTTCCAGCTCGAGGGATACCGAACGCGCCGAAGGTCCTTCGCCGACGACTATGTCGATACGGAACTCCTCCATGGCCGGATACAGGATCTCTTCGACCACGCGCCCAAGGCGGTGGATCTCGTCGATGAAGAGCAGCTGCCCGCGTTCGATGGATGTGAGTATGGCGGCAAGGTCGCCGGCCTTCTCGATCACAGGGCCGCTGGTCTGGACTAGGGTCGTGCCGAACTCCACGGCGATCACATGGGCCATGGAGGTCTTGCCGAGCCCCGGCGGCCCCGACAGCAACACGTGATCGAGGGTCTCTCCGCGCCCGCGCGCGGCTTCGAGCGCTATCTCGAGATTGTCGCAAAGATGGGTCTGCCCGACATACTCGGCGAGGTTGCGCGGCCTCAGGCCGGCCTCTCCGCTACTGTCCTCTGGAGAGCGTAGCGGGCTTACGGGGTCGGTCGCTGCGTCTTGGCCCTTTGTGCTCATGACAGCGTGGCCAGGGAACGGCGGATGACACCCTCGAGGCTGGCATCACCGTCGTCACGGTTTTTCTTGACCGCGGCCTCGGAATCCTTGCGCGAATAGCCTAACGACACCAGGGCCAGGATGGCATCCCGTTCTACGGCGGGCCCGTCGCCTGCGGCCGCCGCCCGCATATCGAACTTGCCCAGCTTGTCCTTTAGTTCGACTATCATCCGTTCGGCCGTCTTGCGGCCCACGCCCGGAATGGCGACCAGGCGCGCGTGATCCTCGCCACCGACTATATCGAAGAACTCAGAGGCCTCGACGCCGGACAGTACAGTGAGGGCCAGGCGGGGCCCGATCCCGGAAACGCTCCGCAACAGGTTGAACAGATCGCGGTCCTTGCGGTCGGCGAATGCGAACAGTTCCAGTGCGTTCTCGCGTAGGTTGGTCGAGACGAACAGATCGACCGCCTGGCCCGCGTCCGGAAGCCGGTAGAAGGTGCTCAGCGGTATGGCGGCCTGGTAGCCGACGCCACCGACGTCGATGAGGACTTCGCCGGGAGCCTTCTCCTCGAGCAGGCCCTTGAGACGCCCTATCACCGCCGGCTGGCCCCGGCGGCCCCGGACCCGAGGGCTACCGCGACCTTGTCGTCCCAGCTGCGCCGCAGCCCGTGGCAGATCGCGGCGGCGAGCGCGTCGGCCGCGTCCTCGTCCGGCCTCACCTCGAGCCCGAGCATGCGGGCAACCGCCTCCTGTACCTGCTCTTTGTCCGCCCGTCCGTAGCCGACCACGGCCTTCTTGATCGTGGCCGGGGTATACTCGACGACCCCGAGCCCGCGGGCGGCCACCGCCGCCATCACCACGCCGCGGCTTTCCCCGAGCCGGAAGGCGCTCTTTACGTTACGTGCGAGGAAGTTGCGCTCTATGCTGGCCTCTTCGGGGGAGTGTTGGTCCACGGCGGCCATGATCCCGTCGTAGATGCCGGCCAAACGCTGCGACAGATCTCCGCGTCCGAGCACCAAGGTGCCCGAGGCCACATGCTGGAGACGCGCCCCCTCGCAATCGATGACCCCCCAGCCGGCCTTGATAGTTCCCGGATCGACCCCGACTATCCTCACCATCCGCCCCCGGTCACAGCGAAAGGCCGGCCAACTCTTCGTCGTCTATGTCGAAGTTCGCCGACACCCGTTGTACGTCCTCATGATCGTCGAGCAGATCGATCAGCTTGAGAGCCCGGCTGGCCTCGCTTCCGGCAAGCGCCACCGTGCTCTTCGGTTCGAGCACTATCTCGGCGCTGTCGATCGCGAACCCCGCGGCCCCGAGCGCCGAACGAACCTCTTCGAGCCGCTCGGCCACGGTGGTCACCACGCAGACGCCGTCGTCGTCCTGCACATCGCTGGCGCCGGCATCGGCGGCAAACGTAAAGACTGCCTCCTCGTCCGCGCCCACAAGCCGTATCTGCCCGACACGGTCGAACATCCAGGCCACACACCCGTTCTCGCCCAGGTTGCCGCCGTTCTTGTCGAAGACGTG
>CAYXZP010000099.1:0-2043 GCA_964469485.1 uncultured Myxococcales bacterium | reverse complement strand
ATCTCGGCAACCGTGCGGTTGCGGTTATCGGTCACACACTCGAGGAGCACAGCCATCCCTCCCGGGCCGTAGCCCTCGTAGCTGACGTCCTCATAGCTGGCACCCTCGAGCTCCCCCGAGCCCTTCTTGATGGCGCGCTCGATATTGCCGGCGGGCATGCTGTTGGCCCGCGCCTCCGCCATCGCGGTGCGCAAACGAGGGTTGGCGTCCGGCTCGGCACCGCCCATGCGAGCCGCAACGGTAAGCTCCTTGATAAGTTTCGTGAAGAGCTTTCCACGGCGGGCGTCCTTGACCGCCTTTTTGTGCCGGATGGAGTGCCACTTCGAGTGGCCTGACACTTTACTTGCTCCGAACTCCGCGCGGGCCGGTCATCCAGTAAACCACAGCCCGTCCGGCTAGTCTACGATGCGGGGTGGCAACTCTCGATCATCCACTCGAGATAGCCGGCCGAGGCTTCGACGCCCTCCCCGATGACCACGAACTCCGGCAGCTCGTAACCACCAGTCCGCTTGATCTCCTCCTCGAGGGCCGCACGCATGTCGGAGGTCGTCTTGACCATGAGCTGCCATTCCTCGGCCTCCTCGACCGAGCCGTCCCAGCGGTAGGTCGAGCGCACCGGGAAGCGGGCGACGCAGGCGGCCAAACGGCCCTCCACGAGCGCGCGCGCCAGACGGTCGGCCTCCTCCCTGCCGGCCACGGTGGTCAGAACGATGATTGGTGAAACTGCCGGTCTAGCCACGTCGATCGGCCTCCTTTCGGCGACGTCGCGACCAGTCTACGACGAGAGCACGGTAGTCGGGAACCGCCGTCTCGGCCTGGACCGGCCGCCGCCCGAGTGTAGCCCTGAGCCGTCCCAACCTGGAGCCGGCCGACACCTCGGCCATTATTCCGTCGGAGACCAGGCGGCGGCGCAGCGGGGACATGCGTTCCCTGAAGTTCTCACCGCGGGAACAAACGGCGTCGAACACGGCCGCATTGTGGCCGGGCCCGCGGCCGATGTCGCGTGCCACCGCGCCGACGCCTTGCTCGTCGAGCAGGCCCAACAGGTGGAGCCTCAGGGAACACTCGAAGTAGTCGTCGAACCAGACCAGGCGCTTACCGAACAGATCGAGACGCGCGGCCGGCACCAGCCGCTGCCGCAATATACACACGAAGTCGACACGGGGCCGCGACTCGGCAACGGCCAGACGAGCGAGCGCCTCCAGGACACTGTCGCCGTAGTAACGGTGCACGCCGCACATGGCCAGCAGATCCAGAGCTTCGGCTTCGTCGAGCCGGCCCGCCAGGATGTCGGCGTACAGCGAGTAGACAAAGGGGTCCGACTCCCAATCATCGCCGAACAGGACCTCGCGGGTCCCCGGTGCGGCCACAAGAGCGCCGGCGAGCAACTGCGAGAGCTTGAATCCGACCTGCTCCCTCAAGGCGGCAAAGCGCCCCCTTACCAAATGGTGCATCTGATCCTTGAACACGACGCCGTCGTGTTCGATCCCGTCGATCGCCAGCTTCTCCAAGATGGGACCGGCGATCTGCCGGGGAGAGGCCGTTATGAAGCTTAGCGAGGGCCGTTCGCCGCTAAGGCCCGCCGAGCGGGTCAGCTCGCGTATGAGAGCGGCGGCACCGGCAATGGCCACCTTGTCGCTTCCCTTCTCGAAGGGCAGACGGAGCATGCGGCGTAGCGACTCGAAATCGGTTGCTAGATAGGTCTTGTCGATGTCCCAGCGAAAGGCGCGGTGGCCGGTGGTCGCGCTCACGGCCCCACCCCCTCGTCCCTGAGGGCGGCCAGGAGCGCTTCGCTATGGCGCGGCCGCGCTTCGCCGGCCGCCGCCAGGCGGGCGTCGAGGGCGCAAAGGTCTTCATAGTCGTCCACGTCGGGCCACTCGGGCAACAACACCGGATCGGTGCCGGACAGACGCAGTCGCCCGAGGGTTTCAGCCAGCACGCCGGCGCCGCCCCAGGCCGTGTCGAGATCGAAGACCGGCGGCGGGCCGCCGCGCGCGCCGATGAGATAGTAACCGCCGTCGTGGCCCGGACCGATAACGACCG
>CAYXZP010000098.1:0-5618 GCA_964469485.1 uncultured Myxococcales bacterium | reverse complement strand
CGCTCGGCTTCGATTGGGCCAATCGCCACCGTGACGCCGTCAAAGGGATCGTCTACATGGAGGCCCTGGTGATGCCCGTGACCTGGGACGGCTGGCCCAAGGCGGCCGCCGACATTTTCAAGGCCTTCCGCTCCCCGGCCGGTGAGGAGCTGGTGCTCGAGCAGAACGTGTTCGTCGAGCAGGTGTTGCCGACCTCGATCATAAGAAAGCTCGATGACGCGGAGATGGGCGAATACCGGCGTCCATTTGCCAACCCGGGCGAGGACCGCCGCCCGACGTTGAGCTGGCCGCGCCAGATACCGATCGACGGTGAACCTGCCGATGTGGTCGCTATCGCCGACGACTACGCCAAATGGCTGTCCACGAGCGATATTCCAAAGCTCTTCGTCAACGCCAATCCGGGCGCCATCTTGCGCGGCCCACAGCTCGATTTTTGCCGTAGCTGGCCCAACCAGACCGAGATCGAGGTCGCCGGTATACACTTCGTACAGGAGGACTCGGGACCCGAGATCGGCCGGGCCATCGTCGAATGGCTGGCCGGCCTCGCGTGAAAACGCTCTTTCGGAGATTCCTCAAGTTCCTTGCGGAGGCCGGCTTCTGGCGACCCTACGGCAAGGTCCACACTTTTTTCTACCGGCTCAGCGGCGGACGGATCGGCCACTCGACCAGCGGCATCACCAACCTTCTTCTGACCACGACCGGCCGCAAGACCGGCAAGCAGCGAACCGTTCCTATCTCATACATCCGCGACGGCGCCGACCTCATCGTGGTCGCCTCCAACGGAGGCGCCGACCGCGCGCCGGCGTGGTGGCTCAACCTCGAGGCCAGGCCCGAGGCCACAGTAGTGATAGAGAAAGAAGAGCGCGCCGTACGCGCCCGTCGTGCGGGCAGCGAGGAACGCGCGCGACTATGGCCGGTGCTGAAGGACTCCAACTTCTTCTACGAGTATCACGAACGAAACGCCGACCGGGAGATCCCGGTCGTGATCCTCACCCCCACCGATTAGATCCAACGGCGGACCGAGCGCTTGTAGCTCATATATTCTGCGCCGAAGCGGCCTTCGAGGTAGTTCTCCTCGCGCTCGATCACGAACTTGGTCGTGAACCAGGTCGTCACGGCCAGCGTGAGGAGCATCCACCAGGTGCCGTTCCATAGCGCAACGCCGAAGTGCAGTAGCGACATCGACAGATAGATGGGATTGCGGCTCAGCCGGTAGGTTCCGGTCGTGATGATCGCGCTGGTCGGCTTATAGGGCTTTATCGAGGTCCCGTATTTCTTGAACAGCGGCGCCGAGGCCAGGAAGAGGGCGAAGGAGAGGACGCTGATGACACGCCCGGCCATAACGCGCCCGTCGCCTCCCGGCATGGCCAGCGGAACGCAGCTGTCGATAAGATGGCCGGCCAGCATCGACAAGGCGTAGGTTATCGGCGGCCGTCCTACGACCCCCGCGTTGTCGCTTCCCGATTCACTCATGGTCAGTCCCTCGTTCTAGCCCTTGCCGAGCTTGAGGCTCGGCATGTCGCTGCGCTTCCAGCTCTCCTCGAAGATTCGCTCGTAGCCCGTCACGGAGATCTTCCAGCCAGCTGCCGTCTTCACGTACTCGTCCTTGTAGACGGCGCATATCCTCATGCCAAAGTCCGCTGTCTTGTGGATGAGGTAGTTATAGAGAGCCCAGGTGCCGCGCGCCGTGGCCGGCCCGGTAAGTTCGATCTCGGGTTGCTGGCAGTGATGGACGCCGATGAGCTCGCCGGGTTTGGCCAGCGGCGAGTCACGCAGGAAGGCCATGACCTTGTCGCGGCCCTCGAAACTCAGCTCCCCGTCGGAATAACGGGCCACGACGTCCTCTGACAGGGTATCGGCCATATCGTCCCAGCATTTGGTGTCCATAGAGCGCAGGTAGCGGTACTTGAGCCGCTTTATCGCCTCTATGTCCTCGAGGGCCGCCACCCTCGCTTCCAGATCCTTCGTGTCTCCCATCTAGGGCTCCCTACCCTTTCTATCTGAGGTAAGCCTGCCCGCCGTCTATCATGAGGGTGGTGCCGGTTATGTAGGACGCGTCCGGCCCGCAGAGGAACGCCACCGCACGCCCGATGTCGAGCTCGGGGTCGCCGCCACGCCCCAGCGGAATGCTTTTCATGAACTCCTCGTACTGGTCCGGCACCATCTCCGACCACAGTTCCATACCGGGGGACATGGCTACCGGGATGATCGAATTGACGCGGATGCCGTCCGGGCCCCACTCGGAAGCCGCGGCACGAGTGAGACTACGGGTGGCTTCCTTTACGGCCGCGTAGGCGCCGAACCCCGCCGGGTCGGGCCGTAGGGCGGAACCGCTGCCTATGTTAACGACGACACCGCCGTCCTTGAGATGCGGGTGGCAAGCCCTCATCAGGCGCAGGGCGGCAAGCGGGCCGGTCCTGAAACCGCCCTCGAAGGCCTTGTCGCTGACCTCGAGCAAGCTGCCCAGCGGCACCATCTGGGCGTTGTTCACGAGTATGTCGACGGTTCCGAACTCTTCGAGCGTGCGCGAGACACACTCGTCTATGTCCTCGCTCTTGCCCACGTCGCAACGAAGCGCGAGCGTGCGTACACCGCGCCCGCCTATCGCCTCGGCCGCCGCTTCCACCTTCTCGAGCGTGCGGCCCGCGGCGACGACGTCGGCCCCCTCCGAGGCGAGCGCCAGAGAGATGCCGAGACCCACGCCCTGACCGGCACCGGTCACTATAGCGACCTTGGAATCGAGTTTGCCCATTAAGGCTCGCGCCCCGTGCTGCCGAAGTCCTCGGGGCTGTAGGAGGCCACGCGTTCTATCCACCAGGCCGGCGCTCCGTTCATGAGCGTGGCCATGTCCCAGTAGTCGCGCCACAGCTTGATCTTTCCGTTCTCGATGACGTGAACGGACACAAAGGGGAGACAGACCACCTCACCGGTTCCGAAATGCCACTCCTCGGTGTGCTCGGTTATGACGGTGTCGCCATCGGCAACCATGCGGTGGAGCCGGTGAACGTAGGACTCGATAGGCTCCAGTCCGATCTTCAGCCTTGCGACCACGGCCCGGGGTCCCCTGGCTCCCGCATCCGGCGCCGGCACGTCTTCGTAGAGCCCGTCCTGTGCGAAGAAGGAGCCGACCTTGTCGAAGTCACGCTCATAGAGCGTCTGCCAGAATGTCTCGATCAGACCTTTATTGTCGGCGGCTGACATGTCTTGCCCTTTCCCGAACTCGACAGAGCGGCAGGATGCATCGCCTGGACGGCCGAGTCCAAGGGCCGGCCTTGACTCGCTCGGGCGCCGCCTACAAGGACACGAGCCCAATGGGGATGCTCGACAACCACAAAGCTCTCATCACGGGCGCAGCCTCGGGGATAGGCCTGGCCACGGCCGAGCTGTTCGTGCGGGAAGGGACGAAGCTTGTCATGCTCGACCGCGATGGCGAGCGTGTGCGCGAGGCAGCGTCGCGGCTCGGCTGCGAGGCCATCGAAGCCGACGTCGGCAATACGGCCAGCGCCGGGGGCGCTGTGGAAGAGGCGGCCGAGATGCTCGGCGGTCTCAGCGTGCTCGTCAACAACGCCGGCATCGGCCACCTGGCACCTTTCGAGCAGCAGGGTGGCGAGGTTTGGAAAAAGGTCATCGGCGTCAACCTCGACGGCACTTTCAACTGCATGAAGACGGCGGCCCCCCTGATCAAGGCCGGCGGCGGCGGGGCGATAGTGAACAACGCCTCCCTGGCCGGCTCGCGGCCCACCCCCGGCGAACTGGCCTATTCGGCGGCCAAGGCCGCCGTTATCGCGCTGACCAAGGGCGCGGCCCAGGAACTGGCCCCCGCGGTGCGCGTAAATTCGGTCTCTCCCGGTCTGGTCCGCACTCCGATGTCGGAACCCCTGTTCGAGGCCCCCGAGCTTCTAGAGCCCGTACTGGCGTCCACACCGCTTGGGCGTGTCGGGACCGCAGGGGAAGTGGCAAGCGTGATCGCCTTTCTGGTCTCCGACATGGCCGCATATGTGACCGGCCAGGACATCATCGTCGATGGCGGCCTGTCCTTGCCCCAGGCCGGTATCAACGAGGTGCTTAAAAGGTCGCTAGGCCGTTAGTGTCGCCGCGCTAGCGGTGGACCATCTCGACCTGCTCCTGGCTCTTGAACTTGCCGCCAGCCTCTATCCAGGCCTTTAGCACCGGACCGCCGTCCTTTACCGGATTGTAGACGTCCTCCTCGCTGGCCCACTTGCCGTCGCCAGCATAGACGATGCGGGTCCAGTTGGGGAACGAGTACGCGGTTCCGTCGGGGCGGTTGGGCGGCGGCAGTACGTTTTCGACCTCGAATATGACCGCGCCGTTGTCCTCATCGATCACCGACCAGTTATGAGGGAAGCGCATGGTCGGAAAGGGCGCCATGACCTTCACTATCCACTCTTCGATGGCCGCACGCCCGTGGAACTCACCGTAGGCGTGCTCGATGTAATGGGCGTCCTCGGTGAACAGCGCCGCCCATATGGTCCAGTCGCCGGTCTCCGAGGCCTTGTCGGCCGTGGATTTGAAGGTCTCAAAGGCCGCCGCAATCTCTTCGCGTGAATATCTTCCCATGGCGCGCTCAACTATACTCCCGTCGCGTCCGACGCCAGGCACCGGGATATAACGAAATGGAGAAGTCGGTCTATATTCTTTGGAAACCGTCCGGCTCGAGCGCGACCGAGTTCGGTCTTATGCTGCGCTCCGATACCGCCGCCGCGCTCACGCAGCTCGGCGCCAAGCGGCTGGCCGTAAACGTCGTCGACGAAGAGGTCGCCCACACCGCCGAGGTCCGCATGACGAACTTCGACCCGCCGATGGCCGGCATGGTCAGTTTTTGGATGGACAACTCGGATGACCGCGGGCCGTTCGAGTCGGAGCTGGCGGCCGCCTCATCCCGTCTGGCGGGCTATCTGGTGGTCGAGTCGGTTCCGCTGCTCAACACCACGCACCTATCCGGGCCCGGCGGCAGAACGCCGGGGATAAACGTCGTGGCCTGTATCGAACGGCCGGCCTCGATGGACTACGACGAGTGGCTCGGTCATTGGTTCGGACACCACAAGACCGTGGCGCTGGAAACCCAGTGCACCTATGCTTACGTCCGCAACGTCGTCGTGCGCGCGCTCACCGAGGACGCACCACCCTGGGCGGGCATCGTCGAAGAGGGCTTCCCGACCGAAGCCGTGACCGATCCAATGGTCTGGTACTGCACGGGTGGCAACGAGGAGAAGCTGCGCAAGAACCTCGGCCGCATGCTGGACAGTGTCAACGCCTTCCTCGAGGTCGACCGCGTCGAGTCGAACCCGATGTCGGAATACCTGATGTCCGGCGACTGAGCCGGCCTCAGTCCACTCACGTCTCCTCGACGACGCGGCCGCGGCGCATCCCGCGGATAAGACGCCCCGGGGTCTGTCCCGTCGCCTCGTCACCCTCGCGAACGGTCGTGCCACCGACGATGGTGCGTACATAGCCGCTTGCCTTCTGCATCAGGCGCGGGGCGCCGGCGGGAAGGTCGTACTGTATGCGCGGGCTGCCGGCATCGAGCCGCTCGAAGTCGATCAGGTTGACGTCGGCCTTGTAGCCCGGCGCCAGCAGGCCGCGGTCCGTCAGCCCGT
>CAYXZP010000097.1:2916-5938 GCA_964469485.1 uncultured Myxococcales bacterium | reverse complement strand
TGTTCGAGCCCATCAGCGCGCGGTTGGCGTCGTCGTGCTCGAGGAAGGGGATGAGGCCGGCGGCGACACTGACCAACTGGTCCGGCGACACGTCCATGAGCGTTATCTGGTCGGGCGTGAGAACCGTCGAATCCATGGTCTGATCACCCTGCGGCGAGATACCCTTTTTTCGTGCCGCCACCTGGTCGCGGAGGAAGCGGCCGTCGGCGTCGATCGGCGCGTTGGCCTGCGCAATCGTATGGGACTCCTCCTCGAGCGCCGTCAGATACTCGACGTCGTCGCTCACCGTGCTGTTCTCGACCTTTCGGTAGGGCGTCTCCACGAAACCGAAGTCGTTGATGCGAGCGTAAGTGCTCAAGCTCGATATCAGGCCGATGTTCGGCCCTTCCGGTGTCTCGATCGGACAGACCCGCCCATAATGGGTCGGGTGTACGTCCCGGACGTCAAAGCCGGCGCGCTCGCGCGTGAGCCCGCCCGGCCCCAAGGCCGACAAGCGGCGCTTGTGGGTGACCTCCGACAGCGGGTTGGTCTGGTCCATGAACTGGCTGAGCTGGCTGGAGCCAAAGAACTCCTTCAAGGCCGCCGACACCGGCTTGTAGTTGATCAGTTCCTGCGGCATCAGCGTTTCTAGATCTTGCAGGCTCATGCGCTCGCGGATGGCGCGCTCCATACGGAGGAGCCCGATCCGGTACTGGTTCTCGACCAGCTCGCCGACCGTGCGTACGCGCCGGTTGCCGAGGTGGTCGATGTCGTCGATCGCGCCGTTGCCGTTCTTGAGAAGGATGAGGTACTCGACGACGGCCAGTATATCCTCGCGCCTGAGCGTGCCCTGCCCCAGGCCGACGTCGCTGTCCCCGTTGCCGCCCGGGAGCTCCGGCACCCCGAGCTTGTGGTTGAGCTTGAGACGGCCCACCGCCGAAAGGTCGTACTTGTCGGGATTGAAGAACAGGTCGTTGAAGAAGTTGTTGGCCTGCTCCGGCGTCGGAGGGTCACCGGGCCTGAGGCGCCGGTAGATATCGACGATGGCCTCCTCGGACGACTCCATGCGGTCGAGCACCAGGGTGTTGCGCAACGACGGGCCGCGGTTGAGTTCGTCGATATAGATCAACTCGAGCTCGTCGATGCCCTTCTCGCGGATGATGTCGAATATCTCGGCTGTGATCTCAGCGTTGCACTCGACGAGCACTTCGCCGGTGCCCGAGTCGACCACGTCGTGCGCCGACACCCGCCCTATGATCTCGTCCAGGGCGATGGGAATTTCGCCGATGTCGGCCTGTTCGAGCTCCTTGAGGGCCTTGCGCGTGAACTTGCGCCCTTCCTTGATGAGAATCTCGTTGCTCTCGGGGTCACGGATGTCGCGGGAAGCCGTCAGGCCTTTGAGCGTTTCGCGATTGAAGGCCTTGTAGGCCTTGCGGCCTTCGAGCCTGATCTTGTCGCAGGAATAGAAATAGTTGAGCAGGTCTTCCGTGCTCATTCCGAGCGCGCGCAAAAGCACCGTGGCGGGGAACTTACGCCGGCGGTCGATACGGGCGTAGAGGATGTCCTTGGAGTCGAACTCGAAATCGAGCCAGGAACCACGGTACGGGATTATGCGGGCGTTGAAGAGCAAGCGGCCGCCGGCCGAAGTGCGACCCTTGTCGTGGTCGAAGAACACACCGGGCGAGCGGTGGAGTTGGGACACGATCACTCGTTCGGTACCGTTGACCATGAAGGTCCCGTTGTCGGTCATCAGCGCGATCTCGCCGAAATAAACCTCCTGCTCTTTGATGTCCTTGAGGGTTTTGGCCTGCGTCTCGGGATCCAGGTCATAGGTGATCAGTTGGACGGTCACCTTGACCGGTGCCGAATACGTGTTGCCGCGCTGGTGGCATTCATCGACCGTGTATTTCGGTTCGCCGATGGCGTAGCGAACAAAGTCGAGCTCGGCCGTACCGCTGAAATCCCGGATCGGAAAGACGGAACGGTACACGCCCTGCAGCCCGGTCAGGGGACGACCGTCGGGCTCGAACTCCCTCTGCAGGAACTGGTCATAGGAACGCCGCTGGATATCGATGAGGTTGGGCACATCGAGCACCCTGCGGAGCTTTCCAAAGTTACGGCGGAGTCTGAGGTTCTGCGTTACACTCGAAGCCATCGTACCTCCCGTGGGTCGGTCTTGCCGGTGCCGGACATGTACAGGCCCGGACGACTACTTGAGTTCGGCGGTTCCGCCGGCTTCCTCGATCTTGGCCTTCGCTTCTTCGGCCTCTTCTTTGGGAACACCTTCCTTTACAGGCTTGGGGGCACCCTCGACGAGGTCCTTGGCTTCCTTGAGACCGAGACCGCTCAGTTCACGGACGGTCTTGATGACCTGGATCTTCTTGTCGCCGAAACTGGTGAGTATGATGTCGAAGGCGTCCTGCTCCTCGGCCGCAGCCTCGCCGCCCGCCGCCGGGCCGGCCGCCACCGCCACGGGAGCCGCGGCGCTCACGCCCCACTTCTCCTCCAATTCCTTTACGAGATCAGCGATTTCCATGACCGTGGCCGATGACAACTTCTCGATGATGTCCGACCTTTCCTCTGTGCTAAGAGCCATCTTTCCTGTTCCTCCTGAGTCTGTTCTCTACGAATCTTTCTTCGAATCTTCTTCGGGGTCAGCGTCCTCGGCGGGTTTAGCGTCCTCGGCGGGTTTAGCGTCCTCGGCGGGTTTAGCGTCCTCGGGTGCGGCGGTCTCACTCGCTGGAGATTGCGCTCCCTCGCCGCCGCCCCCGTCGGCCGCCACCTCGACAGCTGCTTCCTTGCCGCCCCCGTCGGCCGCCACCTCGACAGCTGCTTCCTCGCCGCCCCCGTCGGCCGCCACCTCGACAGCTGCTTCCTCGCCGCCTTCGGCCGGAGCCTCCGCGGCGGACCCTGCCTCTTCGGTCGCTGCTTCGGCGGCCGGGGGCTTCGACCCCGGAGCGTTATCTGCAGCGACGGGATCGGAGTCCCCGGCGCCGGAAGCCTCTGCTACGACAGGGGCCGAGTCCTCGGCGCCGGAAGCCTC
>CAYXZP010000097.1:0-2816 GCA_964469485.1 uncultured Myxococcales bacterium | reverse complement strand
CGGCGCCGGAAGCCTCTGCTACGACAGGGGCCGAGTCCTCGGCGCCGGAAGCCTCTGCTGCGACGGGGGCCGAACCCCCGGCGTCAGCGTCAGCCGCAAGCTTGTCCTTGAAGGCCGCCAGGACATTGGCCAACTGCTGGCCCGGCGTATTGAGCAGCCTGACAAGCTGCGTCGCCGGTGTGTTGAAAAGTGCGAGCAGCTTGGCGCGCAGCTCGTCGCGCCCCGGCAGCAAAGCGAGCTGATTGACCTGGTCGGCCTCGAGTATCTCGCCTTCCATGAAGGCACCCTTGACCTCGAGCGCCTCGTTCTCTTTGGCGAACCCGTGCAGGGCCTTGGCCACGGCTGCGGGGTCCTGGTAGCCGAAGGCAAGCGCGGTGGGCCCGGACAACCACTTGTCGATGCCGCTAGCCCCGGTCTCGGCCACCGCCAGGCGGGTCAGCGTGTTCTTGGCCACGATGAGTTCGCCATCGGCCTCGCGCAGCTTGGCGCGCAGCTCGGTGATCTCGGCCACCGTCAGACCGCGGTAATCGGCCAGCACGGCGATCGGCGCCTCGCCGAACTTGCCGACCAGGGTCTCGACCGCTGCTGTCTTTTCAGCCCTATCCATTCCTAGACGACCTTGAGCTCCCCCGCATCGACCTTGACGCCCGGGCCCATGGTCGAGGAAAGCGACACGTTCTTCAGGTAGGCGCCCTTGGACGATGCCGGCTTGGCCTTTATCAGGCTCGTGATCACGGCCTGCGCATTCTCGCGTATCTTCGGGCCGCCGAAGGAGACCTTGCCGACGGCGACATGGACGATGCCCGCCTTGTCGACACGGTATTCGACCTGGCCGGCCTTGAGTTCCTTGACCACGCGCGCCACGTCCTGGGTCACGGTGCCGACCTTGGGATTGGGCATGAGGCCGCGCGGTCCGAGTATCTTTCCTATCTTGCCGACCGACGACATCATGTCGGGGGTGGCCACGGCGCGGTCGAACTCGGTCCACCCTTCACGGACCTTCGCCACGAGGTCGTCGTCGCCGACATGGTCGGCACCGGCCTCGGTGGCCTCGGTGGCCTTGTCTCCCTTGGCAAAGACCGCGACCCGGACGTCCTTGCCCGTGCCGTGGGGAAGCGAGACCGTTCCGCGTACGTTCTGGTCGGCATGGCGCGGATCGACGCCGAGATTGACCGCCATATCGACGACCTCGTCGAACTTGGTCCCGCTATCGACAGCGACCAATTCGGCGGCCTCTTCGAGGCTATAGGCGCGTCCGGGCTCGACCTTTTCGGCCGCATTGTTGTAGCGCTTTCCGTTCTTCGCCATGCCCTTAGCCCTTTACCGAGATCCCCATGCTGCGGGCCGTGCCCTCTATAATCTTCATGGCCGCGTCGATGTCGGCGGCGTTGAGGTCGGGCATCTTGGTCTCGGCTATCTCGCGTACCTGCGCACGGCTCACGCTGCCGACCTCCTCTTTGTTGGGTTCGCCGGAGCCCTTGTCTATGCGCGCGGCCTTCTTGAGAAGGATGGAAGCCGGTGGGGTCTTGGTGATGAAGCTGAACGAGCGGTCGGCGTAGACCGTTATGACCACCGGTATGATGAGGTCGCCGGCCTTCTGGGTCTCCGAATTGAAGGCCTTGCAGAAGTTCATGATGTTGACGCCGTGCTGCCCGAGCGCCGGCCCCACCGGAGGGCTTGGGTTGGCCTTGCCCGCCGGGATCTGAAGCTTGATATAGTCGAGGATCTTCTTGGCCATGGTCTTCCCTCAGGTCTTCTCCACCTGCACCAGTTCCATCTCGACGGAGGTCGCGCGTCCGAATATCGAGATCGAGACCTTGAGCGTGCCGCGCTCGGGGCGGATCTCCTCGACCAGGCCGTTGAACTCGGCGAAGGGACCGTCGATGACCTTGACCTGCTCGCCGACGTCGAAGGCCACACGCGCCTTGGGGTGGCTGGCGCCCTCGGCGATCTGCTCGACCACGCGCTTGACCTCCGCTTCGGAAATGGGCGGCGGGTTGGTGCCGCCGCCGACGAAGCCGGTGACCTTGGGCGTCTTGTTGACCAGGTGCCAGGTGTCCCCGGTCATGTTCATCTGGACCAGAATGTAGCCCGGGAACAGGTTGCGGCTGGCCGTGCGCTTCTTGCCCTTGACCAGTTCGATCACCTGTTCGGCCGGCACCAGGATGTCGCCGAACTGTTCACCGGCGCCGCTCGCGCGCACGCGCTCCTCGAGTTGCGATTTGACGCTCTTCTCGTAGCCCGAGTAAGTGTGAAGGACGTACCACTCCATCGGCTTTCTCAGAACACCAGGCCCAGGAGCAAGGACAGCAGGTAGTCGACCAGCCCGAGATATACGGCCACAAAGGCGACGATGACGACCACGACGCCCGTGAAACCGATGGTCTCCGTTCTCGGCGGCCAGTAGACCTTGCGAAGCTCGACGGCGACCTCGCCGAGGAACTCGCGCCCCTGTCCTATGTATTCCGTTACGTTGGCCATTCTTGCTCTATCGCGACCTGATACTGGCGGGTCAGGCAGGACTCGAACCTGCAGCCCTCGGATTTGGAGTCCGATGCTCTACCAATTAGAGCTACTGACCCCACACGCCAGGTCTTACTCCGTCCCTATACCTTCCCCTCTTTGTGAAGCGTGTGGCTACGGCACGCAGGGCAGTACTTCTTGCGCTCGAGCTTTTCCTCGCTGACCTTCTTGTTACGGCTCGCGCGGTAGTTCTTCCGCTTGCAACCGGCACAGGCCAAGATGATCTGGTCACGCACCGCCCTACTCCGTTATTGTGGTGACCACTCCGGCGCCGACCGTGCGTCCGCCTTCGC
>CAYXZP010000096.1:1484-6048 GCA_964469485.1 uncultured Myxococcales bacterium | reverse complement strand
CGGCCGCCTCGCCATCAGTAGTCCACCCGCTCCAGCGTAAGACCGGCCGCCGGGGCGGTGCGGCCGGCACGCTCGCGCAGACCGCCGCCGAGCAATGTCACGAACTCGCTCTCGTCGAGCTTTCCCAGGGCCACGTCGACCATGGAACCGACCAGTACCCGCACCATCTGTTTCAAGAAAGCGGTGGCCGATATGCGGTAGACGAACAGCCCGCCGTCGTGCTGCCAGCGACTCGAGACCACCTCGCGCACCGAGGTGGGTGCTTCGCAGTCGGTGGCGCGAAAGGCGTTGAAGTCGTGCGTGCCGGTCACCGCCGCCGCCAGACGGCCGAGCAGTTGCGGGTCGAGACGGGAGGCCACGTACCAACAACGGCCCGCCATAAGAGGAGAGCGCGGGCGGCCGGCGACGATCGTGTAACTGTAGGTGCGAAGCCGCGCGTCACGTCTAGGATCGAAAGAAGCGGCGACCTCCTCGACAGAGAGCACCGAGATCTCGTGCGGGGTCAGACCGTTCAGAGAAGCGCGCAGGCGGTACAGGTCGGTGCCGTCGGCAAGGTCGAAAGCGGCCACCTGGCCCGCCGCGTGAACGCCCGAATCGGTGCGCCCGGCGCCCTCGACGCGCGCGCCCCGGCCGGTGGCCGTGCGGACGGCGTCCTCGAGCGCCGACTGCACGCTAGGAAGTCCCGGCTGGCGCTGCCAGCCCACGTGCCCGGCTCCGAGATATTCGACCACGGCCTTTACGCGCATGGACCGCTCAAGGACCCACCACGCGCTCGACTGCGTTCTCGCGATGGCGGTGGTAACGGTTCATCGCATCGACGAGCGCATAGGCGCTGGCCATGACGATGTCGGTGTGGCCGCCGTGACCGCGCACCGAGATGTCGCCGACCGAGATAAGACAGGTCACCTCGCCGATGGCGTCCGTGCCGCCGGTTATGGACTTCACCTGGTAACGCTCGAGACGGGGGTCGAAACCCGTGGCCTTCTTGATGGCGCTGTAGCAGGCATCGACGACCCCGTCCCCGCCGGCCTCGGCACTGACCTCGCGGCCCTCGACCACTACACGGACCTCGGCGTGCGGGGGCCCGCCGAGCGTCGAGCTTACCGCGACCCCGACCAACTCATAGGGGCCGGCATTGTCGCCGCTCTCGCCGGCGGCCAGGGCGTAAAGGTCCTCGTCGTAGACCTCCCTCTTCTTGTCGGCCAGTTCCTTGAAAGCGGCAAAGGCCGCGTTTACGTCGAGGGACTCCACGTCGATACCGAGCAAGCGTAGCCGTTCCACGAAAGCATGGCGGCCCGAGTGCTTGCCGAGCACGAGCTTGTTGCTGGCGCGACCGACCGATTCTGGCCGCATGATCTCGTAGGTGAGCACGTTCTTGAGCACCCCGTCCTGGTGGATGCCGGCCTCGTGCGCAAAGGCGTTGTCGCCCACCACCGGCTTGGTCGGTGACACCGAAACGCCGATGGTGCGCGAGAGCAGCTGGCTGGCCGGATAGAGTTGCTCGGTCCGTATCCTGGTGCCCACGCCGTAGTGGTCCGAGCGGGTGGCGAGCGTCATGACCACCTCTTCCATCGACGTGTTGCCAGCGCGCTCGCCTATTCCGTTCACTGTGCATTCGACCTGGCGGGCGCCGCCCTCGATGGCCGCCAGCGAGTTGGCGACGGCAAGGCCGAGGTCATTGTGGCAGTGCGCGCTCCAAACGACATCGCGACCGCCGGCCGTGTTGTCCCTGAGATGGGCGAACAGGGAACGGACCTGGTCGGGCACGGCGTAGCCCACGGTGTCGGGCACGTTGCAGACCGTGGCGCCGGCTTCGATGGCGGCGCCGAAGACCTCGCAGAGATAATCCACGTCGCTCCTCGACGCGTCCTCGGCCGAGAACTCTATGTGGTCGACATGGGCGCGGGCCCGCGAGACCGCCCATGCGGCGGCGTCCACGGCCTCGGCACGGCTCATGCCGAGTTTCTGCTCGAGGTGCAGGTCGGAGGTGGCGATGAATATGTGTATGCCCGGCCGTCTGGCCGCCGTCACGGCGGCCAGGGCCCTGTCTATGTCACTCTCGCGCGTCCGCGAAAGTGACAGCACGACCGACCCGCCGACGTTTGCTGCCACGCGCTCTACGGCCTCGAAATCACCGGGTGAGGCCGCGGCGAAACCGGCCTCGATCACATCGACACCGAGCCGGTCGAGCTGTTCGGCCAGCGCGGCCTTCTCCTCGACGTTCATCGTGCAACCCGGCGACTGCTCGCCGTCGCGCAGGGTGGTGTCGAATATCCTTACCCAGTCTTCCTTCTTGCTCGTCATCGCTGCCACCGCCTTGTTGCGGGGCCCGGGCGCGCGGTCAAAAAAAACCGCGGGAGAACCCGCGGCTGGTATGGCCACGGGACTCCATCCGCCCGTGGCCTCCGTTTGTCAGGCGCTCAAGCCTCCACGGAAACCCCGAACGGGCAGCTAAGCAGCAGGCTGCCGAGTAGAGGGGCAAAAGTGTCGGTTATCGCGTCCATTTGCGGGCATCCTAGCGCCGCGCCGGCCGGCCTGTCAACCGGACCCGTGCCCGCCGGTGCCGCTTTGGGAACCGGCGGCCGTGACCGGTTGCTCGAGCCCCAGCCAGTGACGCAGGAGCCAGACCACGGGCCCGCCGAAGACGTAGATGGATATGCCGCCGAGCACGACCACCTGGTAGTGAGCGTAACCGACCGTGAGAAAGACCACGAGCAGGACCAGCAACCACAGCGGCTGGCGGCGGTGCAGCTCGAACTGCTTGAAGCTCGGATAGGGAACGCCGCTCACCATCAAAGCGGCCAGGCAGTAGGTCACCAGCAGCAGCGCTATGGTCTTGTCGGGCAGTTCCGAATGTCCGAGGTATTTGTAGATGAGAACGATGCCGGCCAGCATCACGGCCGCGGCCGGCACCGGAAGGCCGATGAAGTAGCCCTGCTGTGTCATGCCGGCCTGCGAGTTGAATCGGGCAAGCCTCAGTGCCGAACAACAGACGAACAGCCCCACGGCCAGCCAACCCCAGACCCCCCAAGGCACCAGGGCCCAACGGTAGATGAGCAGGCCCGAGGCCAGGCCGAAGGAGACGACGTCGCACAGCGAATCGTACTCGACGCCGAAACGGCTCGTCGAGCCGGTGGCGCGCGCCACGCGTCCGTCGAGCACGTCGAAGAGAAGGGCCGCAAGGATCGCCAGGGCCGCGTTGACGTAGGCCCCGCTCATGGTCTGAACCAGCGAGTAGACCCCGCAAAACAACCCCACCGAGGTGATGAGGTTCGGGAGTATGTAGACGCCGCGGCCCCGGTTGGCTGCCTCTTCGATCACCGCCCGACCCTCGCCACCACGCTGAGACCCGCCTTTACCCGCTGGCCCGGTTTCACCAACACCTCGGCCTCGGGCGGCAAAAAGAGATCGACCCGCGAACCGAACATTATCAGCCCCAGACGCTGGCCGCGGCCGGCGGTAGCGCCGGTCTCCAGATAACACACTATGCGGCGGCAGAGCCAGCCGGCTATCTGGACGACGACGAAACGGTAGCCGTCCTGTGCCCGTACCAGCAACGCGCGGGACTCGTTGATGTCCGAGGCCTTCGGCTTGTAGGCGGCCCGGAAACTACCGCGGTTGTAGACGGCCTCCTCGACGGTGCCGGCCGCGGGCATACGGTTTATGTGAACGTCGAGCGGCGACATGAAGATAGATATCCGCGTGCCGGCCTCGGGCGCCAAGCGGTGGCCCGAAGTCTCGGAGGCAACGGCCACCACTAGGCCGTCGGCGGGCGAGACCAGGGCGTTACCGCCGGCATCGCTTTGGCGCTCCGGGTCGCGAAAGAAGAGGAGCACCGGCAAGGCCGCAGCCCCGAGCACGGCGGCGGCGGCCGTGAAACCCGCCACCAGGGAACCGACGGCGGCCGCCGCCGGCCAGGCCGCCACACGGTAGCCTTCTTTGGCAAATCGCAAGGTGATGGGGGCGTCCCGCCGGGCCTCAGTTCTTGGCGCGGTCCACCAGACGCCCTTCGTCGAGCCAGGGCATGAGGCCGCGTAGTTCGGCGCCGGTCTTCTCTATGTCGTGGTTCTCGCCCTCGCGGCGCAGTTCACGGAAGTGCGGCAGGCCCGCTTTGTACTCCTCGATCCACTCGTCGGCGAAACTGCCGCTCTGTATGTCGCTGAGTATCTTCTTCATGGCCTTCCGGGCCTCGGGACCGATAACACGCCTTCCGCGCGTAAGGTCACCGTACTCGGCGGTGTTACTGATCGAATAGCGCATGTTGGCGATGCCGCCCTCGTAGAGCAGGTCGACGATGAGCTTTACCTCGTGGAGGCATTCGAAGTAGGCCATCTCGGGGGCATAACCCGCCTCGACCAGGGTTTCGTAGCCCGCCCGGATCAGTTCGGTAAGCCCGCCGCAAAGAACCGCCTGTTCGCCGAAGAGATCGGTCTCGGTCTCCTCGCGGAAGCTCGTGCCGATGACGGCCGCGCGCGTCCCGCCTATGGCGGCGGCGTAGGCCAGGCCGGTCTGCTCGGTACCGCCGGCGCCGTCCTGGGCCACGGCCAGGAGGCAGGGCACTCCC
>CAYXZP010000096.1:0-1474 GCA_964469485.1 uncultured Myxococcales bacterium | reverse complement strand
GCTGCGCACGAGATGGCCGGGGCCCTTGGGCGCGACCATGAACACGCCCGAGGTCTCGGGCGCGACTATCTTCTCGAAGTGAACGTTGAAACCGTGGGCGACGGCCAGACATCCGCCTTCCTTCAAGAAAGGCCCTATGTCGGATGCGTACAGCTCGGCGGCCAGCTCGTCGGGAACCAGCAGCATGACCACGTCCGTGCGCGACACGGCGTCGCTCACCTCGAGCACCTCGAAGCCGGCCTCGCGGGCCTTGGGCGCGGACGAGCTGCCCTCGCGAAGCCCGATCACGACCTCGACCCCGCTGTCGCGCAGGTTCAAGGCGTGCGCGTGCCCCTGGCTCCCGTAGCCTATGACGGCGACCGTCTTCGAGGTGATGGCGTCGAGCGACACGTCCTTGTCGGTGTAGATCTTCATGCGGCCTTCCCCTTGCCCTTCGCCGTCGAACCCTTCGGTGCGCCCACCGTCAGCAGGCGCTCGCCGCGGAAGAGCGCGGCCTTGCCGGTTCTGGCGACCTCCTTGATGCCGAGCGGGGCGAGCAATCTCATGATCGCCTCTATCTTGTCCTCGTCGCCCGTCATCTCGATGATCAGTTCCTTGACCCCCACATCGACGACCTTGGCCCTGAAGATCCCGACGATGTTCATGACCTCGGCTCGCGTGTTCTCGTCGGCCGTCACCTTGATGAGCGCCAGCTCGCGCTCGACGTGATCGGCCTCGCCGAAGTCGACGACCTTGATGACGCTGACCAGCTTGTTGAGCTGCTTGGTGATCTGTTCGAGGACCGTCTCGTCACCGGAGGTGCGAAGCGTCACCCTCGACACCGTGGGGTCCAGGGTCTCGGCAACCGAGAGGCTGTCTATGTTGAAGCCACGCCCGCTGAAAAGCCCCGCCACACGGGAAAGGACGCCGAACTCGTTCTCGACGAGGATGGAGATCGTGTGTCGCGGTTCGGCACTCATTTCGGTGGCGGGCCGGCCGGGCGCCGGGAAGGCGCCCCGGCTTCAAACGCTGGCGTGATCGCGGCGGTACTCGGCCAGTATCGCCATGATCTTGTCCTTCTCGACCAGCTTGCGCTTTTGTAAGGTCTTCTTGTCGATCTCCTCACCGGAGGAAAGGTAGGGACGGCCCTTGAGCTCGTCGACCTCGCGCTTGAGCCTGACGTGCTCCTCGAAGGCCAGGCGGAGGGCCTCGTTGGCGGGCAAAAGCGTCCTTATCAGATCCTCATCTTGACGTTCCATCGCATCTCCTTGGGTCAAGCGCCGCTGGTGGCGCGCCGAGCCTACAGCCAGTGACCGTCACAGTCAACCCGGCCCCGGCTAAAAAGTCGTTATTTATCAAGAACTTACCCGGACACGGTTGCTATTGGGGCGAGCCCCCGGCGAGCCCGCATAAAGCGGCAGGACGCTTGCCGCCGGCCGGCCCAGCCCGGCGGCAAGGCCGCATGTGGCCTCGAGGGCCAACCGGCCCGCACGCC
>CAYXZP010000095.1:5033-6300 GCA_964469485.1 uncultured Myxococcales bacterium | reverse complement strand
CCGTGGCCCGGACCGATGACGCCCGGGGCTCGTTCGAGGGCGCTCACGGCCGAGGCCAGGATTGCGAGTGGCAGGTCGGGCACATCGGAGGCCACAAGGATCACCGGCCGCGACTCGCCGGCGTGCACGCCCATCACCCTTTCCAGGCGCCGGCCCAGATCACCAGCGCCCTGACCGCACACTTGGAGACCGAGCCGCCGGCACAGCGATTCGACAAAAGGCGCGGGTCGCTCCGACACCGCCACACGCAACTCGGCACCGGGGGTTCCGGCAAATCTCTCGACCGTGTCCGTTAAAAAAGCGCGGTAACAGCGAGCGGCTTGTTCGGGGTCGAGCGGCGGCGACAGGCGAGTCTTCACGCTACCCGGCACGGGTTCCTTGGCGAACACGTAAACGAGCGCAGTGTCGGTCGGCGGCCACACCTCGAAGTCACGGGATTGTCCCCCGGCAGGGCCCGCGGAGCAAGGAAAACGATTGACAAGGTGGGTCGAAGTGGCAAAAGTGACCGGCTCGGGACGGATCCTTGATGGCCTTTGCGGTAATAAAAACGGGCGGCAAGCAGTACCGGGTAAGCCCCGGGAGCGTTATCACGATCGAGAAACTGCTCGGGGACCCCGGCGACGCGATCGATTTCAGCGAGGTCCTGCTCTGCGGCCGTGACGGCGGCATCGAGGTCGGCCGGCCAACGGTCGAAGGCGCCAACGTCAGCGCGGTCATAGTCCGCCAGGGACGCGGGCCGCGCATACGGGGATTCAAGAAGAAGCGCCGCAAGAACTACCGTCGCCACTACGGCCACCGGCAGTGGGAGACCACCGTTCGCGTGACCGAGGTAGCGGGCGTTTCCGCAACCGCCGGCTGACAACACCGAGGACAAGCGAATGGCTCACAAGAAAGGTCAGGGAAGCACCCGCAACGGCCGTGACAGCCGCGGTCAGCGCCGTGGGGTGAAGATCTTCGCGGGCCAGACCGTCAAGGCCGGCAATATACTGGTTCGCCAGCTCGGCACGCGCATACATCCGGGTAGCGGTGTCGGGATGGGTCGCGACTACACGCTGTTCGCGCTCACCGACGGTGTGGTCAAGTACGAGAAGATGCCCCGCGGCCGTAAGCGCGTACGTGTGCACCCGGCCTAGCCGGGCGGCGTGAAGTTCATCGACGAGGCCCGTATCCGCGTCGAAGCAGGCGACGGCGGCGCTGGGTGCATAGCCTTTCTCAGAGAAAAGCACCGGCCCATGGGCGGCCCGGCTGGCGGTGACGGCGGCTGCGG
>CAYXZP010000095.1:0-5023 GCA_964469485.1 uncultured Myxococcales bacterium | reverse complement strand
CTGTCCACGCTCCTCGACGTTAGCTTGCGTCGTTTGTTCCGCGCCACACGGGGCCAGGACGGCCGTGGCAAAGGCCGCCACGGACGCGCCGGAGCCGATACGGTGATCGACGTGCCGGTCGGCACCCAGGTGCGCCGCCCCGGCAACTCCACGGTCGAGAGCGACCTCACGCGTGCCGGCCAGACGGCCCTGTTGGCGGCCGGAGGCGCCGGTGGGCGCGGTAACGCGCGCTTTGCCACCGCCACTCATCAGGCCCCGCGGCAGGCCGAAAAAGGAGTCGCCGGCCAGGCGCGCGAGCTGCTGCTAGAGCTTCGCCTACTGGCCGACGTGGGCCTGGTGGGACTCCCGAACGCGGGTAAATCGAGCCTGCTCGCACGCGTGTCGGCGGCCAGGCCGAAGATCGCCGACTACCCATTCACCACGCTCGACCCGGTCTTGGGGGTCGTGCGTGTGGGTGCCGACGCCAGCTTCGTGCTGGCCGACATACCGGGACTGATAGCCGGCGCCAGCCACGGGAGCGGACTCGGGCTGAGGTTCCTGCGCCACCTTGCGCGCACCCGTGTCCTCGTTCATCTCATTGACTGTTCGATGTCGGCCGAAGAGGAGAGCATGGCCGCCTTCGACACCGTCAATGGCGAATTGGCTGCCCATTCGAGCGAGCTGGCGGCCAAGCCGCAGGTCGCCGTGCTTTCGAAGTCCGATCTCGTGGAAGTGCGCGACCGCGCCCCGGCCTTGCGAAAAGCCCTGGCTGACCGCAACATCGACGCTTACACCGTGTCGGCGGCCAGCGGCGAGGGCACGGCCGAGCTGGTCGCGGCCGTGGCCAAGCGCCTGGCCGGCACCGTCCGATGAGCGCAGCAAAGCAACAGCACGCACAGGCGCACCACAAGGCCGAAATACTAGCCTCGGCCAAACGGCTGGTCATAAAGCTCGGCAGCAGCGTGGTGACGACCGCCGACGCCCTGGAGCGGGAGCGTATCGGACGGCTAGCGGCCGAACTGGCCCGACTGCACGAGGACGGTTACCAGATCATCGTAGTCACCTCGGGAGCGCGAGTGGCGGGTCTGGCCAGGCTCGGCCTGGAACGGATCCCCTCGACCATCGCCGAACAGCAGGCCGCGGCGGCCATAGGCCAGATCAATTTGATGGCCCTCTACGAGGAGTTCTTTTCCGACCACGGCAAACACATCGGTCAGGTGCTGCTCACCGGCGCCGACATCGAGGATCGCACCCGCTACCTCAACGCCCGCCACACACTGTGCCACCTTCTCGACCACGGCATCATCCCGGTGGTCAACGAGAACGATTCGGTCGCCATTGACGAACTCAAGTTCGGCGACAACGACCGTCTCTCGGCGCTGGTCGCGGGACTGGCCGGCGCCGACCTGCTGGTCCTGCTCACCGACGTCGATGGTGTGTACGAGGGCGAACCGGACTCGGGCCGACCGGTCGAGGTCATCGGCAGCGGCGAGACCGTGGCCGGGACGGCTACGGCCGGCAGCCCCGGAAGCTTTGGGACCGGGGGCATGGCGAGCAAGCTCGCGGCAGCCCGGGCCGCGTCTGACCGCGGCATTCCTTCGATAATCGCAAGCGGCATAGACGCCGGCGTGCTCGCGGCCGTCATGGATCCCGGCGCCTCGGTGGGCACCCTGGTCCTGGGTGCCAACGCACCGATGTCGAACCGCAAACATTGGATAGCCTACGGCGTCCCGACACGCGGCCGACTCGTAGTCGACGAGGGGGCCGCACGGGCCTTGGCCCGTGGCGCTAGCCTGTTACCGGCAGGCATGGTCGAGGTCGAAGGAAGCTTTGCGGCCGGCGACGGTGTCAGCGTATGCAACAGGGGCGGCCGCGAGTTCGCGCGCGGACTGGTCGCATACGAAGCCGCCGATTGCAGCAAGCTCGTCGGTGCCGCAAGCAGTTCGATAGAGTCCCGGCTCGGTTACCACGTGAGCGACGAGGTGATACACCGGGACGACCTCGTCATGCTCGACGAACAAGCATGAACTCGAGGCGCCCATGACCGACATCACCCGAACCGTGACCGACATGTGCCGCAGCGCCAGGGCCGCGGCCCGCGAGCTTGCCGACATGGACGACGACGCGCGCAGCGGCGCCCTTCGCCGGGCCGCCGCCAGGATCCGCGCCGAGACGGGTCGCATAATCGCCGAGAACGAAGTCGACCTAGAGGCCGGGCAGAAAGCCGGCCTCACGAGCGCACTTGTCGACCGTCTCAGCTTGGATGGAGCGCGCATAGAGGCAATGGCGGCCGGTATCGAGAGCGTAGCCGGACTCGCCGACCCCCTGGCCGGTACGCTGGCCGAGTGGCGCACAGAGCGAGGACTCGAGATCGAACGCACCCCCATCCCCATCGGGGTCGTGGCCGTCATCTACGAGTCGAGACCCAACGTCACGGCCGACGCGGCCTCGCTGTGCCTCAAGGCGGGCAACGCAGTCCTTTTGAAGGGTGGCAAGGAGGCCATTCGCAGCAACGCGGTCATCGCCGACCTGTTCATAGAAGAACTTCGGGCCGCCGGCCTTCCCATCGACGCGGTTCAGTTGCTGCGTTCCGTGGACCGCGAGGCGACCAGGGCCATGCTCGGGCAGGACGAGTTCATCGACCTGATCATCCCGCGGGGAGGCCCCGGGCTGGTACGCGCGATCGCCGAACATTCGCGCATTCCGGTCATCAAGCACTACGAGGGCGTGTGCCACACCTATGTCGATAGCAGCGCCGACCTGACCATGGCCGGCGACATCGCCTTCAGCGCCAAGGTCGGGCGCCCCGGTGTCTGCAACGCCATGGAGAACCTGCTGGTCCACGAGGACGTCGCGCGTTCCTTCCTCCCCTCGATCTCCGGCCGCCTGTTAGAGGCGGGCGTGGAGATCCGCGGTTGCCGGCGCACACGCGAACTGGTCCCGGAAGCCAACGAGGCCGACGACTCGGATTGGTCGGCCGAGTATCTCGACCTGATCCTGGCCGTCAAGGTGATCGACTCACTAGACGCGGCGATCGAGTTCATCAACACCTACGGGTCGGGCCATTCCGACTGCATCGTCGCCTCCGACCGGAAACGGGCGGCGCGGTTCCTGTCCGGTGTCGACTCGGCCGTGGTCTTCGAGAACGCCTCGACCCGCTTCAACGACGGATACGAGTTCGGCTTCGGCGCCGAGGTCGGGATCTCGACCAACCGCCTGCACGCACGCGGACCGATGGGTCTGCGCGAACTGACGACATATAAATACGTCGTCCACGGACAGGGACAGATCCGCTGACGTCGCCCCCGGCCTCAAAACCCCGTGTCGGGGTCCTCGGCGGCACCTTCGACCCCATACATCTCGGCCACCTCGCGAGCGCGCGCGCCGTAGCCGCGGCCTTCTCCTTGCAGCGGGTCCTGCTCGTGCTCTCGGCACGCCCGCCCCACCGCCGGGAGCGTGCCGGTGCCGGCATCGAAGACCGCATGGAGATGCTCGCTATGGCCACCGCGGGCGACCCCCTGCTGGAGGCCAGCGACCTGGAGCTGCACCGGCAAGGCCCTTCCTACACCTACGACACGCTCGCCGCCCTGCGGGCGGCAGACCCTCACAGTGAGCTTTATCTGGTCATGGGCATGGACGCTTTCGCCGACATCGCCAGCTGGCACCGGAGCGCGGAGATCCTCGAGATGGCCAATATGATCGTCACCAGCCGCCCCGGATACCCCGACGATGAAGGCGCACTCGACCGCGTTGCCGCACTCGGCGACGCTTGTTATGATCCGAGTATCGGCTGTTACGTTCACAGCAGCGGCAACGTTCTCGTCATCCACGACGTCGCGACCCCCGACATATCCGCTTCCGATATCCGCCGTTCGGCCGCCGCCGGCCCCGGCGGGCTCGACGGACTGGTCACGGCCGAGGTCGCACGTTTCATCGAGACCAAGAGCCTGTACCAACCCCGACCAAATTGACCGGCCCCTTCAACGCACATGATCTCGCCTCGATGGCCGCCGAACTGGCCACCGACCGCAAAGCCCAACAAGTCACCATCGTCGACCTGCGTGAGCGTTCCTCGGTCACCGACTATTTCGTCATATGCAGCGGTCGCAGCGACATGCAGGTTCGCGCTATCTGCGAACAAATAAACGAAGGCATGGCCGAGGCCGGCCACAAGCCGCTCTCGCAAGAAGGCATCGACCATGGCCACTGGGGTTTGCTAGACTACGGAGAGGTGGTCGTGCACGTCTTCTTCGAGAGCACCCGGCGCCTTTACGATCTCGAAAGGCTCTGGGCTCCCGCTCCCAGTTGGCCGTACACGGCCGAGGCCGTTCGCGCATGAACAGCGGCCCCGATGCGATAGACGATGCTACGCCGCGCTTTTACATTTCTCACCGTCGTCACGCTCGTCGTTGCGGCGGGATTGCTCGTCTACCTTAACCCGGACGAAAGCTCGCTCCGCCTGACCCGGGCCTACGACCTCGAACTGCCGCTCGGGGTTCTCATCGTCGCCGCGGCCCTGGCCGGCGGCGTGCTGGTATTCATCGCCAACCTGGCCCGCGAGGGGCAGCGTGCCCTGCGCGAGTGGCGCGCGCGCCGTCACGTGGCCGCCGCCGACCGCACCGTACAGATGCGCGCCGACGGTGTCGCCCTTACCGTGGCCGGCGACTACCGAAAAGCACGCACCCTGCTCGCAAAGGCCCTGCGCGCCGAGGAGGCCGGGCCGGCCGACGTCATCGCCTACGCCCAGGCCTTCTCTGCCGACGGCGAGCACGGGTCGGCCCGCCGCATACTCGAAAAGGGCTTGGAAGACTTCGGCAACGACGCCTCCCTGTTGCTGGCGCTCGGCTCGACCTGCCGCGCTTCGGGAGACCCGCCGTCGGCAGCCACGGCGCTCGAACGAGCCCTGTCGCTGCACCCGTCGAGCCCCGTCATCCTGGCCTCACTGCGCGACGCCCTCTTCGATTGCGGCAACTGGCGGCGCGCCGCCGAAGTGCAGGAACGCGTCCTCGGGTCGCGACCGAACGACGAACGCGAACGCAACCGG
>CAYXZP010000094.1:0-6747 GCA_964469485.1 uncultured Myxococcales bacterium | reverse complement strand
AAGGGGATGACCTCGACCACCTCGAGCCCGTAACCGGCCAGGTTCGGGAGCCGGGGGGGCGAATTGGTCAATAGACGGATCTTTCGGACGCCGACGTCGCGCAGGATCTGCGCGCCGATACCGTAATCCTTGAAGGCCGCCAACCTCGCGGTCGGGTTGGTGCTTACGGGGGCACCCTCGCGCTCGGCGAGTATCTCGGCGCCGCGGCCGGGCCGCCTGACATAAAGCACGACCCCGCAACCCTCCTCGGCGATACGTTCCATGGCCCGATGGAGCACCGCACCGGTATCGCGCTGCGTGTAGGCGAAAACGTCGCCCGGCAGGTACTCGGCGTGAGCGCGGACCAGGACCGGTTCGTCCTCGCCGATCTCGCCCTTTACCAGCACGAGGTGTTCCCCTTCCTCCACGGTCGAGCGGTAGACGTGGGCGGTGAACTCCCCGCCGAAACGGCTCGGCAGGCGCGCCGTGGCCACACGCGTAACGTGCGACTCGTTCTGGAGACGGTAGTGGATGATGTCGGCGACCGTCCCGACCTTGAGCGCGTGCTTGGCGGCAAAATGTTTGATCTCCGGCAGGCGTGCCATGGTCCCGTCCTCGTTGAGTATCTCACAGATCACGCCGGCCGCCGTGAGCCCGGCCAGGCGGCACAGATCGACAGTGCCTTCGGTCTGGCCGGTGCGGACCAATACTCCGCCCTCGCGTGCGCGTAGCGGAAAGACGTGACCCGGCACGACGAAGTTAGCTGCGCGCGGTTCGGGTTCGGCGGCCAGGCGTATCGTACGGGCCCGGGCGGCAGCCGACATCCCGTTGTGTCCAACCGCGCGTGCGTCGATAGACACGGTGAATGCCGTTTCTCGCGGCGCCGTGTTGTCTGCGACCATCATGCGCAAACCTATGGCCTTGAGGCGATCCTCGGTCATCGGCATGCAAATGAGTCCGCGCGCATGCTTGATCATGAAGTTTACGTGGCCGGCCTCGATCTTTTCGGCGGCCACGACGATGTCGCCCTCGTTCTCGCGATCCTCGTCGTCCATGAGAATGACCATGCGGCCCGCGCGCAGCTCGTCGATGATCTCGGCAACCGGCGCTATGGCCGTTTCCTCGCTCGCTTTCGGAGCGGTGGGAGGGTTGGCAAACATCGCTTGTGAATATAACCGCCGCGCGGCGCCGTTAGAAGCCGTTACTCGACGGTCACGCTCTTGGCGAGGTTGCGTGGCTGGTCGATATCGGTGCCGCGCTCGACGGCAACGTGGTAGGCCAACAGCTGCAGAGGGATAACGGTAAGCATCGGCATCAGACTGGTGCTCGTCGAGGGGATCTCGATCACCGCTTCGGCTATCTGTCGCAACTCGGTGTCGGCACGGTCGGTAACGGCAATGATGCGACCGCCGCGCGATTCGACCTCCTTCAGGTTGCCCATGGTCTTCCCGTAGACCTCGTCCCACGGGATGATCACGACGACCGGGAGGTTCTCGTCGATCAGCGCTATCGGACCGTGCTTCATCTCGCCCGACGGATAGCCTTCGGCGTGAACGTAAGAGATCTCCTTCAGCTTCAGAGCGCCCTCGAGAGCGATCGGGTAGTTGATGCCGCGCCCGAGGTAGAGCATGTCGGCGGCGCCGGCGTAGCGGCGGGCGATGCGCTGTATCTCTTTCTCGCACACCAACGTGCGCTTTATGATGTTCGGGATCTCCACGAGCGACTGGATGGCCTCGGCCTCGAGCGCAGCGTCTATCCGGCCCGTCAGACGGCCCATGAAAAGCCCCAGCAGATAAAGGGAGGCCAGCTGAGTGGTGAAGGCCTTGGTGCTGGCCACGCTGATCTCCGGGCCGGCGTGCGTATACACCACCGCTTCGGCTTTGCGCGCGATCGAGGAGTCGACGACGTTGCAGACAGCGACCACGGGCGTGCCGCGCTCGGCGGCCGCCTCGACAGCCGCCAGCGTGTCCGCGGTCTCGCCCGACTGGGATATGACCACCATCAGGTCCTTGTCGGTCAGTACCGAGTCGCGGTAACGGAACTCGCTGCCGTAATCGACCTCCGTGGGCGTTCTTGCGAAACGCTCAAAGATAAACTTGCCGACCAGGCCGGCGTGCCACGCCGTACCGCAGGCCACGATGGCGATCCGCTCGGCGCGCTTGATGTGATCTTCGAGGCCCGCCAACTCGGGAAGCAGCACATCACCGGTGTCCTGTGCCACCCGGCCACGCATGGTGTCTATCAAGGCCTGCGGCTGCTCGTTGATCTCCTTGATGAGGAAGTGCGGGTAGCCGCCCTTCTGTGCCGTGACGGGGTCCCAGGTCACACGCTTGGTGGCGCGTGACACTCGCTTCCCCGCAAAGGTGCTCACCTGGACCCCGCTGTCGCGGATATCCGCCAGTTCCCCGTCCTCGAGAAACAATATGTCGCGGGTGTAATCGAGAAGCGCCGGAATGTCGGAAGCCACAAAATTTTCGCTTTCTCCCACTCCGATCACCACGGGCGTGGCGTTCTTGGCGGCAACCAAACGTGACGGTTCGTGCCGGCTCATGGCGACCACGGCAAAGGACCCCTCGAGTTGCGCGAGAGCGGCCCTGGTGGCATCGAGCAGGTCTCCGCCACGGCCGTTCATCTCCATGTCTATGAGATGGGATATGACCTCGGTGTCCGTCTCCGAAACGATCTCTCGCCCCTCGGAGATGAGCCGCTCGCGCAAGGGAACGTAGTTCTCGATTATCCCATTGTGGATCACGACCACGTCCCCGGACCGGTGCGGGTGCGCGTTCTGCTGCGAAGGCCTGCCGTGGGTGGCCCAGCGCGTGTGCCCGATTCCCGTCGATCCGCTCAGCGGATCCTCGGACAGAACTCCGACGAGGTTGTCGAGCTTGCCCACGGCCCTGCGCACCTTGATGTCGCCGCCGTCAATGGTCGCCACGCCGGCCGAATCGTAGCCACGGTATTCGAGCTTTCTGAGGCCGGAGATGAGCACACGATCCGCTTCTCGCGAGCCGACGTAGCCGACTATGCCGCACACCGGCCTCAGTCCTCCCGCCCACCGCCGCGGTCGCGCTTGCGAAAAGTTTCGACCCAGTTCTTGCGGGTCCGTTGTTTTTTGTCGTTGAAAGCGAGCGAGCCCGCTGCGACATCCGATGTGACGGTCGAACCGGCGGCGATATAACTGTCTGCGCCGAGCTCAACAGGGGCCACCAGCTGCGTGTCGCTTCCTATCTGCACCCGGTCGCCGATGATGGTGCGGTGTTTCGCGAAACCGTCGTAATTGCAGGTGATCGTCCCGGCGCCCACGTTGACGTCCTCACCGATCTCTGCGTCGCCGATATAGGATAGATGGTTGGCCTTCGACCGTTTCCCGATACGCGATTTCTTGACCTCCACGAAGTTGCCTATGTGGACCTCGTCGGACAGCACGGTTTCCGGCCGCAGGTGCGCGTAAGGTCCGACCCTAACGGCTCGGCCCATGCTCGCACGGTCGGCAACGACACCCCAGCGTATGTGCGAGCCTTCGCCCACACGGGTGTCGGTCAGGTGGCAGGCCCCCTCTAGCCGGCAGTCCCGGCCGATGCGGGTCTCGCCGCCGAGGCGGACCTGCGGCCCTATGACCGTGTCCTGGCCGATGCGCGTGTCGACCGACAGATGCACCGAAGCGGGATCGATGAAGGTCACGCCCTTGGCCATCCATGCGAGGATCAAGCGCTCCTGCATGAGGGCTTCCGCGCTGGCCAGCGCAGCGCGTGAATCGACACCGAGGACCTCGCTCTCGTCCTCGGCGATCACGGTGGCGGCCCCCTTGCGGCGTGAGGCCATCTCCACGACATCGGTAAGGTAGAACTCACCCTGGGCGTTGTCGGAGCCCAATTTGGAAAGCGCGCGAAACAGAAAAGCCGAATCGAAACAGTAGATGGCCGAATTGATCTCGTCGATCCGCTTCTCTGCTGCCGAGGCATCGGCGTCCTCGACGATACGGACACCCCCGCTGTCTTCACGGACCACCCGGCCGTAGCCGGCCGGATCATCGACCCAGGTGGTCAGCACGGTTACCAGCGATTCCTTGCGGCGGTGGGCCGCCAGCAAGCGGCGCAAGGTCGCGGCGCGCACCAGGGGAACATCGCCCGCCAGCACCAGCAGGTCGCCCCTGAAGCCCCTGAGCGCGCTGCGGGTCATCGACAGGGCGTGCCCGGTGCCCAACTGCTCGGCCTGCAACACGCACTCGGCATTGTCCGCAACGACCGCGCTCACCTCGTCGGCCTGATGGCCGACGACGACCAGACTACGGTCCGGGCCGAGCCGCGCGGCCTGTTCGAGGACATGAACGAGCATCGGGCGGCCCGCGACCTCGTGTAACACCTTGGCCCGCTTGGAACGCATGCGGCGGCCGAGACCGGCCGCGAGCACCACGAGCGCCAAGCCGTCACCCTTGCCCCGCCCGGAAGCTTTCCTGGTCTTTGCTTTCGACATCCTGGTCGCCGCTCAGTCGCCGGCCCGCTCGCTGAGCTTTTCCACAGGCGTCCATCTTATCAAACCACCGCTATCCTGAGCGATCACGAACGCGCCGCCGGGCAAGAGTGCGATCCCCTCCTGCATGAGACCGGGCAGGTCGATCGACCCCTTATAGCCGCCGTCGCTGTCGGCAAGGTAGGCCACCCGCCACAGTGCCGAAACGATCAACAAGCGGCGGCTCGAGGCGTCCCAGGTCACGCCCGAGAGGGGGGCCGAACCGATCTTGAAGGCCTTGATGACGCGGGCGGTGGCAAAACGCCCGGCCGCGCTACGAATGGGCACGGCTAGCTCGAGCAGGACCGGCGGGTCGTTCTGGTTGACGGCAAAGAAGCGGCCGCCCTCGGGGTGACCGTCGGCGGGAACGAAGGTGATACCCTCTATCCCGTCACCGCCGCGCTGGAGAAAATCATCGTTGCCGCCGAAGGCGCGGTCGATCGTAAAGCGTCGCTTGTCGGACAGGTCCTCGGGATCGATCTCGAAGATCACTTCGTGCCCCTCGCGCACCGCGTAGACCAGGCCGGTGGCGGGATCGCAGGTCACGCCTTCGAGGTCGCCTCCGAGCCTGCGTGAGGCCAGGATCTCGCCGGCGGTGCTGACCTCGTATATTCCGCCCTCGTCGCTTACCACGAACAGCGTCCCACGCAGCGGGTGATAGACCACCCCCGAGGGTTCCTCGAGTGCCGCCAGTGGCCATGTTTCGACGCTGGCCGCGGTACCGGCATGAACGACACCAGCCCGGGAAATTGCCAGGACGAGGAGCGGGAGCAGAACGCGCAGCGCGGCGACCGCCATCAGCGGCGAGGCTAGCACGCCGCGGGCCGGGGTACACGCGCTCGCCGGACCGGGCGGCACGACCGCGGCCGTGGCCCTTGCGGCGACCGCCCTGGCCGGTCCCGGGACCCCGGTCTTGATCACCGAGTGGCCGCCCGTTGCGACCGGACGCCGGCCGGTGGTAGATTCTGTCCGTGGGCGGCGTGATGCTCATATTGAGCAGTGTGCGAATGCACCGGGCCGTCACCAGAACGGCGATCGACCAGGCCGAGGGCTCGGGCAAGGACCTGGTGATACTTTCCGTCCTCGACCCCGCCATCCCGACCAAAGTGGCCGAACAGTTCGCCGAATCGGGCCAGATCGGTAGCCGCCCCTCGGAGAGCTTTCTCGACTCGCTCTACGAACGCCACGAACAAATGGCGCTCGAACAGGCCGAGGACGTCGTTACCGAGGCCCGGCGCCAAGGCGTGGTGGCCGTCTCCGACGTGCGCCGCGGGGATTACGCTTCCGAAACGGCCGCGGCAATAACCGACCAGCGGCCCGAGGTCGTGGTCATCGAGAAACGGAAACGCTCGCTGCTGCGCTTCGCCACCGAGGACGCCTTCATAGACGACCTGCGCAGCGAGGTCGGGTTCAGTCTCATCGAGGCCTGAGCGGCTCAGGCCTCGGCCACCAGCTTGCGCAGCAAAAAGGGCGCCGCCGCGCGAACCGCGTCGGCAAAGGCCGGTGGCGGGGTGCTCGGGTCGTCGAGCAGTTCGGTCCATGGTTCCTCTTCGGGCAAAGCTTCGCTCAGCGCCAGCACCTTCTTGCTCTCGGCCTCGGGTGTCTCGACGAGGAGCGCCGCCTCGGTCTTGCCCACCACCACTATGAGGTCGGCCTTATCGAAGTCACCCTGCTCCCGGTCGTTGCCCGACACGACGGCCGGCCTTGCGGTCGCGATCCTCAGACGTTCGGCCCAGCCGCGAGCGCCGGCCTCGGCCTGGAGAGCCTCGGCGAGCATGTCGGCCCTGAAAGTGTCACCGGTATCGGCGACGATGATGACCTTAGGGCTTAACTCACCTGGGGGCACGAGCCCGTTTTACAGCCCCCAGGCATAGCCCGCAAAGCAGCCACCCTGTCGGGGGTGGACCTTGGTAGCATGAAAAAAACCCCCGCTCTGCCGACTTTGGTACCTTGCGCGCCTGGCAGCAGGAGAGTACAAGCAATTGATGGCCGGGGGAGGAGCGAGAGCTATGAGAGGTAAGAGGAGCAACGAAAAAAGGTCGCACCGCAAGCCCATTCTCGTGCTGCCTGTGGCGACGCCCATCGGGCGCCTGTTGTTGGCGGCAAGCTCGAAAGGGGTGGTCAGGATAGAGCTCCCGGGCCCGAACGCTCATCTGCTGATGAACGTCTGGCTGGCGCTGCACTTCCCCAACCTGAGCCACCGCGCCGGTATCAACTCCCATCTCAAGACCGCGGCCGAACAGCTCACGTCATATTTCG
>CAYXZP010000093.1:4739-6835 GCA_964469485.1 uncultured Myxococcales bacterium | reverse complement strand
CGACCGCGACCATTGCGGCGGCGCTCATCGTGGCCATCTCGATCGTGGCGGCAAGCCCGCGGGCAACCGTCAGCGACGAGGTCGTAGCCCTGGGCGTTCCCGGCGACGGCCCTCATGTGTTCGTCTTTGTCATCGACACGCTTCGCCATGACAGGGTCGCCGGGGCACGAGGCCGGCGTCTCATGCCCACGCTCTCCGCTCTGGCCGACCGCGGCACGAGCTTCTCGCGCGCCTACGTACAGGCCACCTGGACCAAACCGTCGGTGGCCTCGATGTTCACCTCGCTGTTCCCATCCACCCACCAGGCCAACCTCAGACGTGACCGCCTGAGCGAGGAGCCGCCCACCCTGGCGACCGTGTTCGCGGAGGCCGGCTATAGGACCGCCGTGTTTTCGGCCAACCCGTGGATATCGCCCGCCTTCGGTTTCGGCCGGGGAGCCGGCCGTTTCTTCGAGTCCGACCGTGAGAGCTTCACGCGCCTGGTGATGCTGTTGCGCATCCTCAAGACGCCCGACCGGGTAACCGAGACCAAACCGGTCTCGGCCTTGCTCCGGGAAATAGAGACGCTCTACGGCGTGAGGACCAGCCGCAAGAACAACTGCGCGCGCGACCTGGCCATAGCCGCGGCCTTCGATGACTGGGTCATGGGCAAGGCCGAGCGCCCGCTGTTCGCCTATCTCCACCTCATGAGCCCGCATATCCCCTACCTGCCCCCCGGTCGCGATCACGATTTCCCGGCCGCCGAGCAGGTCCGCCTCCTCACCAGCCGCCAACCGCTTGCGGCCGACCGCCACGAACTGCTCGTCTCTCTGTACGACGACAGCGTAGGCCACGCCGATACGGTGCTCGCCAGGCTGCTCGACACGCTCGACCGTGCCGGCATCCGCAATAACTCGCTCATCGTGGTCAGCTCGGACCACGGCGAAGAGTTCTTCGAACATGGCCGCTGGGGTCACGGGAAGTCCCACTACGAGGAACTATCCCACGTGCCGCTGATCGTATCGGGCCGCGGTTTCGACGGCGGACGCAGCATCAACGACCCGGTCATGGCGGTGGACATCCTGCCGACCCTGGCCGCGGCAGCCGGGACCGGTGGAGCGCCGGAAAGCTGGGAGGGCGGCTCCCTGGCCGGCGATGTGTCGGGCCGCGAGGTCTTCGCGGAGCTTATCCGCGAGGGCGGCTTCGAGACCTCGATGTTGCTAAGCGGACCGGACAAATACATCGAGACCAAGGCCGGTCTTGGGCAAAGGACCACACGGGAACTCTACGACCTCGCGACCGACCCCGGCGAGACCGAAGACCTCTACCCCGGACGGCCCGCCGACTGGGCCGCCAGGCTCGCGGCCAAGCGCAGCGCCGCCGAGTCCAAGAAAGTGGAGGCGGCCGGCCAGGTGGAACTCGACGAGGCCCAGCGCGAGAAGCTCGAGGCCCTCGGTTACGTTAACTAGACGCTAAAAGCCTTCGATGCGGGCGTAACGGTCGCGGTGGTGGGCGCCGTCGCCCATCGTGAGTTCGAGCCCGCGGGCGCGCTTCAGATAGAAGCCTATGTCGTGCTCGTCCGTCATGCCTATGCCGCCGTGCATCTGCACGCTCTCGTAACCGACCAGCACGCCGGCATCCGAGCACCGTGCCTTGGCCACCGAGATCATCTGACTGGCCTTGGTGCCGTATTCCTTGTCGACGGCGGCGCAGGCGCCGATTACGGCCGACCGGGCAAGTTCGATCTCGATGAACATCTTTGCCGCGCGGTGCTTTAGCCCCTGGAAGCTGCCGATGGGAACACCGAACTGCTCACGGGTCTTGAGATGGTCGAGTGTCATATCGAAGGCCGCCTGCATACCGCCGAGCATTTCGGCGGCCGTGCCGAGGGTGGCCAGGTCCACGGTCTGCTCGAGCACGGCGGCGCCTTCGCCCTCGGCCCCCAGCAAGGCGGCGGCCGGGACCTCAGCGCCGTCGAAACGGACCAGCGCCGCGTTGCGAAGGTGCATCGTCGCTTGCCCTTCGACGGTCATCCCCGGGGTCTCCGTGTCGACCAGGAACAGAGAGATGCCGTCCGGGTCGGCATAGCCCTCGGCGCTGCGCGCGCTCACGACCAG
>CAYXZP010000093.1:0-4729 GCA_964469485.1 uncultured Myxococcales bacterium | reverse complement strand
ACGTCAGTCCTCTTGGGGAACTCGATCTCCATGTCGACCTCCGCCTCGTCGCCGCTGGCCTTGGCCTTGCCGACCAGCTTGGAGGCGGCGTGGCCGCCGGCCACGAGGATCTTCTCGCCGTCGAGGACATAGCCGTCGCCGCTCCTGGCGGCCGTGGTCCGGCAGACCAGGGGGTCGTAACGCGAGCCTTTCTCTTGGTAGGCCAGGGCCATTACGAGAGACCCGTCGACCACCGCCGGCAACACGGCCCGGCGCTGCTCGTCGCTACCGGCCAGTGAGACCGGCATCGCACCGAGCAGCACGGTCGCGAGCAAAGGCTCGGGCACCAGATTGCGTCCGCACTCCTCGAGCACGGTGGCCATCTCGGTCATGCCCATGCCGAGCCCGCCGTACTCCTCGGCGAAGGGCACGGCCTGCCAGCCCAGCTCGGCCATCTTGCGCCACAGCTCGGGGGAAAAACCCCGCGGGTCGGCCGAATCACGAAGCTCGCGAATGCGCGAGACCGGCGACTCGTTATGAACGAAATCAGCGGCCGACTGCTTGAGCAGCTTCTGTTCTTCCGAGAGCAGCAACGACATCTAGGCCTCCGGCAGCCCGAGCACACGCTTGGCGATAATGTTGAGCTGTATCTCCGAGGTGCCCCCTTCTATCGAGTTGCCGCGCGAGCGCAGCCATTCGCGGGTAAGCGCCAGCTCCTCGTCCTCGAAGCCGGCGCCTTCCCAGCCGAGGGCCTGGGGACCGAGGATGGAAAGCAACAGCGAATAGCGGTCCTTGTTCAGCTCTGTGGCGTAGTACTTGAGAATGGAGCTTTCGGCACCCGGTTGCTCGCCCAGCTTGGCGGCCTCTTTGATGCGCTGGATGGTCAGGTCCAGGCAGACCTTATCCATGGTGAGCCCCGCGATGCCGTCGCGAATGGCCGCGTCGCGGATACCGCCGTTGCCATCACCGAGGTGCTCGCGGGCCACATCCACCAGACGGTTGCGCCGGCTCGGCTCGCTGAAGGCCTCGCTTATCATAGAGCGCTCGTGGCCGAGCAGGGCCTTGGCCATGGTCCAGCCGTTGCCGATACCGCCCACCACCTGGTCGACCGGCACGCGCACGTCCTCCAGGAAGGTCTCACAGAAAGGCGAGGCGCCGCTTATGAGCGCGATCGGCTTTACCGACACGCCGTCGGTCTCCATGTCGAAGAGCATGAAAGAGATGCCCGAGTGCTTGGGAACATCCGGGTCGGTACGGACCAGACAGAACATCCAGTCGGCCTCGTCCGCGTAGGAGGTCCAGACCTTCTGTCCGTTAACCACCCAATGGTCGCCGTCGAGGGTGCCGCGGGTCTGAAGACCGGCAAGGTCGGAGCCGGCGCCGGGCTCGGAGTAGCCCTGGCACCAACGGACCTCGCCGCGGCAGATCGGCGGCAGGAACGCCTTCTTCTGTTCCTCGCTCCCATGGATGAGGAGCAGGGGCCCTATCATGGTAAGCCCGAAGCCTATCAGGGACGGCAGCGCATGGATGGCGGCCATCTCCTGGCTGAGCACCTTGGCCTGTTCCTTGTCGAGCCCCCCGCCGCCGTACTCGCGCGGCCAGGTCGGGGCCGTCCAGCCACGTTCGGCCATGAGGTCGAGCCACTGCCTGGACTCGGGGTTGTCGTATCTCTGCTTGCGCCCGCCCCAGACCAGTTCGGAGGCGAGGTCCGCGGGCGGCCCGTCGGCCGACCAGCGCATAGAGGGCGGGCAATTGGCCTCGAGCCAGGCCCGGGTCTCTTCCCTGAAGGAGGCGGCTCCGCTCATGGCCAGCCAACCTATAGCCGGCGTGAGCCCGAAGGAAGGCTGCGCCGGGAGCCGCGACCGTGCTATCTTGTCGGCGGGCCGCCCGCGGGCGACCGTGTCCCGATGAGCACGCAACTCGCCGACTTCTATAAGGGCAAAACGGTCGTGGTCACCGGCCACACCGGTTTCAAGGGCGCCTGGCTGGCGGCCTGGCTAAAGGCCATGGGTGCCGACGTCATCGGCTACGCGCTTGCGCCCGAGACGGGGCGCCCGAGCCTGTTCGAGACCGCCGCGGTGGGCGAAGGAATGGCCTCGGTGATCGCCGACCTGCGTGATGCCGAAGCGGTGGCTCAGACCATACAGTCCGGCGAGCCCGAGCTGGTCTTCCACCTGGCCGCCCAAGCCATAGTCCGGCGTTCCTACGACGAGCCGCTGGTGACCTACCAGACCAATGTCATGGGAACCGCCCATGTGCTCGAGGCCCTGCGTTCCTCCCCCAACACCAAGGCCGCCGTCATCGTGACCTCGGACAAGTGTTACGAAAACCGCGAGTGGCCCTGGGGTTACCGCGAGAGCGACCCGATGGGCGGCTACGACCCCTACAGTTCGAGCAAGGGTTGCGCCGAGCTGGTGTCTTCGGCCTACCGGCGTTCTTTCTTCTCCGACGACGGCACAGCCGCCATCGCGACGGCGCGCGCCGGCAACGTGATCGGCGGCGGCGATTGGGCCGAGGACAGGCTCATCCCCGACATCGTGCGGGCCGTTGCCAGCGGCCAGCCCGTCCATGTGCGCAACCCCGGCACCACGCGCCCCTGGCAACATGTGCTCGAACCGGTCCGCGGATACCTCATGCTCGGCAGGCGGCTCCACCAGGACGGCACGAGCTTCGCCGAGGGCTGGAACTTCGGTCCGGCCGAATCCGACTCGGTGGCGGTGCGCGAGGTCACCGCTCGCATCAAGGCCTACTGGAACGAGGCCGGCCTGGCCGTGACCGAAGGCGACGGCGAGGGCCCGCACGAGGCCCACCTGCTCAGGCTCGAGTGTGGCAAGGCCCGCCGCGAGCTCGGCTGGAGCCCGGTCTTCACGCTCGACGAGGCGCTCGAGACCACGGTCGACTGGTACCGCGAATACCTCGCCGACCCCTCCTCGGCCCCGGCCATGCTCGAGCGGCAGATCGCCGAGTACGCCGCCCGTTTCTAGTCCGATGGCCAGTTCGGTTTGCAATCAGGCCCGGTTCGGCCCATAGTCCGACCGTTGCCGCGGTTCTCGCGGCTCACGGCGCACAACAGGTTCTGAACTAGCTTTTCCGGACGCGCCGTCCGTTCAACTCTCATACCTCTCGCTGTTGTGTAGGTTTGGTTGCGATGCCGGTGCATCCGCACTGCGGATGGGCACCGGAGAGAACTCTATTTATATGTCTACTGAAAACACTACATCCTTAACGGATTTTACCAATTTTGACCTTGCGCCCGTGGTGGCGCGCGGCGTTGCCGAGGCGGGTTTCGTCCGGCCACGCCCGATCCAGGCCCTTACCATCCCGCCGGCCCTGGCCGGCGGCGACGTGCTGGGACTGGCCCAGACGGGCACCGGCAAGACCGCGGCCTTTGCGCTGCCTATCCTCGAGCGACTGCTCGGCAAGGGCGGCCGGGGGCCTCGAGCCCTGGTGCTGGCCCCGACCCGCGAGCTGGCCATGCAGATCGATACCGAGATCCGCCGGCTTGCCCGCTTCACCCGGCTTCGCACCGTCACCGTCTATGGCGGTGTCAACGCCAGGGGGCAGATCAGCAAGCTGAGAAAGCGCCCCGACGTAATCGTGGCCTGCCCCGGCCGCCTGCTCGACCTGTACCAGCAAGGCCACATCGACCTGACCCACGTCGAGGTCCTGGTCCTCGACGAGGCCGACCACATGTTCGACAGCGGCTTCCTGCCCGACATCAAGAAGATACTGAGGTTGCTGCCGGCAAAAAGGCAGAACCTGATGTTCTCGGCGACGATGCCCGGGCCCATCCGGCAACTGGCCGACCGTATACTCGACCAGCCCCACGTGGCCGAGATCGGGCACAGACGGCCGCCGTCGACGATCGAACACGCCTTCTATCCGGTCGCACCCACACGCAAGACCGAGCTGCTGGGGCACGTTCTGAACGAGGATGGATTTTCCTCGGCCATCGTGTTCGCAAGGACCAAGCACCGCGCCAAGAAGCTGGCCCTCCAGCTCTCGCGTATGGGACACGGCGCTATCGCGCTTCAGGGCAACATGTCGCAGCCGCAACGCGACCGTGCCATGCGAGGATTCCGCGACGGACACTACGACGTGCTCGTGGCCACCGATATCGCGGCGCGCGGCATCGACGTGGCCAAGGTCTCGCACGTCATCAACTATGACATGCCCAACACGGTCGATGCCTACACGCACCGGGTCGGCCGCACCGGCCGTGCCGAACTCAGCGGCAAGGCATACTCCTTCGTCTCTAGGGAAGACCGCGATCAGATACGCGCGATCGAGCGCCGCCACGGCTCGCCCATCCCACGGCGCACGGTGAACGGTTTCACCAGCGAGCAAGACGTCACGGCAAAGCCACGGCCCCAGCGGCCACAGCGCCCCGGTTCACGCGCCCGTGCGCGGCGTCGTCGGCAAGGCCCTACGGCCTAGCACGGTTCGCCGGGCCGCTCTTGCGCCGGCGAGCGAGCGGGATGTCGTAAAGCCGACCCCAATTCTCGCCTGTTATACGCCGCTGTGAGTCCTCTGAGAGCGGCAGCCTACGAAACTGCTTCACGGCGTTCGGGTACTGCGAATCACCGTGCGGGAAATCGGTGGAGAAGACCAGGTTCTTGTCCCCGAACCAGTCGACGTACTGAGAGACGGTCTCCTCGTCGCACTCCACCGATACGAAACAGTGATCGTAGAAATTGTGCCCCGTCAGAGAAAAGTGGACCAAGCAGGGAGCTGAGCTAAGAGACACTTT
>CAYXZP010000092.1:0-6853 GCA_964469485.1 uncultured Myxococcales bacterium | reverse complement strand
GGTTCGACGTCATCGTCACCGACAACATGTTCGGCGACATCATCACCGACCTGGGGGCCATTATCCAGGGCGGCATGGGGATCGCCGCCGGCGGCAACATCCACCCCGGCAAGATCGCCATGTTCGAGCCTATCGGCGGCTCGGCGCCCAAGTACGCCGGCAAGGGCGTCATCAACCCGATGGCCGCGATAGCGGCCGTCGAGATGATGCTGCGCTATCTCGGCGAGACGGCCGCCGCCGACAAGGTCGACCAGGCCATAGCGGAGGTTTGCGCCAGCAAGCTCGGCTCGATGAACGCGGGCGAGATGGGCTATTCGACCTCCGAGGTCGGCGACCTCGTTGCCGAAGCCGTCTCCGCTTAGTTTCGTTCCCGGGCCGAGAAGGCGCAGGGGGCCGTCCGGCCCGAGAACAGGCCGAGCAACCGGATGAGCCGGCCCGACAATGGGTACTTGGCCAGCACGGCCCTCTCGAAACGTTCGATGTCCGGTCCGCCGGTCTCCGGGCTGAGCCGGTAGGCTCGCGGGCCCTTGCCGGTATCCAGTTCGACGTTGCCGTTGGCCGTTACGTTTCGCACCCAGCCGGGCGTCCGGTCCTGGCTGCCAACCCAGGGCCGCCCGTCGATCGAGACGAACCAGATGGTCACCTCGTAAGCGCGCCCGGTCTTGCGCCCGTAATGCGTGAGAACGGCGGTGCGTGCCACGGGCGGCCTAAACCCCGGCGGCCACGGTCTCGAAGGCCGTTCTGGTGACCGACAGTATCTCGTCGATGTCGGCCTCCGTGTGGGCCGTCGACAGGAACCAGTTGTGTAAGGGGTGGAGGAACACGCCGCCCTCGGCGCATGCGCCGGCGAAGCTGCGGCTGCGGACGAAGCTGCCGGGTGCAAAGCCCCGGCGGTCATCGTCGAAGGTCATAAAGGGAAGGGCCGGCGGTCCGCTTACCGTTACCGTGAGCCCGGCCTCGGCGGCTTGACCGGCCAGGCCCTCGACGAGGCGCCGCCCCACCCTTTCCATGTGAGCGACCGCGCCGGTGGCCTCGAGTTCATCGAGGGTCGCGAGCCCGGCGGCTATCGGGGCTGCCTGTGTCCAGAATGTGCCGGTGACGAAAACCCTGGATGCGGCCCTCTCAAGGGCCTTGTTGCCGAGCATCGCGGCCAGGGGGTAGCCGTTGGCCATGGCCTTCGAGTAGAGCAGGACATCGGGGGCGACCTTGCACAGCTGCGTCGACCCGCCCATGTGAAGGCGGAAGCCCGCCCGCACGTCGTCGACCACCAGGACCGCGCCGTGGCGGGTGCAAAGTTCACGTATTCCCTGAAGGAATCCCTGCGCCGGCATGACCGACGGTTGGCCGGCCTCGTGCCTGAAGGGCGTGACCATCACGGCCGCGATACGGTCCGGGTGGGCGGCGAACAGCGAGTCGAGTTCGTCGAGGTCGTTCCAGGCAAAGCTCGCGGTGGCGGAGCGCTCGGAGTCGAGGAATCCCCTTTCCTGCTTGTTACACCAGCCGTGTACGCCGTGGTAGGTGTCTCGGACCGTGACGGCCAGGTCGCGGCCGGTCGCTTCGCGCGCCAGCGCCAGGGACCAGGTCGTGACGTCGGAGCCGTTCTTGGCGAACATCGCCCAGTCGGCCCCGGGCGTCATCGCGACCAGACGTTCGGCCAGTTCGACCATGTTCGGCGCCGGTAGGTTTCCCGAATCACAACGGGCCAGTTGCGCGGCCGCCGCTTGCTCCACCCGCGGGTTGCGGTAGCCGACCACCATCGGGCCGTAGGAACAGAGCAGATCGATGTAGCTGTTGCCGTCGGGGTCCTCGAGACGGCAACCCTCGGCACGCGAGATGAAGAGCGGATGGCTGCCGCGTGTGAGCAGCTCGGGGTTCTGGTGCCCGTAGACCCCGCCGGGAATGACCTCGAGCGCGCGGCGGTAAAGCTCTTCGCTCAGTGCGAGTCGTTCGTTCACGGCGCGGGACTTATATCCGAGCTTCGCAGGCCGTAGAAGGCCAGGGCCGCCACCGCCGCCGAGACGGCCAGCGTGGCCACCGGTTCCGACACCAACAGGCCTGGGTAAGCGTCACGGGCCGTGGCCCAGTACCAGGCCGCCAGAACTGCGGTGCACCCCGGGCATGCCCAGCCCGCGGCGCGCCGGCCTAACCCATGGGCTGCGCACACGACAAGCCCGCTCTCGAGCAGAAAGGCCGCCGTGACCATGAAGGTCGGTGCCAGGGCCACGCTCGGGTCGGCACCGCCGGCCAGGCCGAACTCATAGCAGGCCAACAGTGCCAGCGAGGCCGACCCGGCCACGAGCAAGAGCCGGGCAAGCGGCCGGCCATGGCGCTCCAGCAGCGCGGTGGTGCCGGCCAGACCGGCTGCCATGACGGTCAACAGCCCGAGGGCCCCCAAGGCCGCCGAAGCGCGCTGGCCGGCCAGTGCCAGCAAGGCGCCGGTTACCATGAGGACGAGCAGCCCCTTGGCGCGCCGGCCGGCTCGAGGCCGGTCGGCACGCAGCAGCGCCCGCCCGAGGCAGGGCAAGCCTACCAGCAAGAGGGTCAGAAGCGCCGGCACGATCACGAAGGTGAACCACAGGGCGCCCAGCGAGCCGGCGCCGGCGATGCGGCCGAACAGGCTCCCCTCGTGTCCGGCGGCCAGGCCGGCAAGTGTGAACAGGGGGCCGCCGAGGAAGGCCGAGGCTGCGGCCAGGGAGGCGGTGGCCGAGAATATCTCGAGATCGGACGCGGACCGGGCGGCCAAGTCAGGCCTGTTCAGCCGGCGTCAGCGCCTCGATCGACAGCGCGTGGATATCGGCGCCCATAAGGTCGCCGACGGCGGCGTATACGAGGCGGTGGCGCTCGATCTCGCTCTTGCCCGCAAAGTGTTCGGAAACGATCCGCAGGCGGTAGTGCCCGCCCCCGGCCCGCGCCCCGGCATGACCGATGTGTTCCTCGCTTTCGTCGACAAGCTTGATGTCGGCCGGACCAAGCCCGCGGGCGAGCGCTTCCCGGATACGGTCGGCAGTAGCGGACGTTTCCACGCCGGCCACCTTGTGACAGGCTCAGGCCATGCGCAAGGACGCGGTCGTGGTGTTGTCGGGGCTGAGCAGGGTGCAGGCCGAGCGTGTCGAGCTGTTGCTGCTGGCCATGGCCCTCGACGTGGAGATCGTCGAGCGGGGAGCGAGAAGCTTCGCTGTGACGGTGGCCGCTGGCGACGCTGACCACGCCGCCGGGCTCATCCGGGAGGAGTTCCCCTATGGTGTGCCCGGCAGCGCCGAAAACGAGGACCGGGCCGTCCGCGACGGTCCCGACACGCCGCCCGACATGTGGTTCGGCCGCGGGACGGCGGCGGTGATCTTCCTGTTGCTTGCCTGCGTCCTGGTCTTTGTCTCCCTGGCGGTCGACGGCGGGCCGAGCCGCGGCAAACTTCTCGAACACGGCGCCATCAGTTGGGCTCTAGTCGAAGAGGGCCAGTACTGGCGGCTGATGAGCGCGGTCTTCGTTCACTTCGACATCCGCCACCTGGTCGGCAACATGGCAGTCCTGCTTTTGCTCGCCCCGCCGCTGGCCCACGCTTTGGGACCGGCGCGCTTCGTGCTGGTGTTCCTGGTGGCCGGGCTGTCCGGCAATGTGCTGAGCCACGAGCTGGCGCCGGTCGTCGGGCTCAAGGCCGGAGCCTCGGGTGCCATAGCCGGCCTGCTCGGGGGCCTGGCCGGCTCGGCCTTGCGCCCGGGCCGGGCGAGCCGGTTCCGTTCCTGGCAGGTACTCGGCGCGCTGGCGGCCGTTTACGGAATGGTCGTCGGCTTCGGCCCCGGGCGTGACAACGTCGCACACCTCGGCGGTCTCCTGGCCGGCTTCGTGCTGGGGCGCGTGATCGAACCGGAACCGTTCGACGGGGCTAGCCTTGCTCCCCTATCCGCTTCTCGAGAGCCTCCGCGTCGGCTTCCGTGAGGCTGAAATAGCGGGCCTCGGGGTGGTGGAACACGAGCGCGCTCACCGAGGACTCTGGATCCATCATGTAGCCGTCGGTCAGTTCCACGCCGATGGCCTCTTGGACCTTGAGCAGGCGGAACAACTCGGTCTGATCCTCGAGCCGCGGACAGGCCGGGTAGCCGAAGGAAACACGGACGCCCCGGTAACGGGCTTGCAGGATCTCCTTGACCGATAGTTCGGGGGGGTCCTTGATGCCCCACATCTCGCGTATCTTCTTGTGCAAAAGCTCGGCCATTCCCTCGGCCCCTTCAATGGCCAAAGCCTGCGCGATGTGTGAGCGCAGGTAGTCGCCCTCGTTCTTCCATCGCTCGGCCAGCTCGCGTATGCCCGGACCGACGCTGGTGGCGAACATCGCTATGTAGTCGCGTCGTGCGCCGTTACGCGGGGCCGTAAAGTCGCTAAGGCAAAGCCCGCCGCTCTTGTGCTGGCGGCCGAAGGTGAACCCTCCGATCTCTGTTTTGAAGTCCGGCTCCAGCAGCGCGAGGCGCTCTCCATCGGCGGCCGCGGGAAAGAATCGATATACGGCGCTCGCCCTGACGTCGTCACGGCCGAGCAGCTCGTCCTCGACACGGGCAACCGCGGTCCGCAGTTCCTCGGCCTTGGGGTCGGCGGCCTTGATGGCCTCGTCGAACTTGCCCTTGAAGCCGAGGTGGCGGTTGTAGAGCATCACGGGATTGATCCACGCGAAGGCCTCGCTCAGGTCGTGGTCGGCGAGGACGTGACGCTTGAGGTCGGGGGGTGCCGGGACCTCTTCAAGTGCGGCGACCCGGGCTTTTTCAAAGTCCCCGGTCGCGGCTTTTTCCTTGCGCTGCTCGGCCCGGCCGGCGGCCTCGGCCATGCGCGCCGCCTCGGCCTCGAGCTCGGCGGCCAGGGCCGCCCTGTCCTCCTCGTTTTCCAGGCGCTTGGCCAGGTCGAGACCCATCATGGCATCGGGCGCGTATGCGACCATGCCGCCGTACTGCGGGGCGATGCGAAGGCGCGTGTAACGGTCGGACAGCGCCGCGCCGCCGACGAGGATCGGGCACCCGATGCCGCGGCCCTCGAGGTCCTGCGCGGTAACGACCATCTGTTGGGCGCTCTTTACGAGCAGCCCCGACAGTCCGATGGCGTCGGGCCTGTGCTCGTCGTAGGCGGCCGCGAGGGTTTCAGGCGCGACCTTTATCCCGAGGTTGACGACCTCGAAGCCGTTGTTCGACAGGATGATCTCGACGAGGTTCTTGCCGATGTCGTGTACGTCCCCTTTGACCGTGGCCAACAATATCCGCCCGCGGCCGCCGGTGTCGGCCTTTTCCATGAACTGTTCGAGGTGCGCGACGGCGATCTTCATCGACTCGGCCGATTGGAGCACTTCGGCCACGATCATCTCGTTCGCATTGAAGCGGCGTCCGACCTCGTCCATGCCGGTCATCAGCGGACCGTTGATAATCTCGAGCGGGGCGCGTCCCTGGCCGCGCGCATCCTCGAGGTCGTCGATCAGCCCGTCGCGGCTGCCCTCCATTATGTAAAGGGACAGGCGCTCGTCGAGACTGAGCTTGCGGCGTTCGTCCTCGGTGGGGCCCACCTTCTTGCCGGCGAAGTGGGCCGCGAAGGCGGCGATGGGGTCCTCACCCCGCCACCATATGAGGTTGTTGCACAGCGTCTTCTCCTCGTCGGAGATGCGGCTGTAGGGGGCCAGGGCCTCGGCGTTGACGATGGCCAGGTCGAGCCCGGCCTTTACGCAGTGGTGAAGGAAGACGCTGTTCAACACCTCGCGGCCGGCCTGGGGCAGCCCGAAGGAGACGTTGGATATACCGAGAATGGTGCTGGCCTCAGGAAGGGCCTCCTTGATCAAGCCTATGCCCGCGATGGTCTCGACGCCGGAGCCCGAGTAGTTCTCGTCGCCGGTGCCGGCCGGGAACACCAGCGGGTCGAATATGATGTTGCGGCCCGAAAGGCCGTACTTGTTCGTCAGCAACTCGTAGGAGCGGCTGGCGACCTCGAGCTTGCGCTCCTTGGTGATGGCCTGGGCCTGCTCGGGGTCGTCGTCGATGCAGCCGACCACCACCGAGGCCCCGAAGCGGTGCACCAACGGGATGATCGCCTCGAACTTGTCCTCGCCATCCTCGAGGTTGATCGAGTTGATGACGGCCTTGCCCTGCAGGTGCTTGAGCGCCTCTTCGACGACGGCCACGTCGGTGGTGTCGATCATGATCGGGGTCTTCACTTTGCGGGTCAGCAGGTCGAGGAAGGCCGTAACGTCGGCCATCTCGTCGGCATCTGGGTCCTGCAGGCAGACGTCGAGGATGGCCGCCCCGCGACGCACCTGGGCGCGACCCACCTCGGCGGCCTCGTCGAACTTCTGTTCTTTGATGAGCCGTTTGAACTTGCGGCTGCCGAGCACATTGGTGCGTTCGCCGACGATCACCGGACGCTTTTCATCGGTTATCTCGTAGGCCTCTATGCCTGATACGACCGAACGTTCGGGTGCGGCAGCCACGCGCGGGGACTTGTCCGCCAAGGCCCCGGCGATGAGCTTTATATGGGCCGGCACCGTGCCGCAGCATCCGCCGGCTATGTTGAGCCAGCCCCTGTCGGCGAAGCCGGCGAGCTTGGCGGCCAACATTTCGGGGGTCTCGTTGTAGTTTCCGTCCTCGTCGGGCAGCCCGGCGTTCGGGACGCAGGCGACCGGGAAGCGCGAAAGCGCGCTCAAGGTGCGCAGGTGGTCGGTCATGAAGTCGGGGCCGGTGGCGCAGTTGAGCCCTATCCAGAGCAGGTCGCGCTGTTCGAGCGACACGTAGAGCGCCTCGACGTCCTGGCCGGCCAGCAGCGTGCCCATCGTCTCGACGGTGCCTTGGACCGCTACGGCCAGATGCCGGCCGAGGTCTTTGCCGGCGCGGTC
>CAYXZP010000091.1:0-7405 GCA_964469485.1 uncultured Myxococcales bacterium | reverse complement strand
GCGGCACCGTCCCCTGTCGCTGCCGGGGCGGTGGTGGTGCTCGCCCTCACGGTGCTTGCCGCGCGCGGCACCACGCCGCTCGAGGGTCTGGGGCCGCTCCCGGGGAGCGACCGCAGTGACCAGGCCCGCGTCAGCTACCGGCTTGCGGCCGGGGACAGCACCATAGAACTGGTCCGTTACGAGGTCCGGCCGCCCGGACCCATCGACGACGAGACGGCGCTTCGTACTGTGGTGGCCGCGGGGCTGGCTTCGCTGGAGATGCGATTCTTCGACGGAAAACGCTGGCAGGAACAATGGACGGGACAGGCCGCCAAGAGGCGCGCGCCCCGGGCTGCCGAGATCCGACTGAGCTTCGTCGACAAGAACGGCGGCGAGCCGCTCGCGCTGTCCTCTGCCACGAGCATACCAGCCCATGCCCGCGACTGAGCGTCAGGCCAAACGCGGCGAGCGCGGAGTCGCCCTGCTCATCGCGCTCATGGCCGTGGCCCTGCTCACGGTCGTCGTCCTCGAGTTCACCTACGAGGTGCAGGTGGACCACCGGCGTGCGGCCCACTGGTTCAAGGCTCGCAGAGCCGCCCACCTGGCCGAGTCAGGGCTTGTGCTGGCCGAGGTGCTACTCGAGTTCGACGCTCGCGCGGGCAAGACCGATGCTCTGACCGAACATTGGGCCACGCCATTTCCACCCATAGAGGCGCCCGGCGGCGGCATGCTCACCGTCCGTGTCGAAGACGAGCAGGGACGCTATAACATCAACCGCCTGCGAGCCGCGTCCGCCGGCGAAGCCGCCAGGGCGTCGCGTGTGCTCGAGAAGGCCGGACTCAACCCCGCCCTGGTCGCTCCCTTGAGCGACTGGATCGATACAGACTCGAAAGTCCGCTTCGGCCCCGAAGGCGCCGAAGCGTCCTTTTACCGCAATGCCAGACCGCCCTACGCTCCACGCAACGCGCCGCTGCTCACGGTCCGCGAGATCGCCCTGGTCCGCGGCATGCGGCCCGAGGACCTGGTGGCACTATCGAAGGTCGCGACCGTGCTCCCGCCCGCCGACCGAAGGGTCAACGTCAACACGGCCTCCAAAGAGGTTCTGCGCGCACTGCACCCGCGAATGGAGGATGAACAGCTGATCGGCCGCCTTCTCGCACGACGCTCTGAACGCGCAATCACGGGGCGCGCCGACCTCGAGAGTATCGAGGGGTTGGGCCAGGTCCCCATCGCCTCTCTGGTGGGCTATGCAAGCGGCTACTTCCGGGTCCGGACCGTGGGTTCGGTCGACGGCATCCATCGCTCTGTCGAAGCCATAGTCGCGCGCCGGGACGGCAAGAGCCGCACCATCTATCGCCTGGAGCGCAACGTGCCGGCCATAGCCGGCGTTGACACGTCGGCGCCGACGCGACTTAACAAACTGCCATGGCGGGACGGGTCCTAGCGGTAGAACTGGGCGATGACGGGCTGCGTGCGGCTGTCGTAGAATCGACCCTGCGGCGCTTGCGCATCACCGAGGTCGTCGAGCTCGGCGATGCCGAGTTCGCCGCCACCTTGGGCGCCGGACGCTGGGACCGCGTCGCAGTGGGGCTTGGCGGAGAGAGCGCCGTTTTCCGTTTTCTCGAACTCCCCTTCAGCGACAGGCGCCGGATCGCTCAAACGGCCGCCGTAGCGCTCGAGGATCACGTGCCCTTCTCCCTCGAGGACGGCGAGACCGCCTGGGACCGTAGCGCGCCTTCCCGCCGCAGTAAGGTGCTGGCCGTCATGGTGCCGCGCCAAGGTCTAGAGGGTCTGCGCGCGCGCCTGCTCTCGCTCGGCATCCCGCGGGCGGAACTGGTTTGGGGCCCGACGGCCGCGCTCGAGTGCTTCAGGCGTTGCCAGGCCGGGGATGCGACGTTCATAGCGATCGACACGTCGCCGGCCGTCACCTCGGTCTCCTCGGTGCGCGAAGGAAGGCTCACCGGCCTGCGCGTTCTCACATCCGGTTCGCAAGAAAGGATCGCGCGCGATCTGGCCTGGGCGGTGACCTCCCTGGCCCCCGACATCGAGCGACTGCTGTGCGCGGGGCCGCGAGCCGGCCAGACCATGGAGGAGTTGTCACAGCGCCTCGAGGGCCATTCGGTGGAAAGGCTCGCCGGGGACTGCCCGATTGAAGCCCCCGAGGACCTTGCCGGCAGCTGGGTCGATAACACGACCCTGTTGGGACTGGTGGCGGCCGTGGGCGGCGAGTGTGGGCACCCGTCTATCACCTTCGGGCATGGCAACGGGGGCGCGGCCGGCCTCGAGGAAGCGGGGCTCCGTCGCCTCGGCTTTTGGGCCGCGGCCGCCGCCCTGCTGCTAGCGAGCGCCGCCGGGCTCGACCACATCCGGCTCGAGCGTGAACACAGGGCTCTCGTCCGGCAGACCGACGCCATCACCGCCCGCGCCATGCCTTCGGCGGCCGGCAGCAGCGGCCGCAAGCTCAAGCTGGAAATGCGGCTGTCCGAACTCGAACGGCGGATGGGCGAACGCAGCAGTCCCGCCGCCCACTCGTCGCCACTGGCCACACTGGTGGCGATGTCGTCGGCCGTAACGGGCGACATCGACATTGAACTCGACTCATACCAGTACGACCCCCCCACCATACGGCTCACCGGCCACGCAGCGGACTACGAGTCGGTGACCAAGCTCGAGGAAGCGCTCCGGGCCGACAAATACTTCTCGGCCGTCGAGGTGATCGAGGTCCGTGCCGAGGTGTCCGGCAAAGGGGTCGACTTCCGGCTCGAGATCGTGCTGAGCGCATGAAAGCGCCGGTCGAGTCCTTGTTCTCCCTCTTCGAGCGCCTGAGCCTGCGCGAACGGCGGCTACTGGCGCTGTTCGCCGCGCTGGTCTCGGCCACGGCGCTATACGCGCTGGTGCTCGAACCCGTGACAAGCGGCCGTGGATCGACGCAAAGCAAGATCGCCACCCTCAAGCGCGACATGGCCGCCATGACCACTCTGGCCGCGCGTATCGAAGATCTTCAGCGGCGCTTGGGCAAGGATGAGCCCGCCGGCGGGAGCGACGCTTCCCTGTTCGCACTGGTCGACCGGCTCAGCTCCGCCACCGTCACACCCGGCTCGGTCGAGGCCATCGTCCCCAACAAAGGCCCGGGCCGCAAGGGCGCAAAACCATCCAGCGTCGATCTTCGCTTGGGCGGCGTGTCTCTGGCCGAACTCGTCCAACTGCTCGCGCGGATAGAGGCCGAAGGAGGCTCGGTCCACGTGCTCCACCTCGATCTCAAGCGCCGCTACGGAGACCATTCCCTCTTTGACGCCTCACTCACCGTTGCCGCTAACGCGGAAGGCACGTGAAACGCCCGGCGCTCTTCGTGGCGCTGACGGTTGTCTTCTTCGTTTGGACCTTCCCCCACCAATTGGTCGTGGAGCGGCTCGTGCGAACGGCCTCAGCTGCCATCGGGGTTTCCGCGTCGATAGAAGAGGTGACGTTGCTTTGGCCCAAGATAGCGCGGCTGTCCGTGTCACCGCCCGGCTATCTCGTCCGCGGCATACGGCTGTCCAGGAACGCCCATGCCTTGAACATCCCGACGCTGTACCTCGGTTTCGGGTTCCGCGGCGGGGTCAACTTCGAAAGCGATGCCTGCGGGGGGTCCTGGAGAGGCAAGTTGCAGCGCGGGCGGCGTCTCGAACTCACCTTTACCGGCGTCGATCCCGAAGCCTGCCTGGACCTTGACGGCCTGCGCGTCCAAGGACGTTTCGGCGGGGCCGTGGCGCTGCGCGGCGTGGGTAGGGGCCAGGCCACGGGCCCGCTCGGGCCTTTCGCACGCGAGGGCCGGCTCAGCCTCGAGGCCCGCGGTGCGAAGGTCGCCGGCCCCGCACTGGCGCAGGCGCTAGGTTCCGGTGCCGCAATGGCCACGGTCAACGTCGAGGCCGTCATCGACCGGACATCGATCGTGCTCGATGGTTCCTCGGCCGCGGCCGAGGGTTTGGATTGGCGCCTGCCGAGGGCCCGCCTCCAAGGTCGCGGCACCGCCATGGTCCTCGCGGGCAGGCTCGAGGTGCGGCGCCGTTCAGAAGAGACGCGCGCCAAGATGATCGCCGGGCTGCTGCCGGAAACCACCCGCGACAGCCAGGGATGGCGCGGCTACGCCCTGTCCGGTTCGCTGGCGCGACCAAAACTAGCGCCGTTCCGTTAGCACAGCGTCGCGTATCCTGCGTGCCATCTCCACATTGTGGGTATGGCCGGTCTTGCGTGCGTGGACCTCGGCCCTGAGCGGCGCACCGAGAAGATACATGTCGCCCATCAGGTCGAGGATCTTGTGTCTGGCCAGTTCTTCCGGAAAGCGAAGTTCGGTGTTCACGAAGCCGCTGTCGCCGATAAGTATGAAATTACCGAGTTGCCCGCCCTGGCCGAGCCCGGCCTGTTCGAGGGCGCGGATCTCATCGACGAACCCGAAGGTGCGGGCCGGTGCTATCTCGGCACGAAACGACGCGGGTCCGTCAAACTCGAAACAATATGTCTGCTCCCCGACGGGCTCCGGGTACGACAGTTCATAGGTGATCTTGAGACCGTCGTAGGGCCTGACCTCGACGAACTGATCCGGGCCCGGTTCGATCCGTATGGGCCCGGTGACGGTCACGGCCGCCGTCTCTGTCCCCTGCTCCTCAATACCGGCGCCGTCGAGAAGCTCGCACAACTCGACGGCCGAACCGTCGAGGATCGGCACCTCCCCCTCGACCTTGACGAGAAGATTGGTGATGCCGTAGGCGTGCAGCGCCGCCATCAGATGTTCGACCGTACGCACGGCCATACCGTCCTTGAACAGCGTCGTCGCATAGCCAGTGGAGTCCACGTTCTCGAGGGCCGCTTCGACAACGCCATCACCGGCCACACGGCCGAAACGTATCCCCGTGCCCGCGGGCAAGGGATGAAGGATGAGCCCGGTACGCTGGCCGCTATGGAGTCCGAGCCCGCTGCTGGTAACGCTTTTGGCCACGGTGCGCTCGCGCACGGGAAAGGCCGGCCGGTCCGAAACGGTCCGGGCTGCCGGCCCGGACCCGGCGGCGGGTGCCGCTTGTGCGCCGCTCTTGCCGAGAGCGCGGTTGACCGACTGCAAAAGACCGTCGATGGAAAAAGGCTTCTCTATAAAATCCGCTGCCCCGAGACGCGTGGCGGTTACGGCCATCTCCACGCTGCCGTGTCCGGACACGAGGATCACGGGCATGTCGGAACCGGAGCCTTTGATCCGGGAGAGCAACTCGATGCCGTCCATATCGGGCATCCATACGTCGACGAGAACGAGATCCGGGCGTTCGGTCGAGAGCTGCTTCTCGGCCTCCTCCCCACTCGAGGCCGTGCTGATGATAAAGCCCTCGTCGCGCAACACACCGCCGATGGTCTCGCGCACAGCCGCGTCGTCGTCGACTATGAGAACCTTCTCCATCGCGCCCATAGGATAGCTCAGGCGGGGGCCGCCCGCGCCTCCTCGCTTTCGGCGCGCGCGATCGGGAACTCGATCACGAAACGGCTGCCCGTCGGCTCATTGTCATGGACCCGGACATAGGCGTGGTGGTCGGCGGCCACCGAGGCGACCACCGCCAGGCCCAGACCGGTGCCATCGTCCTTCGTCGAGTAATAGGGCTCGAATATCCGTGCGCGTTGTTCGGTCGGAACGCCGGGACCGGTGTCCGCGACCTCGAGGATAACGCACGACAGTTCCTCGTCGCAGCGTGTGGCGACCGTGATCTCGCGGGCCGGCACCGGCGCCCCGTCCGGCTCCGGCCCGAGGGCGGCCACCGCGTTGTCTAGCAGGTTGACGAGAGCACGGCGCACGGCCTCTCGGTTCATGACCACTTCGGTCGCCGCCTCGGCGCCCTCGAACGCCATGGTGATGTCCGGACGCGCCTGCCGGTAAAGAGGCAAGGTCTCCTCGACCAATTGATTGAGGTCCTGTGCGCGCTTATCACCCCCGGCGCTGCGGGTGAACTGCGAGAACTCGTTGACAAGGCCCTTTAGTTCGTCGACCTCGCCGATGATCGTCCCTATGCACTCCTCGACCAACTCCGCGTCCTCACCGGTGAGATGTCCCGCCAAACGGCGGCCCATACGTTGGGCCGAAAGCTGTATCGGGGTGAGAGGGTTCTTGATCTCGTGCGCGATGCGGCGAGCGACCTCCTTCCAGGCCTCGGTCCGTTGCATCTCGGCCATGCGCGAAACGTCCTCGAAGAACAGGATCCACCCGCGCCTGTTGCCCGAGCGACGGACCAGGCTGCTCGCCGTCACGGCCAAGGTACGACCACCGCTTTCATTTTCCACGTTGAGGCTAGCCCCCGAAGCGAGCGCACCGCTAGCGAGACCGGCCAACATACCGGATACCTCGCCGTACCCACAGGCCGCGAGCACGGGCCCGGCCTGCTTGCCGACGACGCCCGCAGGGTCCAAGGAAAGCAATCTCATGGCGGCCGGGTTGACGGTCGTGATCGCGCCGTCCTCGTCCATGGAGACGACACCGGCGTCGATGTTGGCAAGCACGGCCTCTATGTAACGGCGCCGCTCATCGAGATCCTCGTGGCTGGCCTTGAGCTGCATCGTCATGCTCTTGAAGGCCTGCACCACAGCCCCGACCTCGTCGCCACCCTCCCCCTGAAGCTCGACGTCCCAGTTGCCTTCGGCCACCGTGTTGGTCGCCTCGGCCAGACGCCCGAGCGGGTCGGTGATGCCGCGAGCCAGATAGATCCCGAGCCACGCCGCCGAGAACACGACCACGAGCAGGGCCAGGCCTATGGTGAGCACATAGAGGTTCTTGAAAGGTCGTTTGTTGAGCTCGAGCTGCCTGTACTGCCTGAATGACTCCAAGATCGAGTTGCTCCACAGCCTGGCGCTGGGGTCCACCACGTAGTCGACGATCACGACCGCGCGACCGGAGACCCCCGCCTGGGACGCGATGGGCGCAGCGCCGCGTATGAGATCGGCCGTGCCGAGGCTTTCGACCCGCGTGGCCGAACCGGCCGCGAGCGTCTCGGCAACGAAGCCCGCGTCGGTACTGACCGGCACCCCCGTCGGTTGCTTCTCGTTGAACAGGGCCATGACCTGGCGCCCTTCGGCATCGACGACCTGAACGGTGCCGATCCCGTAGGTCTCCTGGTAGTTGCGCAACATGTCCTTCGCGGCCGTAGAGACCGGCCCCTTGCCTTGTGTCGGCCCGAGCCGGCGGGCAATGGCGCGCGCGTGCACGACAGCCTGGTCAGCCGAGTTGCTGTAATAGGTGGCCGCCAAGCGGTGCGCCCCGCGCAGTGACGATTCGACCTCGGCGCTGAACCAGCCGTCGATCGTGTTCGTTATGAAACCGAGAGAGACCACGGCCATCACCCCGGCCGGGAACAGCGCTATGACAACACAGGCTGCGGCCAGGCGGCTCTTGAGGCGGCTGCCCACCCCGCGCCGGCGC
>CAYXZP010000090.1:0-7521 GCA_964469485.1 uncultured Myxococcales bacterium | reverse complement strand
GGTTCTCGGGGTTGAGCCAGATGACCTGGCGGGCCCGTTCCTGGACGTCGCGCAGGACCCAGTCGTTGGGGGCGTTGTAGTTGTTGCGTGCGTCCCCGAGCACGATGACGGTGGTGCGGCTGTCGATGGCCTCGAGGTGCTCCTGGTGGAACTTTTTGAAGGCGCGCCCGAAATCCGAGTGGGCATAGACGTTTACGACCTCCCCCCCGATGGCCTTCTGTATCGCGGTTTGGATGTCGTTGTCCTCGAACAGCCCTGAGACCTCGCCGATGTCGGCCACGAAGACAAAACTTCTCACCCGCGAATACATGTCCTGTAGCGAGTGGACGAATTGCAGCATGAAGCGCGAGACGTTTCGTACCGAGTCCGATATGTCGCAGAGTATGACTATCTGCGGCCTCTCGCGGCGCTTGTTCTCGTAGCGTATCCGGAAGGGCACGCCGCCGAACTCAAGCGAGGAACGCAGCGTGGCCTTGACGTCGAGTCGGCCCCGCTTGGTGCGCTTGCGGCGCACCGACATGATGTTCTTCAACCTTCTGGCCAGCGCGGCCACGGCCTCGCGCATTCTCCGGATCTCGGAGGGCGACAGGTAATAGAAGCTCTTGTCGAGCAGCCGCTCGCGCTCTTTGAGCCGCGACTCGCGTTCCTCTCCCTTGGCACCCTCGGACCTCATCATGCCTTTGACCATCTGTCCGAGGTCCTTCATGCGCTGCTTGAAGTATTCGCGCAGGCGCTCGAGGTCCTCGGGCGACATCCCGGCCCCCTCGGCTTCGGCGAGCAGCTGGTCGAGCTCGCGTTGCAGGCCCCCTGCCCCGAGCGCCTCGGCCACCATCCGCGCCGCGCCCGGCGCCGACATGTTGATGTCGGGCTTCTCGGCGCGGGCCGAGGCCAGGGCCTCGCGAAGCAGGCGCTCCATGTTGCCCGCGTCCTGAAGGAGCAAGGAACGGGCCAGCTCGGACAGTTTCCCGTCGGACCGTTCGAGCATACGGGCCAACTCCTCTAGGAAGGCTTGCAGTTGGGCGTCGCTCAGACCGCCGGCGGCGGCCTCGCCCAATTCGTGTATCAGTTGTGTGAGCCCGGAGAAGAACACCTCGAAGGCGTCGGCAAAGGGCTCGAGGTCGCTGGAACGCTTGACCATGGTCGAGCGCAGCGTGCTTTTGAAGTCCTCACGGTCGGAAAGGCCGGCAATTTCGACCGCGCGTATGGCGTCGAGCGTTTCGGCCGTCGACACGCGCACGGCGCGGCGCCTGAGCAGGGCCGCAAACTCTATGATCCGCTTTTCCATCGGGCCCGGCGCCCGCCCCGGTCAGTGAAGCAGGTCCTTGTCGCTCTCGGGCGCGGGCGCCGGTTCCTCGGCGGCCCTGCGCTCGGCGTGTTTGCGCTCCACGTAGGAGGCCAGTTCCTTCTCGGCCTTGCGGAGGTCACCCTCGTACTTGCAGATCGTCGATAGCGTGTCGGTGACCAGCTCGTCCTCGAGGCTGTCGATGTTCATCACCACCAAGGCCCGCGCCCAATCGAGGCTCTCGGAGATGCTCGGGGCCTTCTTGAGGTCGAGCCCGCGCACCGCCTGGACGATCTTTACCAGTTCGCGGGTCAACTCCTCGTCGGCCTCGGGCACTTTCAATCGCACGATCTCGAGTTCGAGGGCTTCGGACGGAAAATTAATGTAGAGGTGCATGCAGCGCCGCTTGAGCGCATCGGACATCTCGCGGGCGTTGTTCGAGGTCAGCACCACTACCGGGATGCGGCGGGCCACCATGGTTCCTATTTCGGGAATAGTGACCTGGAAGTCGCTGAGGATCTCGAGCAGAAAGGCCTCGAACTCGGCGTCCGCCTTGTCTATCTCGTCTATGAGAAGCACCTGTAGCCGTTCGGAGTTGATGGCCTGGAGCAAGGGACGCTCGAGGATGAAGCGGTTGGAGAAGAAGACGTCGTCCTGGGCCGTCAGACGGTCGACCGCCTCGGCCAGCGAGGTGGTTCCGGCGGTAACCTCGCCGATCTTGTCCTTGAGTATCTGCGTGTAGAGCAGTTGCTTGGCGTACTCCCATTCGTAGAGCGCTTTGGCCTCGTCGAGGCCTTCGTAGCACTGCAGCCGTATAAGGTTCGCGTCGAGGCTCGATGAGATGACCTTGGCTAGTTCGGTCTTGCCCACCCCGGCCGGTCCTTCGACGAGCAGCGGCTTGCCCAGGCGCGCGGCGAGGAAGACGACGGTGGCGATGTTGCGGTCGCAGATGTATTTCTGTCCGGCCAGGCGTGACTGGACGTCCTCTATCGAGGCGAAGCTTTGTTCGTTGTCGCTGCTCACTAACGGGAACAGGCAAGCTAACACGGCGCCCGGGGTGAGACAATGTGTACTCTGGCGGTCTTGAGGGAACTCGGCGCACGCTACCCGCTCATCGTTGCGGCCAACCGCGACGAGTTCTACGCGCGCCCTACCCGCGGCCCGGCTCTCCTCGAAGATCCTGCCGGTGTGAAGGCCGGCATCGATGTCGAGGCGGGCGGCACCTGGTTGGGCTACCGCGAGGAGCCGGGTGTGGTGGTTGCCGGACTTCTCAACCGCCGTCAGGAAAGTTTTCCGCCCGAACCGAGGACCGTCGGGCAGCGCTCGCGCGGCCTGCTATGTCTCGACGCTTTGGCCGCCGGGAACCTTGACGCCGCGCTCGGTGCGGTCGAAGGCCAAGACCTCGGCCGTTACCAGTCCTTCAATCTGTTCCTGGCCGACCGTGGACGGGCCCTGGTAATAGATAACGCCTCGGGCGGCCGGGCGCGTGTTACCGAGCTCGACCGCGGTCTTTCCGTGCTCACGGGACTCGACGTCAACGACCCGCGCTGTCCCCGCCTGGCAAGCGCCGTGCCGCGCTTCGAAGAGGTCGCCGCCCTGGTCGAATCCGGTTGTGACAGCGAGGCCATTCGCGAAGCCGTCGCGGCCGCGCTCGGAGACCACGGTCCGACAGCCGACCCGGCCGGCCACGACCCCTTTGCGCGCCTGTGCGTGCACGCAGAGGGTTTTGGCACGCGCTCGGCGTCCCTGCTCATCGTGCGCGACGACGGCGCGGTCGAGTTCTTCCACGCCGACGGCCCGCCCTGCCGGACGGAACTCAGGGGCGCACCCGCCTAGCCTTCGGCCTGATACTTCCTGAGGGCGAACGCGACGTAGTGGATGCCCGAAATGACGGTGGCCGTCGCTGTGATAATGAAGGCGGCCAGCAGCGTGTTCGGCGCCAGGGTGAACCAACCGGCCAGACCGAGCAGCACGAGCGCGACCGTCATGAGCTGGGTGAAGGTCGTGGTCTTGCCCCATATCGTCGGCGTCATGGCCATGGGCTGTTCCATCACGGTGGCCGCGAACAGATAGCCGCCGATGATGACGACGTCGCGTACCAGCACCGTGATCATCAACGATGCGGGTATGGCCCCTATGATGCCGAGCGTGATGAAGGCGCTTACCAGCAGCAGTTTGTCGGCCAGCGGGTCGAGATAGGAACCGAGCTCGGTGCGGCTGTCGGTAAGCCGGGCAACGGCTCCGTCGAGCGCATCGGTGAGGCCGGCCACCGCAAAAACTATCAGTGCCGGTTGGTAACGTCCGTCGGCCAGCAGCGAGAGGAACAGCGGAACCGCCAATATTCTGAGAAAGGTCAGCGCGTTGGGGACGTTTAGCATGCGCGTGCCGGTGGCTCAGTCGCCGTTCTCGATTCCGTCGAGCAGCCGGGCCAGCCGGCCGCTGGTCCGTTGCGTGGCCCAGGCGATGATACGGGTGCCGGTCGGCTCTTCGCGCTCCTCTACCACACGGGCGTTGTCGTACAACCAGGCTCGGGTGCGTCCGTCGCCGTGCGCTACCAACACTTCGATGCGGCGCTCTTCGCGTTTTAGATGCTCGTCAATGGCCGCCGGCACGGCATCGAGACCGCTGCCCGCCACGGCCGACACGCCCAGGCCTTCCTTGGGAGGCGCTACCGCGCCCGCCAGGTCCTGTTTGTTGTAGACGGTGAGCTGCGGCCGCCCCAGCGCCCCCAGTTCGCCGAGGATGCTTTTGACGACCTCCATGTGCGAGTCCAGGTCGACGGCCGTCGAATCGACGACGTGGAGGATGAGGTCGGCCTCGACGACCTGTTCGAGCGTGCCCTTGAAAGCGTCGATCAATTCGTGGGGCAGCTTGGACAGGAAGCCGACCGTGTCGACCAGCATGGCCGTGGTTCCCGAGGGCAACTCGAGTCGGCGCACCGTCGGGTCGAGCGTGGCAAAGAGCTGGTTGGCCACGTACATGTCGGACCCGGTAAGCGCGTTCATTAGGGAGGACTTGCCCGCGTTGGTGTAACCGACCAGCGCCACCGTCGGATACGGCAGGGCGCGCCGGCCCCGGGCGTTGAGGCGGCGGGTGCGGTCGAGACCGGCGATCCGTTTGCGCAGCCTGGCGATACGGCGCCCGATCAGCTGCCGGTCGACCTCGAGTTGGGTCTCACCCGGGCCCTTGGTCCCCACCCCGCCGCGGATACGGGAGAGATGGGTCCAGTGGCGGGTGAGCCTTGGCAACAGGTAATCGAGCTGGGCGAGTTCGACCTGCAACTTGCCGGCGCTCGTGCGCGCACGGCGCGCGAAGATGTCCAGTATCAACTGGCTGCGGTCGATGACCTTGACGCCGACGGCCTTCTCGAGGTTGCGGCGCTGCGCGGGGCTGAGGGCGTCGTCGAAGATGACGACGTCGGCCGACCCCTCCTGCACCATGCGCACGAGATCTTCGACCTTGCCCTTTCCGATCAGCGTAGCCGGACGGTTCTTCTTGAGGTCCTGGGTGAGCCGCCCGACGACGTCGAGTTGCACGGTGCGCGCCAGCCGCCCCAACTCGGCCAGCGACGGCGCGCAGCGCGCCGATTCCGCTCCGGCCCAGACCAGGACCGCGCGTTCCTGCTCGCCGTTGGGCCTGTTCACCTGACGATGGTGCTGCCCGGGCCCGCCAGTGACTCCACCTCCTGCAGGAATCTGTCGCTAGGGTCGATCGATAGGTCTTCGGGAAGCTCGATGACGGCCTCGCCGGCCCCGGGCCGGGTCACCCGTAGGTAGGGCCGGCAGCTCCCGGGATATTTCCTCATGGTTTCCTTGAGCTGTTCGAGGCGGGCCGGGGCGAACAGTCCCGCCTCTATCCGGATGTCGACCGCGCGGGCGCGCCGCCGCCTGGCCTCGGTCAGCGGGATGATCTCGGTCGCGATCACTTGCGCCTTGCGGCCGCCCGGGTCGCCGCTGCTGTCCGTGTCACCGAGTTCGAGCGTGCCAGCCACGAACAAGGGCTCGCGGCCGACGATGGCCGTCTCGGTCTCGCTGTATATCTTCGGCCACGCGATCACCTCGACGACCCCCTCGCGGTCCTCGAGATTGAAGGTCGCGTAACGTTCGCCCTTACGGCTGTTCTTGCGCTTGACGGTGTTGGTGACGCCGGCAAGGGCCACCTGGCTCTGGTCGCGGCAGGCGGTGAGATCGGAGGTCGCCGTTACGCCCACCAGGCCGAGGTCGGCCGTGTAGCGGTCCAGCGGATGGCCGGAGATGTAAAAGCCCACCACCTCGTGCTCGGCCTCAAGCCGTGCCGCGTTGTCCCAGTCCTGCATGTCGGGCAGCTCCGGCTCGCTCTCGCTTGCCCCGCCGCCGCCGAACAAGCCCATCTGGCCCGCCGCCCGGTCGTCGCGTACGCGCGTGGCCCAGGCCATGGTCGTGTCGAGACCCGCGAGCAGGCGCGCGCGCCCGGAGTCTATCGAATCGAAGGCTCCGCTCTTGATAAGCCCCTCGACCGTGCGGCGGTTTATCTGGCCGCCCGCGCTGCGCAGCAAGAAATCCCCGAGTGAGAGGAACGGTCCTTCGGCGCGCGCCTCGATTATCATCTCGACGGCCTTTTCTCCGATACCCTTCACGGCGCCCAACCCGAACCGTATCCCCTCTTCGCGCACGGTGAACCCGATTTCGCTGCCGTTGACGTCGGGGGGCAGTACGCGGATCGACCGCACACGGCAGTCGGCCAGGTTCTTGTAGGTCTTGTCCGTATCGCCCATCTCGGTGGTCATCAGGGCCGCGAGGAACTCGCGCGGATAATGCGCCTTGAGATAGGCCGTTTGGTAGGAGATCAGCGCGTAGGCGGCCGAGTGTGATTTGTTGAAGCCGTAGGCGGCGAAGGTCTCCACCTGTTTGAAGATGTTCTCCGCGTCGGCGCGGCGGTGCTCGGCGGTCAGGGAGCCGTCGATGAAGCGCTGGTGCTCGACCGCCATGACCTCGGCCTTCTTCTTGCCCATGGCCCGTCGCAGGTTGTCGGCCTCTCCGAGCGTGTAGCCGGCGTACACCTGGGCGATCTGCATGACCTGCTCTTGATAGACGATGACCCCGTGCGTCTCGCTCAGTATCGAGGCCAGCTTTTCGTCTGGATAGCGGACGGCCTCCTCGCCGTTGCGGCGTTTGACGTACTGTTCGACCATGCCGCTATCGAGCGGTCCGGGGCGGAACAGCGCCAGCACCGCTACCAGGTCCTCGAAGGCCGTGGGCTTGATGCGGGTCAGCAGTTTGCGCATGCCGCCGCTTTCCATCTGGAAGATCCCGACCGTGTCGGCGCGCGCAATGAGCCGGTAAGTCTCGGCGTCCTCCATGGGGAGCGCCGCCAGGTTCACTTCCTCACCGCGGGTCTCGCGGATGCACCGCACGGCACGGTCGAGCAGCGTGAGCGTCTTCAGCCCGAGGAAGTCGAACTTGATGAGCCCGAGGGCCTCGATATCGGGCCCCGCGAACTGCGTCATCACGGTGCCGTCCTTGTCGGTAAAAAGCGGCACTGACTCGAGCAGTGGACGGTCGGAGATCACAATGCCGGCGGCGTGCTTGGACACGTGCCGGGCCAGCCCCTCGAGCTTGAGGGCGTGGCCGAACAGCTCTTTCTCGCGATCCCCCGAGTCGCGGATCTCGGCGAGCTTGGGCTCGAGTTCGAGGGCCTTTTCCAATGAACGGTCGCGGCCCTGCACCGGAGCCGGGTAGAGCTTGCAGATGCGGTCGGTCTCGGCGAACGAGAATCCCAGCACGCGGCCGACGTCCCTGATCGCCGCCTTTCCCCTGAGCGTGCCGAAGGTGATGATGTTGGCCACGCACTCCTGGCCGTATTTAGCGCGAACGTACTGGACGACCTCGTCGCGCCGCTCGTAACAGAAGTCGACGTCGATATCCGGCATCGTGCGGCGCTCGGGGTTGAGGAAGCGCTCGAAGAGGAGCTTGTAGGGGATCGGGTCGAGGCCGGTGATGCCGAGGGCATAAGAGACCAGACTGCCGGCCGCCGACCCCCTGCCCGGACCCACCGGTATGCCCCTGGCCTTGGCCCAATTGACGAAGTCGGCGACGATCAGGAAATAGCCCGCGAAGTCCATGCGGGTGATCATCTCGAGTTCGTCCTCGAGACGGGTGCAGTAATCGTCGAGTTCGGCCTTGCCGCGTTCGGCCAATCCGGCCCGCGCCTGCCCGGCCAAGGTGTTGTCCAGGCTGGTGCCTTCGGGCACCGCGAAGACC
>CAYXZP010000089.1:4563-7836 GCA_964469485.1 uncultured Myxococcales bacterium | reverse complement strand
GCCCAGCGCCCGCCCCGCAGGCGGTCTCGGTGGCCGCGGCGCCGGCGGTGCATGAGTCCGCGGCCCAGGGGGCGGGCGACGTCTCGCAGTCGACCTGTGTGGTGTAGGAAACGTCGCTGCACGAGCCACAGTCGGCGTCGCTGGTGCACGCGGCCGCAGGGTCGGCGGCGCATACCTGGGTAAGAACGCCACCGGTGCCGCAAGCCTCGCAGGCCTGGGAACCCCCGATGGTCAGGCACTGCTCGCGCACGCAACCACTACTGCAACCGTCCCCGTCCGTCGTGTTACCGTCGTCACAGGCCTCGGTGCCTTTTTGCACGTAGCCGTCCCCGCAGACCGCCACCAGGCAGCTTGTCGTGCAGGCATCGATGTCGAAAGGATCGCCGTCATCACAGGCCTCACCGTTGTCGGTGACACCGTCCATGCAAGCCGGCAGCTCGCAGTCCGTACGGCAAGCATCGGCCGTGTCGTCGCTGTTCGCCGCACCGTCGTCGCAACCTTCGGCGCCGTCGAGGCCGTTGGGGTCGACAACGCCGTCGCCACAAGCGGCCAGCTGACAGGTCGTGCGGCAGGCATCCGCCGTCTCGTCGCTATTGTTGGAACCGTTGTCGCAGACCTCGGCGCCGTCGGCGCCGTTCGAATCTATCACGCCGTCCCCGCAGGCCGGCATCGTGCAGTCCGTGCGGCAGGTGTCCGCCTCGGTGTCGCTGTTGCCATCGCCGGCGTCACAGGCCTCCACGCCCGCGTAGGTGTAACCGTCGCCGCAGGCTGCCGCCGTGCACTTCACGCATGCGTCGTCATTCGAGCTGTTGCCGTCGTCACATTCTTCGTTGAAGTTGATGCACGCGCTTGAATCCGAATCCCAGGTCCCGCCGGCCCCCTCACAGTCCGCCTGTGTGGTGTGAAAGCCGTTGTCGGCGGCCGTGTCGACCACGCCGTCGCGGCAGCGCGCCGCCTTGCAGTTGGTACGGCAGGCGTTGACCTCTGTGTTGCTGTTGGCGTCACCGTTGTCACAGCTCTCGCCATCGTCGGTCACGCCGTCGCCGCAAGCGGCAAGCTGGCAATCTGTGCGGCAGGCATCAGCGAGCGAATCGTTGTTGGCCGCACCATTGTCGCACTCCTCGCCGGCCGCCGTGTTCACGGCGCCGTCGCCGCAACTCGAGACCGTACAGTCCGAGTTGCAGTCGCTGCTGGTCGCCCCGCCGCTGTCGCAGGCCTCGCCGGCGGTGGCATTGGTGACGCCGTCGCCGCAGACGGCCGCCGTGCAGTCCGAGTCGCAGTCGGCCGTCTCGCCGCCCCCGTCGCACTCTTCGGTGCCTGCCCGCACATAACCGTCGCCGCAGGTGGCCGTGCGACAGTGGGTGTCAAGAGTGCCGTCACCACTGGAGTCTATGCTCACGCAGGCGTCCGTATTGTCGTCGTTGGCATCGTCACACTGCTCCACGTCCGTCTGCGTGTAACCGTCCCCGCACAGGGAGCCGAGACAGAAGTTGGTGCACTCGTCGAGGTTCGAGCTGTTGCCGTCATCACATTCCTCGACATTGGCGACGACCGTGCCATCGCCGCAGGACGGTTCGGCCTCGAGCACGGGGTCGGTGTCGACCACACCCGACACCGAGGCCGACAGGTCCTGGCCGCACCAGTAGTTGTTCTCCGCCGGGATCGAGGTCAGAGAGGCTATCCAGGCGGTTATAAGGGATGTCTCGTCACTGGTAAGCGCCGTCGAGCCGAGCGGCATGGCCGACCCGCAATAGCTGGCGCCCGTGCCGAGCTTGGCGAGCAGGTAGCTGGAGCTACTGTCGCCCGCGACCACGAAGACCTCGTCGCTGCAGCCGCTGGCACCCACGCCGACCAGTTCTTGGGAGGACTGGCTCGTGCTCGCAAGCCTGGGCGGTTGCCCGGCCGAGCTGTGACAGCCCAGCGTAGCGCACTTGGGCGTGAAGATGTCGACCTGGATCTCTGTCAGTGAATTCGAGGTCGAGGAATCGTCGAGTCCGTTCTCGACATCATTGGCCTCACCGTCGGTACCCGTGTTGTTACAGATAACGTTGCCGCCCGGACTCGTGACGGTCTGGCCGTCGATCGAGAGGGAGCCGCCGCCGAGGTCCACCGATGCCGCGCCGGCCACGACGACACCGCCCGTGCCGCCGTCCGAGGCGCTGGTGCCGGACGTGCCATTGCTACGCACCGTGGTCTGGCGAAGACTGAGCTTGCCGGTACCCTTGACGAGGATGCCGCGGAGCGAGCAGTCGGTGATCGTGTTCCTCACGAAGACGGCTTCGGTCGTTCCGGCCCCCGTGACCTTCACGCCCTGGCTGCAATCGCTCACGGCGGTGTCGTTCATGTAGACGACCGTGGTGTCGTCGCTCGAAACTGTCGTAAAGATGGGCCCCCGGCAGGTGAAGTCGCTCGAGTCGTCGCTCACCTTCATCTCCGAGTCGCGGATGAGAAAGCGGCCGCCGTTCTGCGCCGTCACAGGGCGGTCGCAGCCGTCGAAGACGGCAGTGTCGAGAACCGCGTTGTAGTAGGCGTCCTCGGTCGGGTTGGTCACGGTAATCGCGGTCTGGTCGCCATAAAAGCGCGCGCATGTGGCGCAGCCGTCACTCACGGCGACATCCTTGAACAGGTTGCCGCTGCCCGCGTCATCGTTGACGATGGCCTCGCCGCAGTGGCGCAGGAAGGTCACCGACTCGACGGTGTTGCCGTCGCCCTTGGTGGTGATCCCTTCCTGGAAGTAACGAAGCGTCAGATCGCGGACGCTGTTGTCGTCGCCCAAGAGACGGAGGAACCCGTCACCTCCGCTGGAGGGACAGACAGAGGCATCGGCCAGGTCGGTCGCATCGCCGAAACAGGGCGGGTCGAGGTCGAACACGATGTTGCGCCCGCTACCGTCGATCGTGAGACCGTCGCAGCTGATCTTTCGCGCCGACCAGTCGCCGGTGTTGCTTATCGTTATGGTCTGGTCCGTGCACCCGAACACGATCGTCTTGGCGTCACCGCCGCATTCAGCGAGTGCCGCTTCGAAGGCCGCCTGTGTGCAGTCGATCCCGCAAAGATGGGAACCTTCGGTGTTGACGCAGGCTACGTCGCTCGTGCAGTCATGACTCGCGTCCGTGCACTCATCGACATCGACGCAGACCGTCTCGGTAGAGTCGGCCTCATAGCCCGAGTCGCAGGTGAGATCGCCGGCACAGCTCGGGCAGATCAGCGTGGTGCCCTCTACGCCAACGGCGGCTTTCAAGACCTGGAGCGCATCGATGACGGTGATGTCGA
>CAYXZP010000089.1:0-4553 GCA_964469485.1 uncultured Myxococcales bacterium | reverse complement strand
GCTGTTGTTGGCGTCGCACACGCACGGCAGGCACGCGGTCGCTTCGCCTGTGTCAGGGTCGGTGACGCCGACGGCCGCCTTCAGTATCTGGAGCGCATCGGTGACCGACACCTCACCGCTATTGTCCGCATCGCCGCATAGCGCCGAGGCAGGCCGTACCGGGGCCAAAACAGTGGCCAGCAGGGCAAGGGTCAAGGCCGACGCCATGAGCAAATGTTTGGCCAACGGGTGCATCTATCTGACCGATTCTAGACCGGCCGGCTCGGCTCCGACAAGCCAGCCATTGGACGCATCGCCGCCACGGGCCTGCTGTAGCCGGCTTTTTGGCCGCCGATATTGATTTTCGCCCTCCTTTCGCCTAGCGTGACAGGATGATGACGCTGACCAAGAGGCAACGCGAGGTACTCGATTACATAGAGGCGAGCATAGCGGAGGCCGGCTACGCGCCGACCCTGGAGGAAATAGGCCGCCGCTTCGGCCTGCGGTCCATGGCCACGGTCCACAAACACGTGGCCAACCTCGAGGCCAAGGGCTACATCCGGCGCCGTTGGAACCACAGCCGTGCAATAGAGCTGGTCGAGCACAGGCGGCGCCCGCGGGCCGTCGAGCTTCCCCTGCTCGGGCGCGTGGCAGCGGGCAGCCCGATCGAGGCCATCGAGAGTGACGACAGCATCGAGGTGCCCGAGAGCCTGGTGCGCCGGCGCGAAACCTACGCGCTGCTGGTCAATGGAGACTCCATGATCGACGAGGGCATACTCGACGGCGACTACGTTATCGTCGAGGAACGTCCCCAACCGGAGAACGGACAGATGGTAGTGGCCAGCATAGACGGCGAAGCCACCGTCAAGCGGTTCCGGCGGGAAGCCGGTGGCGCCGTGCGTCTCGAGCCCGCCAACCCGGCCTACGAACCCATTATCGTGCGCGACCGCGATCTGCAGATCCGCGGGGTGGTCGTGGGCGTGGTACGCAAGTATCACTGAGGGGCGTGGGCCTTTCCGTCTACATCCACCTGCCCTACTGCGTCCACAAGTGCCCCTACTGCGACTTCAACACATACGCCATCCGTGACTTCCCCGAACGCCGTTACGCCGAGGCGCTCGGCCGCGAGATAAAAACGGCTGCGACGAGCCCGGCTTGGGCCGGCCGCTCGATATCTACGGTCTTTTTCGGCGGCGGCACACCGTCGTTGTTCCAACCCACGACGATCGCTGATCTCATGGGCCGGCTGGCGGCCCTGTTCGGTTTCACGGATGACCCCGAAATAACGCTCGAGGCCAATCCCGGCACGCTCGAGGGCGGCGGGCTCGAACACCTCAAGGGTCTGCGTGCGGCAGGGGTGAACCGGCTGAGCATCGGTTGCCAGTCGTTCTCAAAGAAGGAACTCACGACGCTCGGGCGCCTCCACACGGCGGAGGAATCCGTACGCGCCATCGAATCCGCGCGAAAGGCGGGATTCAGTTCCGTATCCTGCGATCTCATCTTCGCCGTCCCCGGGCAGACGCTCGCCGATTGGTCCGACGATCTCGACACCCTTATCGGCCTCGGGCCCGACCATATCTCTACCTACAACCTCACCTACGAGAGCAAAACACCCATGACCCTGGACCTGGCCAAGGGACGGTTCGAAAGGGTGGACGTGGACGTGGAAGCCGAGATGTACGAACTGGCCATCACGAGACTCGGCGAGGCCGGCTACCGCCACTACGAGATATCCAACTTTGCGCGCCCTGGTCACCAATCGCGCCACAACCTGGCCTACTGGACCTGGCGCGACTACCTCGGGCTCGGTGCCGGCGCCCACGGCTTCGGGCGCGAGCGCCCCGGCACTATCGGCGGCGGAACATCGGGCTTCCGTTACTCGAACCTGCGCGGGCCAGAGGACTACATGTCGGCGCAGGGCGGCACCTGGGTCGCCCAGTCCGAACGCCTCGAGCGCGAGCAGGCCATGAGCGAGTTCGTCATGCTGGGGCTGCGTGTGATCGACGGCTTTATCGAGCAGGACTTCGACTCCGTCTTCGGCTGTTCGCTCGAGGATGCCTCCCCGTCGCTGGCCTACATGTGCTCGCGCGGTTTCATCGAGCGCGAGGCCGGACGTGTGCGGCTTACCAGGCGCGGGCTGATGCTGGCCGACTCGGTTATTACGAAGTTGGCCGCTGCTTGAACGAGGTCCCGTCAGCGTGCGGGTGCTGCTTGTCGAAGATCCAGGCCAGTAGGCACATGAAGGTCAGATAGCCCGCCCACAGCAATAGCCACGTAGTGATGATCTCGTTCTCGGTCACGACCGCCTATCCAGATACATAGCGATTATAGCCGCCGTTGTGGTGATAACAATGCTCGTCGTAACTAGAACAAGCGTGCGCGTGTCCCAGTCGCTGGTCGCCAGCGGCCCATACACGCCGGTCGCCAGACTGATCGCAGAACAGGTGTAGACGTAGCGCACAAGCCGTTCGCGGGCCGACTGCATTGAACGCGCACGCTGACGCCTGCCGTGGCCGCCGTCAATGACGGCCGTTTGATAGCGGCGCCGGCACGAACGCCGTTAGGGTTGGTAGTCCGGAAGGACGGGTGCGTCGGCAAGCAGCGGCGCGGCGGCGTCCTTGTCGGAGATGACCGGAGCATCGACCGGCCAATCAATGCCGATGGCGGCATCGTTCCAACGAACGGCATACTGGTTCTCGCCCACATAGTGGTCGGTACAGGCGTACATGACGTCGGCCACCTCGCTGAGGACACAGAAACCGTGTGCGAAGCCTTCGGGAATCCACATGCGCCGGTGAGTCTCATCGTCCAGCTCGTGGGCCGTCCATTTTCCGAAATTCGGCGAGCCGCGCCTCACATCGACGGCAACGTCGAGTATGCGGCCACGCGTGACCCATGCGAGCTTCCCCTGTAGGCGAGGTAACTGGAAGTGGAGGCCACGGATTGTGTCCTTGACCGAGCGTGAGTGGGTTATGTGGGGCAGTTTGGTCCAATCGGGTGCGGTCCCGGCAGCCGGGGTGCCTAGGGCCTCGGTAGCTTCAGAATAATCGGCGGCATTGAAGGCTTCGAGCAGGAAACCGCGCTGGTCACGAAAGACTTCGGGCTCGATGATGAGGACGCCGGCCAGGCGGGTTTCGGTGACCTTCACCGGTTCACCGCCTATTCCGCGTTCCTGTCGCGCGAGGCAACATCCGTCAGGTAGCGGCCGTATTCGTTGCCCAACTTGGCTGCCATGCGCTCTAGCTGTTCGCGGCCAATGTAGCCGAGTTGGTAAGCGATCTCCTCGATGCAGGCGACCTTGAGGCCTTGGCGCTCTTCGATGGCCTGTATGAAGTTGGCCGCCTGCAAGAGCGAGTCGAAGGTGCCGGTGTCGAGCCAGGCGATGCCGCGCCCCAAGACTTCGACCTCGAGGGCGTCGCTTTCGAGATAGGCGCGGTTGACGTCGGTTATCTCGAGCTCCCCTCGGGCCGAGGGCTCGAGACCCGTGGCAATGTCCGCCGCGCGCGCGTCGTAGAAGTAAAGACCCGTGATGGCGTAACCCGAGCGCGGCTTGGCCGGCTTCTCCTCTATGGACACGACCGCGCCCGAGTCATCGAAGTCGACCACCCCATAGCGCTCGGGGTCCTTGACCTTGTAGGCCATAACGGTCGCGCCCTCACGGCGGTCTGCGGCGCGCCTGAGACAGTCGGCGAGCCCGTGGCCAAAGAACAGGTTGTCGCGGAGTCTGAGGGCGCCGGGCCCACCGGCACTGAAGTCGCGTGCGATAACGAGGGCCTGGGCTATGCCTTCGGGCCGTTCCTGCACCTGGTAGCTGATCGACAGGCCAAGGTCGGAGCCGTCGCCGAAGAGCCGCTCGAAGGACGGACGGTCTTCGGGAGTAGAGATGATGAGTATCTCACGAAGGCCGGCCAGCATCAGGACCGACAGCGGGTAGTAGATCATCGGCTTGTCGTAGACCGGCATCAGCTGCTTGGTCACGACCTTCGAAAGCGGCTGCAGGCGGGTGCCCGAGCCCCCGGCCAGGATTATGCCTTTGCGGGACACGGCGTGGAGTCTACCAAGACCCGGGGCGAGGGGCCAAGGTGGGGACATCTGAACAGATTGGCATAACCGAGGGATTCGCCTTAGTTTCTGCGGGTCTTGCCCCCGATGCTCCTCGACTCGCTAGAACTGCCCGCCGGCCTGGCCGGCCTGTCGAACGAAGAGTTGGCCGAACTGGCTGGCCAGATCCGGACCCGCATCATCGACACAGTATCGGCCACCGGCGGACACCTCGGTTCTAATCTGGGCGTGGTCGAGCTGACCCTGGCCCTGCACCGGGTGTTCGACAGTCCCGACGACATCATCCTGTGGGATACGGGCCATCAGGCCTACGTCCACAAAATGCTGACCGGCCGGCTGGCCGCCTTTGACACCTTACGGCAAGAGGGTGGACTGTCGGGCTACCCGTCGCGGGCTGAATCTCGGCACGATTGGATAGAGAACTCACACGCCTCGACCGTGCTGAGCTACGCCTACGGGATGGCCACAGCGCGTGCCGTCGGTCCCGCTTCCGACGGGCGCATCGTCGCGGT
>CAYXZP010000088.1:0-7924 GCA_964469485.1 uncultured Myxococcales bacterium | reverse complement strand
ATCAACGAGGTCTACTCGCACTCGGACCCGGGCATCGATTGGTTCGAGCTTTACAATCCGGGAAGCGAGGACGTCGATGTGGGCGGTTGGTATCTTTCCGACAACCCCGGCGACCTGACCGAGTATCAGATAGCGGCGGGAACCGTCATTGCCGCCGGCGGCTATCTGACCTTCGACGAGACGGACGTTCCCTTCGCCTTCAGCTCCTCCTGCGGCGACGAGCTCATTCTATCGGCCGTCGACGCGGGCGGCCTCACCGGTGAGCGCGACTTTGTGGAATTCGGGCCGATAGAGAACGGCGTTCCCTACGGGCGGGTCTCCGAGCTCAGTACCGGTGTGACCAGGCTGTCGGGTCCGAGCCGCGACCGTGCCAACGAAGGGGCCTTGGTCGGGCCGGTCATCATCAACGAGATCATGTACCACCCGCCCTCGCCGGGAGTGGGGATAGATGTCGATACCGAGTTCATCGAGCTGTACAACGCGGGCGACTCTGCTGTCGACCTGTACACGGACTTCAGCGACTATGGAGTTCATTCCTGGAAATTGCGCGGCGGGGTCGGCTTTGATTTTCCTGTCGGTACCACGATGGGGGCTGATTCCTATCTTCTCGTCGTCAATTTTGACCCTTCAGATTCGCTCGCCCTTGCCGAGTTCAACGCGGTCTACGGGCTCGACGGTTCGGTGGCGATCATGGGACCCTATTCCGGGCAGTTGAACAATTTCACCTATACCGTGCGTCTGCGTAAGCCCGACTCGCCCAACCCTCTTGGCAATACCTGCGGCAGCAATACCCCCGCGTCCCAGTACGCCCCCCAGGTCGTCGTCGAAGAGGTCACCTACGTTGACTTCGGGGAGTGGCCCGTGAGCGCGGACGGGCAGGGCGCCTCGCTCGAACGGGCCGACCCCGACTATATCGCCGCACTCGCTTCGAGTTGGAGCGCCAATCTCGCGGGTTCGGCGACCCCGGGGCGCGCCAACTCGACGCTTGTCCCGCCGACCGCGGCCCAGGAGAAGTGCATCAACGCGCTCAACAAGGACTTCTCCAAGGTCGCCAAGACACAAGGCAAGATAGATTACTCCTGCGCCAAGAACGCGGCCAAGGGCAAGCTGGTCGGCATGACCGCCGACGAGTGCCTCACCGATGACCCGCGCGGCAAGCTGGCCGGCGCCGAGGCCAAGACCGACAGGGATTTCGAGCGCTACTGCACGGAGAACGACAAATACGGGGCCGCGCGTTACCCGCGCTTCGGCGCCAGCGATGCGAACACCGCCAACGCCGCGGCCGTGGCGGCTCCCTTGGATCTCATGTCGGACGTGTTCGGCGACAATGTAGATGCCGGACTCATAAGTTACGACAACGACCGCGATGCGTCCAAATGCCAGTTGGCCGTGGTCAAGACGATGCACAAATGCCTCGACACGACCTTCGGCATTTTCAACAAGTGTAAGAAGGGGGGGCTCAAGTACGGTCTGCTCAAGCGTTCTCACGACCTGGCCGACTGTGTCGGCACCGACAGCCGGGGAAAGGTGGCCAAGACCTGTTCGGCCACCTCGGGCAAGATCGCCAAGGACGTCGAGCGCAAGTGCGTGGGCAAGGAGGTCGACCTGGCCCAGGCTTTGCCCGGCTGCGCGACGGCCGATGCCGACCAAGCCGCCGCATGCGTGTCGGTCTCGGTGGCATGCCGCACCTGCCTCGCGCTCAATTCAGCCGATGACCTTCCGGCCGATTGTGACCTTATCGACGACGGCCTCGACAACGGCAGTTGCCCGGGCGACTGACGCCGCCACGGCTAGCCCGGCCCGGCCCGCAAACAGCGGCCTTCGGTGGCCGCGCAACCGTAACCGGGGGTTCGCAGATGACTAGGTGGCGGAGAGGGTGGGATTTGAACCCACGGTACCTTGCGGCACACACGCTTTCCAAGCGTGCTCCTTAAGCCGTACTCGGACACCTCTCCCGACCGGCGACGCTATCCGCCCATCTCTACCTTTTCAACGCTTGGGCAGAGCCGTGTTGCGGCGCTCGGTCCGCGGTGATAGCTCGACCTACCCGGCTATGTCCTATCAAGTACTCGCGCGTCGCTGGCGGCCCACGACCTTCGAGGCCGTAGTCGGGCAGCCTCATATCACCAAGGCGCTCGGCAACGCGATCGAACGCGACCGGGTCGCCCATGCCTTGCTGCTCACGGGCATTCGCGGGGTGGGCAAGACCACGGTGGCCCGGCTGCTTGCGCGTGCGCTCAACTGTAAGGAGCGGCGCGGCATCGAGCCCTGCAACGAGTGCGGGCCCTGTTCGCAGGCCCTCGACGGGGCCTCGATCGATATCATCGAGATAGACGGCGCGTCGAACCGCGGCATTGACGAGGTCCGCGATATCATCGAGGCCGCGCGCTACTTGCCGGCCGCCTCCCCGTTCAAGATCTACATTATCGACGAGGTCCACCAGCTCACAGCACCGGCCTTCAACGCGCTCCTCAAGCTGCTCGAGGAACCGCCCGACCATGTGAAGTTCATCATGGCCACGACCGAGGCCCACAAGCTTCCGGCCACCGTGCTGTCTCGCTGCCAGCGCCATGATTTCCGCCGTATCTCGATCGAAGAAATACGCGAGCAGCTCGATTGTATGGTCGAGGCCGACGAACTGGAGGTGGCGGCCGACGTTCTTGCCTTGGTCGCTCGCGAGGCCGACGGAAGCATGCGCGATGCCCAGTCGCTGCTCGAGCAGGTCGTGACCGTGGCGGGGGTCGGAACCGACGAGGCCGCAGTTGCCAGCCTGCTCGGCGTGGCGCGCCGTGAAACGGTCCGCGGCTGTGTCGAGGCGCTGCTCGTGCGCGAGCCCGCTCGCATCGTGGACATGATGGTCGAGCTTCGAAGCACGGGGGTCAATCTCGAGCGTTTCCTGTCCGACGTTCTCGACCTGCTGCGCTATGTCGCCATTGCCGCGGCCAGCGAGGAGGGCCGCTTGCCCGACACGATGGGCCAGACCGAACGCGAGGCGGCGTTGGCCATGCGCGAGCTTCGTTCTCAGCTGGACCTCCAGCGTATCTTCGGGTCGCTGCTCGATACGGCCGCCGCGCTGCGTGGACCCCTTACGCCCGACCTCGTACTCGAGATGGGCCTTATAAAGGCCGCCTCCCTGGACGCGGTAGAGTCGGCGGCCGAGATCCTGGCCCGCCTCGATGGCATGGCCCCGGGTTCGACGGGCAGCGCCGGAGCGTCTGGAGTTGGGGGTGGGGCCGGGCCGAAGCCGGCCAAACGGCGCGCCGAAGCGGAGACTGCGCCCGGCAACGGCGCATCTCCGGAACCGGCGGCCGGCGCATCCGGCGAGCAGGAAGGCTCCGAGTGGGAGCCCTTCCTGCTCATGGTGCGCGAGCGCCTGGGGGTTCAGACCTACGTCAACGTCAGCAACTGCGAGCTGTCCCGCGACGGCGAAGGCTCGGTCGAACTCAGGCCGCTCGGGGACGGTTTCCGGCAGGCGCTCGGCGAGCAAGGAACGATCGCCGCGCTCACCGACATCGCACGCGAACATTTCGGCCCCTCCGTCGGTCTCCGGCTCTGTTCGGATGAGGCGGGTGGCAGTAACGGTGTGTCGATACACGGCATGGAAAAGGCGCGCAGCGCCAAGCTCGAGGCCGAGACCATGGATGATCCCCTGGTGCGCGAGGCACTCGACGTGTTCGGGGGCCGGGTCGACAGGATCGTCGATCCCGACGACCCCGAGAAAGGACGGTAGTACGATGACAGACGGTGGCAGCTTAGACATGCTCGCGCAGGCACGCGATCTGCAGAAGCGGATGGGGCGCATTCAAAAGAAGGTCGAACGCGCCGAGTTGACGGCCACCGCGGGCGGCGGGATGGTCACGGTGACCATAAGCGGCAAGCTGGTGGTCAAGAAGGTGGAGATCGAACCGCAGCTCTATGATAGTGGCGACCGTCGTATGACGGAGGACCTGGTTGCCTCGGCCGTGAACGCCGCCATCGAGAAGGCGCAGCGGCTCATGGCCGAGGAGATGAAACAGATAACCGGCGGTCTTTCCATCCCCGGGTTGTAAAGGACTCTGTGGCCTACACCCCGGCGCTAACCAAGCTGATCGAGCTGCTCGCGCGCATGCCGGGCATAGGCGAGAAGACGGCCGCGCGTCTGGCTTTCTTCGTGTTGAAGAGCGAGGATGGGTATTCCCGTGAACTCAGCGAGGCCATAGGTCGCGTAAAGGATGAGACCACGCTGTGTTCGGTCTGTTTCGCCTTTACCGAGGACGATCCTTGCAGGCTCTGCTCGGATGAGCGGCGTGACCCCTCTCTTATATGCGTGGTCGAGGAACCGTCGGACGTGGTCGCCATAGAGCGGAGCGGCAGCCTCAAGGGCCGCTATCATGTGCTCCATGGAGCGATCTCGCCGCTCGACGGGCGCGGTCCCGAACAGCTCAAGATACAGGAACTGCTCGCCCGTCTCGGCGACGGCACGGTGACCGAGATCATCGTGGCCACCAATCCCACGGTCGAGGGCGAGGCGACGGCTGTGTACCTGGCCCGCCTGTTAAAATCAGCCGGGGTCAAGGTCAGCCGGATCGCTCACGGCCTACCGGTGGGCGGCAACCTCGAGTACGCCGACCAAGCCACAGTAGGGCGGGCCATCGAAGGCCGCCGCGGCATGTAAGCGGCTATCTTGACTCGGTAGGTCGCAAACGCGATAGCTTTCGCTCTCTCACAACATAAACAAGGAGTCGTCTGATGAGTATCCAGGTAGGACAGGAAGTGCCCGAGTTCACGCTCACGACCTTCGACGCGGAAGGCGGGGGGTTCGGCGAGTTCAGCCTTGCCAAACAGAAAAGCGACGGGCGCTGGACCTTGCTTTTCTTTTATCCGGCCGACTTCACCTTCGTTTGAGCGACCGAATTCGCTGCTCTGGCAGAGCAGCACGACCGCTTCAAGAAGATGGGCTGTGACATTCTCACGGTGAGCACCGACACGCAGTTCGTGCACCTGGCCTGGCAGCGCGAAGAGAAAGAGCTGGCCGATGTGAAATACGCGATGGGTGCCGACCCCACCGGCGAGCTAGCCAAGACCTTCGGTGTCTACATCGACGGGGTCGGCCTGGCTCTGCGCGGTAGTTTCCTCATAAGCCCGGAAGGCAAGCTCATGAACACCGAGGTCAACTTCCTCAACATGGGCCGCAACATCGACGAGACCATGAGGAAGTTCAAAGCCAATCTCTATCTGCTCAAGAAGCCCGACGAGGGTTGTCCCTCAAAATGGAAAGACGACGGCGACAAGACCTTGAAGCCCGGTCCCGAGATGGTCGGGCGGGTCCACGAGGCGCTCGCCGACTAGGTAGCGAGGCCGCCGGTCTCGGCCGTGGCCGGTGAGCTCGGAAGGCGGCTCTCGCCCATCAGCCAGGCATCCACGCTGCGGGCGCATTCGCGTCCCTCCCAGATCGCCCATACGACCAGGGACTGGCCGCGGCGGCAGTCGCCCGCGGCGAAGATACCGGGCACCGACGACATACGCCCGTCATCGGTCTTGATATTGCCGCGTTCGTCGAAGTCGACGCCGAGGTCGGTGAGGATGCCCGCCTGTTCGGGGCCGACAAAGCCCATGGCGAGCAGCACGAGGTCGGCATCGAGGCGGAACTCGCTGCCGGCGATCTCCTCGAGCGCGGGGCGGCCGTTGTCGCCGCTGACCCAGTTGACGCGTACTCCGTGGAGCGCCGTGACGCGTCCGTTCTCGCCTTCGAGATATTTCGCCGACACCGCGAAGTCGCGTTCGACCCCTTCTTCGTGTGAACTCGAGGTGCGGTAGATCATCGGCCAGTAAGGCCAGGGCATCTCGGCGGTGCGGGCATCTGGCGGGCGCGCCAGGATCTCGAGCTGCGTGATGCTCAGCGCGCCCTGGCGGTTGGAGGTGCCTATGCAGTCGGAGCCGGTGTCGCCGCCGCCTATGACGACCACGTTCTTGCCGGCGGCCGTGAGCGCGATATCCGTGGCAACGGTATCGCCGGCCACCCGTCTGTTCTGCTGGGGCAGGAAGTCCATGGCAAAGTGGACTCCGTCCAGATCGCTGCCGTCGATGGGCAGGTCGCGCGGCACGGTCGAGCCGCAGGCCATGACCAGTGCGTCGTAGTCGCGCCGCAGCTCATCGACGCCCACGTCCGTTCCGACATCGACCGAGGTCTTGAATGCCACACCCTCGGCCTCCATCTGTTCCACGCGGCGGTCGATGTGGTGTTTCTCCATCTTGAAGTCGGGAATGCCGTAGCGCAGCAGACCGCCGATACGGTCGGTGCGCTCGTAGACGACCACCTCGTGGCCGGCACGTCTGAGCTGTTGCGCGGCCGCGATCCCCGCCGGGCCCGAGCCGACCACGGCGACCGTTTTGCCCGTGGTGACCTCGGGCGCTTGCGGGACTATCCAGCCTTCGGCCCAGCCACGGTCGACGATACGCTTCTCGATGTACTCGATGGTGACGGGGTCGTCGTTGATGTTGAGGACGCAGGCCTCCTCGCAGGGGGCCGGACAGATACGGCCCGTGAACTCGGGGAAGTTGTTGGTCGCGTGCAGGGCCTCGAGCGCCTCGCGCCAGTGTCCGTTGTAGACCAGGTCGTTCCAGTCGGGAATGACGTTGCCTAGCGGACAGCCGTTGTGGCAAAAGGGGATGCCGCAGTCCATGCAGCGGGCGCCCTGTTTGCGGATCTCTTCTTCGGAGATCTCGACGGCGAACTCGCCGTAGTGCTGGACGCGGTCGTCGACGGATTCCTTGCCCGCATTCTCGCGGCCGTACTCCATGAACCCGGTGATCTTGCCCATCGGTCTATCGCTTGTCTGCCCGGACGCCGGTCAGACCGCGGCCAGCTTCATGGAGTCCGAGTCCAGGTGCATCTGCTCGAGCACCTTGCGGTATTCGGTCGGGATGACCTTGTGGAAACGTTCGCAGGAGCCGTCCCAATCGGCCAGCAGCCGTTCGGCCATGGCGCTTCCGGTGTACTGGAAATGGCGTTGGACGAGCTGGTGGACCGTCGTGCGGTCCCCGGCCTCGTCTAGAGGGAGAAGCTCCACCATGCCCATGTTGCAGCGTGTGGCGAAATCGCCCTCTTCGTCGAGAACGAAAGCGACGCCACCGCTCATGCCCGCGGCGAAATTACGTCCGGCCTGTCCGAGGCAAACGACCGTCCCGCGGGTCATGTATTCGCAGCCATGGTCGCCGACGCCCTCGACGACGGTGGTCACGCCGCTGTTGCGTACGCAAAAACGCTCACCGGCCCGCCCCCGTATGAAGACCTCGCCGCCGGTGGCTCCGTACATGGCCACGTTGCCGATGATGATGTTGTCCTCGGCTATGAAGCCGCTGTCCGCCGGCGGCACGATGACGACCTGGCCCCCCGACATGCCTTTGCAGAAATAATCGTTCGCGTCGCCGCTGATCCGCACGGCGATACCGCCGCCCAGGAAAGCGCCGAAGCTCTGCCCGGCCGAGCCCGCAAGGTTGATGCGTACCGTGTAGGGCGGCAGCCCCTGTTCGCCGTGGCATCTGGTCAGTTCGCTCGAGAGCATCGTGCACACGGTGCGGTTGATGTTGGAGATGGGCAGGTTGATCTCGACGGCCTTCTTTTCCTCGAGGGCGGGGCGCGCCAGCTCGATGAGTTTGTTGTCGAGCGCGTTCTCGAGCCCGTGATCCTGCGTGCCGGTTCCGCTTATGCCGACTCCGGGGCCGGCCTCGGGCATTCTCAGGACCGAGCTGAAGTCGAGCCCGCGTGCCTTCCAGTGCTCGCCGGCCGGTTCCACCTCTAACCGGTCCATACGTCCTGTCATTTCCCGAACGGTGCGAAAGCCCATCGAGGCCATGATCTCGCGGAGTTCCTCGGCCACGAAGCTCATGAAGTTGATGACGTGCTCGGGCTGGCCGGTGAAGCGTTTTCTCAGTTCCTCGTCCT
>CAYXZP010000087.1:0-8147 GCA_964469485.1 uncultured Myxococcales bacterium | reverse complement strand
CCGCCGAAGTGGAGCGGGAGGATGCGACCGTCGGCGGTGCGGTCGAAGAGGGCGCCCCAAGCCTCCAGCTCGCGCGCGCGTTCGGGCGCCTCCCTGGCGTGCAGCTCGGCCATGCGCCAGTTGTTGAGGTACTGTCCGCCGCGCATCGTGTCGGCGAAGTGGACCTGCCAGCTATCGCGGTCGTCGACGTTGCCAAGCGAGGCCGCAAGACCGCCCTCGGCCATCACCGTGTGGGCCTTGCCCAGCAGCGACTTGCAGACCAGGCCGACATTGACGCCTTCGGAGGCCGCCGCGATCGCGGCGCGCAGGCCGGCACCGCCGGCCCCAATGACGAGTACGTCGTGTTCGTGGGTCTCGTAAGCGGCCATGCCGGTCCCCGGTCCCTCAGAGAATACGGAGGTCCTGCCAGATGCCCATCGCGCACATACGAACATAGACATCGCTGAAAGCGACCACGACGAGGCTCATCCAGGCCCACAGCATGTGGCGCCGGTTGAAGGCGCTCACACAGGTGTAACAGGAGCGCCTCAGCGGACGGCCCGCAAGCCGGTCGATGCCACCGCCCACCAAGTGGCGCAGCGAATGACAGCCGAAGGTGTAACCGGCCAGCAACACCACGTTGGCGGTCAGTATTATCGAACCGAGCCCGATGCCGAAGGCCTTCTCGCCGCTGGCCGGGTCGGTGAACCAGTAGGACAGGCAGGCGTCGTAACTGAGGAAGGCGATAAGCATCACCGCGAAAGGAAGCAGGTAGCGGTGGATGTTCTGGATGATGAGCGGGAAGGAGTTCTCGCCGCGGTAACCGCTGCGCGGCTCGGCCACGGCGCAGGCCGGCGGGTCGCTCCAGAACGCCTTGTAGTAAGCGCCGCGGTAGTAATAGCAGGTCAGGCGAAAACCGGCCGGAGCCCACAGAATGAGGATGGCGGGCGAGTAAGGCAGAAAGCCCGGCCACCAAGACGGCACCTCTCCGAACAGTGCGTGTGGGGAGCTGCCCCATAGCTCGGGAGAATACATCGGCGACAGGTAGGGCCCCGAAGTGTAGAACTCCCCCTGAAGCGCGGCCCAGGTCGAGTAGGCGACGAAGGTTCCCAAGCCTATGAAGACGGTCAGTGGCTGCAACCACCAGACATCCCGCCTGGCTGTGCTCCCAAAACCGCGCCCGATTGCGGCCACACCGGCATCGCTCATCCCTAATATCCCCTATTAGCCGGGCAGCCCCGGCAGCTTCGGCGAAGGGGCGAGAATACAAACGGCGGAACGAGGTTTCAATGCGGCCAGGCGTCGATATAGAACCCGCGCGTGGCCCCTGACACGGACAGACCGCTTCAAGGCAAAACGGCTCTTGTGACCGGCGCCTCGCGCGGTATCGGCCTAGCCACCACACGCGCCCTTGTGGCGCGCGGCGCGCGCGTGGCCATGCTGGCCCGCACGCGCGCCCGGCTCGAAGAGGCCGCCGCCGAGTTCGGCGAGGGCGCCCTACCGGTCGAGGCCGAACTCACCGACCCGGCTTCTCTGGCTACGGCCTTCGCGCGCGCGGCCGCTGAACTGGGTCGCCTGGACATACTGGTGAACAACGCCGGTGTGTCGGGACTTTCGACGATAGAGAAGCTCGACGACGAGGCTCTCCGCGCCGAGGTGGCGACCAACTTCGTCGCCACCGTTGCCTGTTGCAGCCACGCCATACCCTTGCTGCGCGCCTCGGGTGGCGGCGACATCATAAACGTCTCCTCGAGCGCGGTTGCCGACCCCTATCCATTCATGTCGATCTATGCGGCGACCAAGGCCGCCGTCGAGAGCTTCTCGGTGGCCGTGAGGCGCGAGGTGCAAGGCGACGGAATACGCGTGACCGTGTTCAGGCCGGGCCCTACCTGGACCAACTTCAACGAAGGCTGGGACGAGGCCGTGCAGGAAGAGGCGTTCAAGGTCTGGGCCGAGGGTGGCTATGCGGGGCTCACGGCCGCCATGGAACCGGAAACCGTAGGCGAGGCCATCGCCTCGGTGGCCGTGCTTCCGGCCGGCGCCTCGATGGAGTTCTTCGAGTTGCACCCGACAGCGCGGGCCGGCCAACCGCCCGAGCTGCGCAAGTGACCTCGCCGGACCTCGTCTACGATCCCTTCTCCTACGAAGTCCACGAAGACCCCTACCCGTTCTACAAACGCCTGCGCGAGGAGGCGCCCGCCTACTTCAACGAGGAACTCGGCTTCTGGGCGCTCTCTCGTTACGACGACGTGCGCGCGGCGCTCATCGATCACGACCGTTACTGTTCGAGCCGGGGTTTCACGCTCGAGGACATCGGCGAGTTCACCCTGCCGATGCTGCTCGGCATGGACCCGCCCGACCACACCCGGCTGCGCGCGACCATCAACCGCGCGCTCACCCCACGCCGCGTGGCCGATCTCGAACACCCGATACGCGAGCTGGCCGCCGAGCTGCTCGCCGCGGTCGCGCAGCGCGGCCGGGCCGACATCATCGCCGACTTTGCCGCAAAGCTGCCGATGACCGTCATTTCCTGGATGTTGCAGGTCCCCGACCGCGACCAGGACCAACTGCGTCACTGGGCCGACCAGATGCTCCACCGCGACGAACAGACCCGCGACATCAGCGCGGAAGGCCGCGCGGCCGCGCCGAAGATCTACGAGTATTTCGATGGGCTCATCGGCGAGCGCCGTGCGAGCGGCGGGCGGGACCTTCTGAGCCTCCTTCTTGCTTCCGAGGAGGCCGGCGATATCTCACACGAGGAAATACTGGGCTTCTGCTTCCTGCTCATGATCGCCGGCAACGAAACGACCACCAAGCTCATAGGGAACGCGGTCTACCATCTCGACCGCAACGCCGCCGAGCGCCGCCGCCTGCTCGACGATCCCGCGCTTGCCGGCGCGGCCATCGAAGAGACGCTGCGCTATGACACCTCGACACACATGATGGCGCGCACGCTTACCGAGGACGTCCCCCTGCACGGGTGCCTGATGAAGGCCGGCAGCAAGGTCGCCCTCTTGCTAGCCTCCGCCAACCGTGACCCGCTGCGCTGGAACGACCCCGAGCGTTACGACATAGGACGCGACTGCTCGAACATGCTCAGCTTCGGCGTCGGCATCCACCACTGCATCGGCGCGGCGCTGGCGCGCATCGAGGCCAGGGTCGCGCTCGAGGAGATATCGGTCCGCCTGCCCGGTCTCAGCGTCGACCACGACCGTACCGAACGTGTCCACTCGGGCAACGTGCGTGGTTTCGGCACTTTGCCCGTCAGCTTCTGAGCCGCTCCGCTCAGACCAGACGGAGCAGGTTTGTTCTCGTGGCCAGCAGCACCAGGACCAGCAACATCCCCAGGGCCGCACCGGTAGTGGCGGCCCCGACCCCGGCCGTGGCCACCACCAGCCCGGCCAGGAAGGAACCCGCCGGCGCCGTGCCGAGAAGTCCCAAGGAATAGACCGATAGCACACGGGCCCGCCTTTCCACCGAAGCCCCTTCCTGGAACAGCGTGCGTGCCGCGTTGATGCTGAGGCCGGCGGCCAGACCCCAAGCCCAGACGAAGGCGAACATGGCCGCAAAGGGAAGCTCGGTGCCCAGGGCCACCAAACAGACGGCCTCGGTCGTTACGGCCACCGCAAGGGCCAACCCCTTGCGACGCACCCCGCCGCGCAGGAGCAGCAGCACCGAGGAGACGATAATGCCGGCCGGGAAGGCCATGGACACCAGGCCGAGGTCGGCGACGTCGCCGTGGTACACATCGCGCACGAGCATGGGAACGACCACGAGGAAGGGACCGAGGTAGAACAGTCCGGCGGCGGTCTCGAGCAGGAACACGGGTCTGAGGGACGGCGAGGCCAGTACCTCGGAAAGCCCCGCGCGTATTTCGCCCAGCGCGGTGGGACCTGCCATGTCCGGCCGCTGCTGCTCGTCGGCCGGGACCCTCGTGAATGCGGCCACACCCGAGGCCATGATGACGGCCTGCAGGGCCAGCGTCACGGGAGTGCCGGCCCAGCGGGCGATGCCGCCGGCCAAGGAACCCGCGGCCCAGGAACTCCACTGCACCACGGTCATGCCGGTCACCGCGCGCATCATGTTCGAGCCGGCGACGTCGGACAGAAGAGCGTCGCGGGCGGGCAACACGAAGGCCATAACGGTGCCGGCGGCAAGCGCATACACGATCACGAGCGTGTAGGAGAGAGCCCCGGCGGCGACGGCGGCTGCCAGCAAAGCCATGACCAGGGCCGCGGCCAGATGCAGGCGGCCGAGCAGGCGGCGGCGGTCGGACCGGTCGGCCGCGGCGCCACCAACCAACACCAGAAGGAGAGCGGGCGTGAGGGCGGCCGTCTGGGCGGCACCCAGACGGTCGGCGCCGTAGCCCAACTCGCCGATGACGAGCCAGGAGAACATCACGTTGTGCATCCCCCAGGCCAGGTACCAGGAGGCGACCCCGGCGTTGAACCACCGGTAGGCGTAGTTAGAGCCGGGCAAGGACGTCGTCCGCGAAACGTTCGATGGCGGCCAGCTTGCCATCGAGGCTCTCGTCGTCGTCGCCGTAGTAGCGCCAGGGAAGAACGGGGGTCGAGGCCACACCGGCCTCCTCGAGGCGACGGTAGCCGTCAACGCCGCGCACCTCGTCGCAGGCACCGAACACTTCGAACGGAAGACCATCGCGGCCGGCCGCCTTCCTGCCCTCTTCTATCTTTGAGATCATGCCGGTCAGCTCCTCGAAACCATGGCTTACCGACATCCAACCGTCGCCCAAGCGGGCCGCGCGCTCGAGCGCTTTCTCGCTCACGCCACCGACCAACACCGGCACGGGCCGGTCCGGCACCGGCCGTATCCTGAGGGGCTCGAAGCTGTAGTGGGCCCCCTCGTGACCGACCAGCTCGCCGCTCATGAGCTTTCGAAGGATCTCGACGCCCTCCTCTGTGCGCGCGCCGCGGGCCTTGAAGCTCATCCCGAGGGCCTCGAACTCCTCGCGCATCCAGCCCAGGCCGATCCCGAGTGAGAGCCGGTTGCCGGACAGACGGGCGGCCGTGGCAACGGCCTTGGCCGTGGTTACCGGATGGCGCAGCGGCATGATGTAGACATAGGTGACGAAACGGATCCGCTCGGTGACGGCCGCCATCGCGCTTATGGCCGACCAGGGCTCGGGCCAATCGACGGTCGGCTCCCAGAAAGGCTTGCCGTCGGGAACGTACGGATAACGCGATTCGATTAGGCCGGGCATGGCCACATGGTCGCAAACGGCGATCCCGCCGTACCCGCACTCCTCGGCCCTGCGTGCCATGGCCACGTAGTGGTCGACATCGCTGAAGGCCATTGGAATGAAGAACTGCACGGGCGGTCTTTTAGCGCTTCACGCCGCTGGCAGCCCCGAGGAAGGCCGGCTTCTCGCCACCGCCGTGCACCAGGATGCTGGCCCCCGAGATGTAGCTGGCCAGCGGTGAGGCGGCGAAGACACACACGTCGCCGACATCGCGTGGCCCGGCCATGCGCTCGAGCGGAACGGTGGCCGATACTCGTGCCAGACCTTCCTCGTCGCCGTAGTGAAGCTCGGACCGCTCGGTCTTTACCATGCCCGCCGTGACGGCCACGACCCGTACCTTGGGGGCCCACTCCACCGCCAGCGTGCGGGTGAGGCTGAGCAGACCGGCCTTGGCCGCGCCGTAAGCGGCCGTCCCCGGCGAGGGGCGGTCCGCGCTGACGCTGGCGATATTTATCACCACGCCGCCCTCGTCCTGCTCTTGCATGACCGAGTTGGCCTGTTGGGCGACATTTAGGGGCACCAGAAGGTTGAGCCGTATTATCGATTCGGAGAAACGCGGCGAGGCCGTTGCCGCCTCCGCGAACGGCGAGCCGCCGGCGTTGTTGACGACCACATCGAGGCGCCCGTAACGCGAGCTTGCCTCCGAGACGAGCCGCCCGGCCGCAGCGTCCTCGGTGAGATCGAGCTGGAGGAAGTCCGCCTTGCGCCCGGCGGCCTCGGGAAGCGAATCGGGCTCGCTCCGGCCGCAGACCAGCACCGAGGCTCCCGCCTCGAGGAAGCGCCCGCTTATGCCACGCCCCACCCCCTTGGCGCCGCCGCTAACGACGACGGCCCGACCCGACATGTCTATGGATATGGCCATCGTTAGAGCCCTATTCGGGCGGCCACCTGCTCGCGATGAAAGACCGCGTCCCCGAGCAGGGTCTCGGAAGACTTGGCACGCTTGAAGTATAGGTGAACGTCATAGTCCCAGCTGAATCCCACGCCCCCGTGGATCTGTATCGCCTCCGCGGCACAGGAGAAATAAGCGTCCGAACAGTAGGCCTTGGCCAGCGAGGCCGCCTCGGCCAGATCGCCGGCATCCTCCGCGCCGGCCCACGCCGCGTAATAGGCGGCCGAACGGGCCGATTCCACCTGCAGCATCATATCGGCGCACTTGTGCTTTATCGCCTGGAAGGAACCGATGGCCCGCCCGAACTGACGCCGCTCCTTGGCGTATGCCACCGACATGTCGAGACAGCGCTGGGCGCCACCGACCTGTTCGGCGGCCAGGGCGGCGGCGGCCAGGGACAGCGTCTTGGCGATAGCCGGCCAGGCCAGGCCCTCCCGGCCCATCAGCGCCCCGGCCGGAACGCGCACGTTGTCGAGTGTGATCTCGGCCTGGCGGCGGCTGCGGTCCATGGTCGGAAGCTGGCGGCAGCTGAGGCCGGGCGCCGTGGCCGGCACGCAGAACAGACTCACCCCATTCTCTCCGCTGCTGCCCGCCCGGCGCGCGGCAACGATGATGAGGTCGGCGCTGTGGCCGTCTGGAACGTAGCTCTTGCGGCCCGCCAGCAGGTAGCCGTCTCCGTCGGGGCGGCCAGTGCTCTCTATGCCGCCGGCGTCCCAGCGGCCGGCCTCCTCGGCCAGCGCGAGCGTGGCCAGGCATTGGCCGGCCGCGATGCGGGGAAGGTGCTCGGTCTTTTGCTCCTCGCTGCCGGCCAGCAAGAGCGCGTTGGCTGCCAGACAAACGGTCGAGAAGAACGGCGAACAGACAATGGCCGCACCCATCTCTTCCATCAACGCCGCGACCTCGACCTGGCCCAAGCCGTAGCCTCCGTAGCGTTCGGGAATGGCCACGGCCGGCCAACCGAGCTGCTCGCTCATGCGGGTCCACAGCCGGCGGTCGAAGCCGTCGGCGCTTTCCATGTCGTCGCGCGTCTTCTCCGACGGACACTGGTCGGCCAGGAAGGCGCGCGCGGTACGCCTGAGTTCCTCTTGTTCTTGGTTGAAGGCGAAGTTCACGTGGCTCAGGTGCCGTAGACCTTGGCCGCGGGCTCGGCACGTTCGATGAGCCCGGCCACCGCTTGGCCCAGCTCGCCGGGCTCCCAGCGTGCGCCCTTGTCGATCTCGGGCCCGGGGCGCCAACCGTCGGCGATGCTTATCTTGCCGCCGGCGACCTCGAAGACACGGCCGCTGACGCCGGCCGACTCGGCGCTGCCGAGCCAGACGACCAGCGGTGATACGTTCTCGGGGGCCATGGCGTCGAAGCCGTCGCCGGGCTTGGCCATCATCTCGGCGAACACGTCCTCGGTCATTCGGGTCCTTGCCGAAGGGGCGATCGCGTTGGCCGTTATGCCGTAACGGCCAAGCTCGGCGGCCTGCACCAAGGTGAGTCCGGCGATGGCGGCCTTGGCGGCCGAATAACAGGACTGCGCTATGCTCCCCTGAAGCCCCGCGCCCGAGCTGGTGTTGATCAAGCGGGCCTCGACCTGCTCACCGGCCTTGGAAAGCTCTCGCCAATGGCCGACCGCGTGGCGCGCCACCGCGAAGTGGCCTTTGACGTGAACCCGCATAACGGCGTCCCACTCGTCCTCGCTGGCGTTGGCGAACATACGGTCGCGAACGATGCCGGCGTTGTTGACCACCACGTCCAAACGGCCGAACTCGTCGATGGCCGCCCGCACCAGGCCGGCTGCCGCCTCGAAGTCGGCAACGTCGGCGCCGTTGGCGATGGCCCGGCCGTCCATGGCGCGGATCTCTTCTACGACCTCGCCGGCCGGCCCCGTCGATCCCCCCGACCCGTCCAGCTCGACGCCGACATCGTTTACGACGACGGCGGCGCCCTGGCGGGCGAACTCGAGCGCGTGGGCGCGCCCCAGCCCGCGCGCGGCACCGGTTACGATGGCCACCCGGCCTTCGCAGATCC
>CAYXZP010000086.1:0-8958 GCA_964469485.1 uncultured Myxococcales bacterium | reverse complement strand
GCTGGCCGCCGGTGCCGCCACCTCGGTATGGGCCGCAACCGCTCCGGAGCTCGAGGGTAAGGGCGGTCTCTATCTGGAGGACAGCGGGCTTTCAGCGCCGATGGGAAGCGACGGCGCTACCACCGGCTATGCCGAACATGCGGTCGACCCGCAGGCCGCCGCGCGCCTGTGGCAGGCCACCGAGAAGATGCTCGGCCGGAGCTTCGAGCTTTAGGCCTTGGCCGCGACCTGTTCGATCTCGCCCATGCGAGCCTCGAGTTCGATAGCGGCCCGCTCGTCCTTGGCGCTCATCGCCTCGACGTCGACGTCGGCGAAACCGAGCACGCCCATGTCCTCGTAGGCCTTACGGATCTTTGGTCCCCAAAGGCCGATGTCCTTCATGACCGGAACGATGCGGCTGAACAGCAGGCTGCGGTAGTTGGTCATGAATCCCGACTCCAGCATGTGGTCGGCGCACGCTTGAACGGGTAGGCCGAGCGTCTCCCAGACCTCTTCGGCCTGGAAACGGTCGCGCATCAAATAGGAGGCTTCGATCGCGAACTCCTCGCGCTCGTCGCGTTCGGCCTGGGTCAGCTCGGGATAGTAGTCGCGCAGAGCGAAACGGCCGAAGGCGACATGGCGGGCCTCGTCCTGCATCACATAGGCGGTCACCGCCCGGGCGAGTGGATTCTCGGATTGGTCGCGGATGAGCGCGAAGGCGGCAAGCGCCAGGCCTTCGATCAGGACCTGCATGCCGAGATAGGTCATATCCCAGCGCGAGTCTTGGACGATGTTGTCGAGCAGAGCCTTGAGCGTGGGCGTTATCGGGTAGGCCAGTTCGAACTTCTCGTTGAGGAGCCGCGAGTAGGCCTCCACGTGGCGAGCCTCGTCGATGACCTGTGTGGCCGCGTAGAACTTGGAATCTATGTCGGGCACCTGTTGCACGATCTTGGCCGTACAGATGAGCGCGCCTTGCTCACCGTGGAGGAACTGCGAGATCTGCCAGGATTGAAAATGACGGCGCAACTCGGACCTCTCGCGGTCGTTCATCCGCTCGAAGACCTTGGAGCCGAAGATCGGGAGGGCCTCGTCGGGAAGCTCCATGGGATTGGTCGGATCGAGGTCACGGGACCAATCGAGCCGTTCTTCGGCGTCCCACTGAAGACGTTTGCCCTTGCCGTAAAGTTTTAACAGGGAATCGCGGCCGTCGGCGTACTCCCAGGTGAAGTTGGTCTCGAAACTGCCGGCCACCTTCCAATCGAGGGGGTCGGTGGGGATGGCATAACTGTCTGCGGTCAGTCGTTCGGCCATGGCGTTGCCTCCCAGGTCCGATTAGTGTGCGGCAGCCGCTGAGCTGAGGGAAGAACCGGGGGCATAAGATGGGTGCAATAGAACCGAATAGTGAACAGATAGGGGCCTTCCTGGCTGCCGAGCCGGGGGATTCGCCGATAGTGATGCTCAACCTGCTGCGCTTCCGCGAGCGGGCCGAGTACCCCGAGGATTTCGAGGCCGCACCCTGCGACGGCCGTGAGGCCTACCGCCGCTATGCCGAGCACGCCCTGGCCGCGCTCGAGAAGGTCGGCGGCCGCATAGTCTTGGCGGGTCCGGCCCTGGCCACGGTCATAGCTCCGGGCGGTGAGGCCTGGGACGAGGTCGCACTAGTCGAGTATCCGTCGAAGGAGGCCTTCCTCGAGCTTGGCACCACGGTCGAGTCGAACCAGGCCACGGTACATCGCAGGGCCGGGCTCGAGGACTCGCGGCTGATCGCGATGATCCAGGGCCAGGTGCCGGCGGCCAAGTGAGGCGGAGCATCCGATGATAGACCTTTACACCTCACCGACGCCCAACGGTTGGAAGGCCTCGGTAACGCTCGAGGAGCTGGAGCTTCCCTACGAGGTTCACGCCATAGACCTCATGAAAGGCGAGCAGAAGGAGTCCGGGTACCTCGAACTCAACCCCAACGGACGTATCCCGACGATCGTCGATCGCGACAACGATGATTTTGCCGTCTTCGAGTCGGGTGCGATTATGATCTACCTGGCCGAAAAGGCCGGGCGCCTGCTGCCCGCCGACGCACGGGGTCGCTCACGGGTCATCCAGTGGGTGATGTTCCAGATGGGGGGCATAGGTCCGATGATGGGCCAGGCCAACGTCTTCTTCCGCTACTTCCCAGAGAAGATAGAAGCCGCGATCTCGCGCTACCAGAACGAGTCTCGCCGTTTGTTCGAGGTGCTCGACACGCAACTAGCCGGCAACGAGTGGCTTGCCGGCGATCTCTCGATCGCCGACATCGCCAACTGGTGCTGGGTAAGAACCTACAAGTGGTCGGGTGTTTCGGTCGAGGGGCTCGACCATCTCAACCGTTGGCGCAAGGCGCTCAACTCGAGGCCGGCCTGTCAGCGCGGTATCGAGGTGCCCGTAAAGCTCCCCAAGCTCGACGACGACAAGAAAGCCGCCGACGAGTTCGCCAAAGGCTCGGCGACCATCGTTCAGCGCTAGTGCCGGCGCCGGGCACGGCGGTCGGCGCGCCGGTCGGGAAGCGACAGGCCGCCGTTTATCGCGTGGAAGACGAGCCAGCGCAGAGGTTCGGGCGGCAGCTTTAGCGTTTTGCGTGACCACAGGGCCTTGCCGGGTCCATCGCGGTCCGCGAGCAGGTCCGACACCATCCGGCCGGCGTAGCTGGCGTGTGCCAGGCCGTGGCCGGCATAGGCGAGGCTGTAGAGGACACGGCTGCCGGGTCGCAGACGGCCGACGGAGGGAAGAAAATCTATGCAAAGGTAGATGATCCCGCCCCAGTGCCTTTCGACACGGACATCGTGCAGTTCGGGGAAGCGGTCACGGAACAGTTCTTCAAAGTCGCGGGCGATGTGCGGGACCACGTCCGGCAGCCGCCTTCCCCGGTACCCGTACCGCACCCACTTCGAGCCGCCGACGATGCGGTTGCCGGCTGTCAGCCGGTAGCTCTCGAGCGCCTCGTGCGCCGTGTAGATGCCCTCACGGCCGTTCCACGGAAGACGCCCGAGCTGTTCTTCGCTAAGTGGTTCGCTGCTGAAAAGCTGTACGTTGAGTGGTAGTGCCGTCGAACGGAGCAGGCCGAGGTCCGGGGTATAGGCGTTGGTCGCCACCAGGCAGTGTTCGGCCCGGACCGCAGCCCGAGCCGTTCTTACGGTGACGCCGGTCCCGTCCTCCTCGATCGCGGTCACCCGTGACCTGTCGAAGAGCCTTGCCCCGGCCTGTTCGGCGGCCCGCCGCAGGCCACGCACGTACTTGGCGGGATCCAGTATCCCGCCGTGAGGTTCGAGGTAGCCACGCGTGAAGCTGGCCGGTAGGCCTCGCTCGCGCATGGCGCCCTGGTCGAGTAGCTGGCCCGGCAGGCCAAAACGGCCGGCGACCTCGGCCGCACGGTCGATGGCCGCGTGGTGGCAGTCATCGACCGCCGCGATAACATTGCCGACCGGCTCGTAGTCGCAGTCTATGCCGTGCTCGGCGATCAGCCTTTCGGCCTCGGATATCGCGGCTTCGGTGAAGGCGATTAGTGCGCGGGTGCGCTCCTCGCCGTAGATGCGCGCCAGCGTGGGCAGGTCCTTGCCTATGGTCGGTGTCAGATGTCCCGCGTTGCGGCCGCTTGCACCGTAACCCGCGGTCTCCGCCTCGACGACCGCAACAGAACGGCCTTCTGTTGCCAGCGCCAGCGCGGAGGAAAGCCCGGTCAGACCGCCGCCGACTATTACGACGTTCGCCTTCTCGTCGGCGAGCAATTGCGGACCGGAGCGAGGTCCGAGTTCGTCCATCCATGCGCTTATGCCGTCGGTCACGGAGCAAGCTTGCTCTCTTGCCGAACCGATGTAAACGCCCTCCGTTGTACCGCCGCCTGTCCTTTCTCATGGCTTCCGGTTATTAGAGCGCGTTCGATGTACGTCGATCACAGCGACGAACAGAAGGCCCTTCGCGACGAGTTGCGCCAGTACTTCGCCGGTCTCATGAAGGACAGCGGCGGCCTCGGGGCGATGGCCTCGATGGAGGGCGGCGAGGTCTACCGGGGCTTGGTGCGCCAGATGGGCAACGACGGCTGGCTCGGGGTCGGCTGGCCCAAGGAGTACGGCGGGCAAGGCCGCGGCTGGTGCGAGCAGCTCATCTTCTACGACGAGCTACGAAGGGCCGGCGCGCCGCTGCCCTTCGTGACGCTCAACACGATCGCGCCGGCCATCATGGAGCACGGCTCCGAAGAGCATAAGAAGGAATACCTACCGAGGATACTGGCCGGCGACTGCCACTTCGCCGTCGGCTATTCCGAACCCGAGGCCGGTACCGACCTGGCCTCGCTCAAGACGACCGCCGTTCTCGAGGGCGACGAGTGGGTCATAAACGGAACCAAGATGTTCACCAGCGGCGGCAACGACGCTGACTATATTTGGTTGGCCTGCCGCACGGATCCGGAGGCCCCCAGGCACAAAGGCATCTCGATAATAATCGTCGATACCGACCAGCCCGGCTACCAAGCCTCGCTCATCCACACGGTGGGCGGGGGGGCGACCTGCATGACCTATTACGAGGACGTGCGTGCCCCGGCCGGCCGCGTGGTCGGTGGCATGAACAACGGCTGGCGGCTCATCACCGCCCAGCTCAACCACGAACGCATAGGCCTGTCTGCCTTTGCCGGCGTGTGCGGAGCGCACCTCGAAGAGGTCATAGGGTGGGCGCGGGCGACCGGCGGCGACGACGGCCGTCCGGTCATCGATCAGCCCTGGGTGCGCATGGCGCTTGCCGAAGCACGGGCACGCTACGAGGCAATGAAGCTGATGAACTGGCGCATGGCCTGGGCCATGGACCAGGGCGCGATCAACCCTGCCGACGCTTCGGCCGCCAAGGTGCTCGGCACCGAAGCGGCCATCGAGGTGTACCGGCTGCTCCTCGACGTGGTCGGTAGCCCGGGGCTGGTCAAGGCCGGTTCACCGGGAGCTGTGATCCAGGGCGAGCTCGAGAACGCTTACCGGCTCTATCAGATCAACACCTTCGGAGGCGGTGTCAACGAGATACAGAGGGAGATCGTCTCGATGGCCGGTCTGCTGATGCCGCGGGTCCCGAGGAAGGGCTGAGGGTGGACTTCTCCCTTAGCCAGGACCAGACGGCCATCCGAGATCTGGCGCGCCAGATAATCTCGGCGCGCGCCAACGACGACACGCTCCGCGGTTTCGACGGTTCCGGCGACTGGATCGACCGCGAGCTGTGGCGCGAACTGTCCGCGGCCGGCCTGTTGGGCCTTGCCATTCCCGAACAGCGGGGCGGCGGAGGTTTCGGCATCCTCGAGCTTTGCATTCTGTTAGAAGAGGTCGGCCGTGCACTGGCTCCGGTGCCGGCGTTCCCGACGCTCGCCCTTGCCGGACTCGCTGTTGCCGGCTTCGGCACGCCCGACCAGATGTCCCGCTGTCTACCGGCGATCGCCTCCGGTGAACTCATCGCCACGGCTGCGCTCGAGGAGGAGGGCCGCAGCGACCCGGCCCGCCCCGGCACCCGTGCCGAGGCCGACGGTGACGGTTGGCGTCTGAGTGGGACCAAACACTGTGTCCCGGCCGCGGGCATCAGCGATCTCGTGTTGGTGCCGGCCGCCACCGACGGCCCCACGGCCCTGTTCCTGGTCGACCCGGCCACCGACGGCGTGAAACTGGAACGCCAGCACACGGTAAATCACGACGCCCAATCGCATATGGTCCTTAGCGATGTCCGCGTCGGTGCCGATGGCCTGTTGGGAGAGCCGGGCAGGGGTGCCGCTATGATCGGCTGGCTCGAACGCCGCGCGCAGGCCTGTCTGGCCGCCATGCAGGTCGGCGTATGCGAGGAGGCTCTCAGGCGGACGGCGGAATACACGACCACGCGCAAGCAGTTCGAAAGGCCGATCGGCTCCTTTCAAGCCGTTTCTCTACGGGCGGCCGACGCCTACATTGCCGTCGAGTCGATGCGCTCGACCATGTGGCAGGCGGCCTGGTGTTTGGACGACGGTCGTGACGGCGGCGAAGAGACGGCCGTGGCCAAGTGGTGGGCGGCACATGCCGGGCAGCAAGTGGTTCATACCGCCCAGCATCTTCACGGAGGCATCGGCGCCGACACGGACTATCCCATCCACCGCTTCTTCCTGTGGGCCAAGCAGATCGGTCTCAGGCTCGGCGGTGAGGCCCGTCAGCTCCAGCGCTTGGGCGACATCATCGTGACCGGGGCCTAGCCGCCGTGGCCACAGCCCGGCCCGTGGCTTAAAACAACGGCCATGGACCTCTACATCACCGGTTGGGGGCATACCCCGTTCGCCAAACACCAGGAGCTCGGTCTTGAAGACCTTCTCGTGCAAGCCTCCTCGGAGGCGCTCGCCGATGCCGGCGTGGAAGCGGCGGCGGTGGATGCCATCTTCATCGGAACCTTCAACGCCGGTATGGAGGTGCAGGAGCTGGCCTCTTCGCTTGCCCTGCAGGTAGACCCCGAGCTTCGCTTCCGTCCGGCCACCCGTGTCGAGAACGCCTGCGCATCGGGTTCGGCGGCGGTCTATCAGGGTCTGAACGCGATACGTGCCGGCCAGGCGAGCACCGTTCTGGCGGTCGGTGTCGAGAAGATGACCGCGCTGTCGGCCCGCGAGGTCGCAGAGTGCCTCAAGAAGGCCAGCTACATGAAGGAAGAGGGCGGCCGGGGAATGACCTTTCCCGGCATCTTCGCGCACATGGCCGAGCTTTACTTCGAGCGCTGGGGCGACCAGTCGGACGCTCTTGCCCGCATCGCGGCCAAGAACCACAAGAACGGCGCATCGAACCCACTGGCCCACATGCAGAACGACCTCGGCTATGAGTTCTGCCGCGAGGTCTCCGAGAAGAACCCGCTGGTCGCCGGGCCTCTGCGGCGCACCGACTGCTCGATGATATCCGACGGAGCGGCCGCGGTGGTCCTGACCAACGCTGACGGTGCGGCCAGGGCGCGCCGCGCCGTGCAGTTCCGGGCCGCCGAGCACGTCAACGACTTTCTGCCGATTAGCCGTCGCGACATCCTTGCCTTCGAAGGGCCCCGACTTGCGTGGCAGCGCGGGCTCGAGGCCGCGCGTCTCAGGCTCGACGATCTCGATCTGGTCGAGACCCACGACTGCTTTACCATCGCCGAGCTGATTCAGTACGAGGCCATGGGCCTGTGCGAGCCGGGCCAGGCCGCGCGTCTGGTGGAGGACGGCGTGACCGAGATGGACGGGCGTTTGCCGGTCAACGCTTCGGGCGGCCTCAAGGCCAAGGGTCATCCGGTAGGAGCTACCGGCGTGTCCATGCACGTCATGGTCGCCAGGCAGTTGGTCGGCGAGGCCGGGGCGCTTCAGGTGAAGGGTGCCACCAAGGGGGCTGTCTTCAACATGGGAGGCGCGGCCGTGGCCAACTACCTGAGTATACTCGAGGCCGTTTAGAACAGCCGTTCGCAGCCGCTTCCGGCAAGCATAGAGTCGACCGTGGCGCGCGCCTCGGTACCGAGCCGCTGGTAGGATTGTCTTAGCCAGCCCAGGCACTTGGCCTGGTAGGGGAAGGCCTTCTGCCGCCAAGGCCGTCCGTCTATCTCGCACTCCACCTCTTTGTTTCCGGCCTCTACCGCGCGCTCATTGGCCAGCAGGAAGGGTGCGTAGACCCGGCCGCATTCGGCCAACAGTTGTTTGACCGTCGGGGCAAGTCCGTCCAAGCCGTCCCAGTCGTCGGCTTGGGGTTCCATGCCGCTGAGGTCTTCGATGATGTGACACCATGGAATGGTCCGCGAGCCTTGCTCGAGGCTGACGGCCACCGGGGTCGGGTCGAACAGCGCCAGTTGGGTGAGCTGTCCGTAGACGGCGAAATCGGCGCGGGCCGGGCGGCGTCCGAACAGGAAGGGGCGCCGGTGGAGGTGGTCCTGGAGCGTGCGCAGGGTCCGAACGTAGCTTTCTTCGATCAAGGGGCCGGTCGTTTCGTTGGAACCGACCACGGTCAAGCGACCGATCTGCCGGGCCGTGAACATCGCCGACATCTGCTCGAAGTTGTCCGCGTCCATATCGATCTTGCCCCACAGCGGCAGCACGCGTCCCGCCTTCTCGATGTCGGCCTGGTAGGCCCAGCGGTAGTGGAACATGGCCTTGGTCAGCCACTCGTCGGCGAAGTCCTCCAAGAGTTCGTCGATGAAGGCCAGCGCCGGGTCGGGCGGGATGACCGAACGACCTTCGTATTCCTTCTCGAGGCGTGTGAGTTGCCAGGTCGAATCGATCATCGCCTCATCGTCGAAGACCAGCACCGGAATGAGCGCCACCGGCACATCGGGTATGTCGCGGTCCTCGCGCGAGCCGCGCACGACCCAGCGGTAGGGGATGCGACGGTATCGGAGCACCGCGCGCATCTTACGGCTGTAGGGCGACCCGTGCGCGCCGACCATCACCAAGTCCTTGTTCGCCATGAGCCGGGCTCTAGCCGCCCGTTGCGGCCGGCGCAAGGCTATGACCTGAGGGCCGGAGCGCGTATAAAAAACCAAGCGTGAGCGAGAAGGCCTACATCGTCTACGGGCTCATGCCGTCCTACTTCACCCGCAAGATGACGGGCTACCTCGACTACAAGAGCCTTCCGTGGCGCTTGGCGGGCTCTTCCGGTGCGCAGCCCGGTGCCGTGGAGGCCGGTTGGACGGGCGGCATGCCCTCGGTAGAGACGCCCGAAGGGGAGTTCATGTGGGACACGAGTTCGATGATCTCCTACCTCGAGGGTCTTTACCCCGAACCCTCGGTCCTTCCCGATGACCCGGCGCAGCGCTTTCTCTGCTATCTCATCGAGGACTACATGGACGAATGGCTCTACCGGCCGGCGGTCGGGAGCCGCTGGTGCTACGAGGACAACTACCGCGTGGCCGCCTGGGAGATCGCCCGCGGCCTGTCCATGCAAGCGTCACTTCCTTGCGACCAGATCGTCGAGCTGGCCGGTGCCCATGTGCGCAGGTCTCTCGTTCCCATCGGGGTTA
>CAYXZP010000085.1:0-8998 GCA_964469485.1 uncultured Myxococcales bacterium | reverse complement strand
GTGCGCGCTAAATGCCTTCGGTGAATATGTCGTGCCGTGTTGTTTGTGCAGGTCAGCGACGATGATCACGGGGCTCTGGAAAAAGAGATTGTCAACGATTACTTGGGAGGAAGGCCGTCGGGAACAAATGCGTGCGTTAACCCAGAGACAGTCTCGATGGGGCGGACTTGCCCCGGGGGCGGCATCTGTGAAGATCGCGGGCTTCATCACTCGTGGGATTGGGTATAGCAGCCCATAGTGGCCCGCAATGAAATTATAGCAATTAGCCCTTATGCTGCTGATTTTAAAGGCTTTTGCTATGAGACCCCGGCCAGCCCCGCCCACGGCGGCGTGCCCTTGGTCGAGACGAGCCACCAGCCCCACACCATGCCGAAGGCCAGGTCGCCCGAGACCAGGATCACCAGTCCGCCGGAGGCCTCGCCGCCGAGCCATAACCCGAGGACGGTCAAGAACACCGTTCTCTTTCCGGCCGCTGCGAATCCCAGCGATGGCCGGTCTATTTTAGGCCGCATAGCAAGCGCGCCGTTCTCATATCGCCCGTGCTCTATCGCTCCTATTACTTCCGGAAACATCGAGCAGCCTACTATGACCTTCTGCAGGCGGTGCGCGACAAGGGCGAGTGGGGGAAGTGGGCTGTTCTCGCGCCCCGTGAGTCCGCGGTGCCGTGGCGGGCGTTAGGCCGGGGCGCCGAGCATCGAGATGACCGAGGCCAGTATTATGGCCTGCACGATCCAGCCCACCAGGCAGACCGCCACCGCCCGCCAGGTGCTCGTGTAATCGAGCGCTTGGCGTACGGCGATGACCATTGCCACCAGCATCCACACACCGGCCACCGAGAACGCGATGCCGCCGAGGCCGGGAATGATACCGAACACGCGGATGAGACCCGGAGAGCTCGAGAAGCCGATGGTGCGCAGCAGCTCGCCGAGGTCGGCGCTGGTGGTGGGCTCGGGCAACAACTTGGTGCCGATAAGATAGGTGAGCAGCGCCCACACGTACCATGCGAACAACGCTCCGAGGGCCGCAGCCACGATGCCGCCCACGCCTGCGTTGGCCAGGTTGCCGATCCCGGCGGCCGCCGCCGACAGCGCCACGACCGCCGTGGCCTGGGCGGTAGCCGTGCGGTCGGCTTCGACCTCTTCGTAGAGGTCGACATCGAGTTTGGCCGCCCTCAGCATCCTTTCCTGTATGTCGCCCATGACCTTTCTTATAGGACGGCCAGGCCGCACAGGCGACCGGACATAGGCCCAAAATGCCGCGTTGCGTCTTGCTGTTGGCTGGGGGGTAAGCTGGTTATTCTCACTCTGGAGCTCGTCATGACACGCGTCAGTCCTTGGGCGTTTTGGGAGGGAAGATAGACAGCGGTTACCTCAGCGACCGCATAGAGGGGGATGACGGCTACAACGTCATAACCGTGCGGGAAAGCATGCTGGCCGAGAAGGGTAGCCGCTTGCTCAGCGGTCCGGAGCCCGGCGATGAGAACACTATCTACTATCGCGATCCCGCAAAGCCTCCGGTTCTCCTCGGCAAGGCCGAGCCGGCGCCGACCTTGGTCCTTAGGCCATGGCTCGACGGTTGCCCGGTCTGCGGCAACAAGGTCAGCCGCAATAACTGCAAGGGCTGAGTGGGCTTGCGCGATGCGTCTTGTACGTAACAGTGGCCTGGCCGCTCTCCTTGTCTGTCTCGCTTGGGGCGCACCCGCCCACGCGCTCGTCATAAGCGAGCTGCTGGCCGTCAATGACTCGGTCATCGCCGACGAGGACGGCGACTTCGTCGACTGGCTCGAACTCCACAACGACGGTGCCGAAGCGGTTGATGTCGCCGGCTGGTATCTGACCGACAACGACGGCAGGCCGGACAAGTGGGGACTTCCCTCGCTCACGCTCGCGCCGGGCGGCTATCTGCTCGTCTTTGCCTCGGGGAAGGACCGCAGCGGTGCTGGCGCCGAGCTGCACACCAACTTCAAGCTATCGGGCGGCGGCGAGTATCTGGCCCTTGTCCGCCCGGACGGTCTCACCGTAGAGCATGCCTACGCGCCCGGGTTCCCCGAACAAAGGGCCGACGTCTCATACGGGCTGGCCGCGGACCTCATGACCGAACGTTGTTTTGCCACGCCCACGCCGGCGGCGGCCAACGACACGAGCGCGCCCTGCGGCTTCGTGGCCGACATAGCTTTCAGCGTGCCCCACGGCCTCTATGAAGCGGCTTTTACGGTCGAGCTTTCCACGGCCACGTCCGGGGCCGTCATTCGTTACACGACCGATGCCAGCACGCCCACCGACAGCAATGGCGAGCTGTACACTGCGCCCATCAGCGTCGGCGCGACGACGCTGCTGCGCGCCGTGGCCACGGCCGGCGGACTCCTTGCCAGTCCGGTGGCGACGGCAAGCTACATCTTCCTCGATGACGTGCTCGTGCAGTCGGCGGCCGACCTGCCCGCGGAGTATCCCGACAAGTGGGGATACAGCGTCGATGCCGATTACGGCATGGACCCGGACGTCGTCGACGACCCGGCCTACTCGGGCGAGATAAAGGACGGGCTGCGCTCGATCGCGACCGTGTCGGTCGTAACGGATGTCGGTAACCTGTTCGGCCAGCAAGAGGGCATCTACGTTCACACCAAGCGCCGTGGCGTGGAATGGGAACGCCCGGTCTCGGTCGAGCTTATAATCCCGGACGGCGAGGGCTTCCAGGTCAATTGCGGCCTGCGCATCCAGGGCGGGGCGGGCCGCAACCCGCGTGTCAAAAAACACGCCTTCCGCATGCTGTTCAAAAGCGAGTACGGACCGACAAGGCTGCGTTACCCGTTGTTCGAGGATTCCGACGTGGACAGTTTCAACACGGTCTCTCTCACCTCGCGCTACAATCATTCCTGGCACAACTCTTCGGACCGGGCGCTGTACATTCGCGACACCTGGGCCAAAGACACCCAGCTCGATATGGGGCACCCGAGCGGCCACAGCCGCTACGTTCACCTCTATCTCAACGGCCTTTATTGGGGGCTTTACCGCATGACGGAAAGGCCGGACGCGGCCTTCATGTCGTCATACCTCGGGGGTGACGAGGAGGACTGGGACGTCATCAAGTCGGCGAGCACCGTTGCGGGCGACCGCGAGGCATGGGACCTGCTGCAAGACCTCGCCGATGCCGGGTTGGAATCGGCGGGAAATTACCAGGCCGTCATCGACATGCTCGATGTCACGAACTTCATCGACTACCTCATCCTCAATATCTACGGCGAGAACTCCGACTGGGACTGGCACAACTGGATCGCCTCGCGGCAGCGCAGCGCAGATGGAAAGTTTCGGTTCTTCAGTTGGGACGCCGAGTACATACTCGAAAACGCCAACGCCAACGCCAGCGGCAAGAACTACCGGGACGCGCCGACCAGCGTTTACAGCGACCTCCGCAAGGAGAACGCCGAGTTCCGGGTTCTGTTCGGCGACCGTGTTCACAAACACCTGCTAAACGACGGCGCGCTTACCCCAGGCCGCGTCGCGGCCCGTTTCCAGCGCCGCGCCGACGAGATCTATAGCGCCCTTATCGGCGAGTCGGCCCGCTGGGGGGACAAGTCCTATTCGGATCCCTTTACCCGCGACGAGCACTGGCTGGTCGAAAGGCAGTGGCTCATGCTTTCCTACTTTCCGCGGCGTACCGAGCTGGCACTCGAGGACTTTGTCGGCGCCGGTTTGTATCCGGCCGTTGCCGCCCCGGTGCTGAGCCAACGCGGCGGGCCTGTGCCGCCCGGCCACCAGCTTAACATCACAGCTCCGACCGGCACCGTCTATTATACCGACGACGGCAGCGACCCGCGCATGACAGGCGGTGGGTTGGCGGCTTCGGCCAGGGAGGTCACCGGCCCCCTCGCCGTTGACGCCGGCGTGGACGTTTCGGCCCGCGCGCTGGCCGCGGGCGAGTGGAGCGCGCTCGAGCGTGCGCGTTTTACCATGGACCGCGGCCTGCGCATCACCGAGATAATGTACAACCCCGCGGCCACGGACGAGAGTCTCGAGTTCGTCGAGGTTGCCAATCTCGCTGCTAGCCCTCTCGATCTCACGGGGGTTCGCTTCACACGCGGCGTCGATTTCGACATGCCGGCCACGAGCCTGGCCGCCGGACAGTACGGGCTGGTCGTGGCCGACACGGCGGCCTTCGAGGCTGAATACGGCAGTGGCGCTTTGATCCTCGGCCAGTACACCGGCCGGTTGGCCAACGGAGGGGAGCGGCTTCGTATAAAGGACGCCGCCGGCGACACCGTACAACAGGTCGACTTCGATGACGCCTGGTACGGCACAAGCGACGGGGCAGGTCATTCGCTGGTTCTGTTCGATCTTGCGGGCGCCGCCACCGAACTCGACGACGCCTCGGTCTGGCGTGCCAGCGCCGCCGCGGGCGGTTCTCCGGGCCAGGCCGATGCGGCCTCGGGTACGCCGGTCGCGCCCGAGGCGGACCCGGCTTCCTTCATGTGCTACCGCGTGCGCGAGAACGACGCCGGTACTGATTTCGACGGCGCCCTGGCCGAGCTCAGCGACACCTTCGAAAGCGGCATCACTTATAAGGTCCGCAAGGTCGATTCGGTCTGTCTGGCCGACCAGGCCACCACCCACCTCGAAGCCTACCGTATAAAGGAGGACCGCGGGCAGCCGCGCCACGAGCGCCGCCGCGAGTTGAAGCTCAGCAACCGCTTCGGCCCACTGTTCATAGACACCAACAAGCCGCGCTCCCTGCTGGTGCCGACGGCCGTGTCGGTGGATGCGGCGGTGGCCCCGCCCATGGTCGGCGCGCACACGGTCGACCACTACAAGTGCTACAAGGTCAAGATGAGCCGAGACCGGCCCCGTTACTTCCCGACCAAGGCCCAAACCGGTTTCAAGGACATGCTCGAAGACCGCGACTACGCCCTCAAGCGGCCACGGACCTTCTGCACGGCAGTCTCCGTCGACGGCGAGACCATCACGGATGCCGCCAGCCACCTGCTTTGCTACCCGGCCAAGTACTCGAAGTTCTCGAGCCGTCACCAAAAACGCTATGGCATATATTCGGCCAACCGCTTCGGGGACGGTCGCCTCAACACCAAGAAGGAGAACGAGTTCTGTGTGCCTACCAGCTTGGTGGCAGGGCTCTGACGCCTGCGCGCCTTAGGCGACGACCGGGTCGCAGACGAAGATGGGGATATCGCGGGTGGTGCGCTTGCGGTACTGCTCGTAGGGCGCGTAGGCCTGGTAACAGACCGGCCACAGCGCCGGCTTTTCCTCCGAGCTTGCCAGCCGCGCCCTGAACCTCTTGCGGCTGCCACGGTAGGCCACCTCGACCACCGGGTTCTTTACCAGGTTGTGGTACCAGGTGGGGTTTCGCGGCGCGCCGCCCAGGGAGGCCACCAGCAGCACCTGTTCTCCGTGTGGCACGTACATCAAGGGTATGGTCAGCGTCCGTCCGCTGCGCGCGCCGGTCATGTCGACGAAACATACCTCGTCGCCCGAGATCGTGTTGCCCAGGCGGCCGCCACTCACGCGGCTCAGGAACACGTGCACGCGGGTGACGAGCTTGAGGACCCAGCGTGGCGGCGGGGATCCGTTTCCTGCCTTCTCGGGACTGTCGCTCATGGCGGCAGCTTAGGAGGAGAGGCGGCTTGCCGCAAGCCCCATCCGGGGGGTCGGCCTTTCCCGTGGACAGAGCACCGGCCGGCTTGCTAATGTCAATGTGGGCCGCATGAAAGCATTACGACTTAGCGCCATCGTGTTGATTGTCGGCGTGGCCGGTCAGGCCCGAGCTGTGACCTGCGGCAATGGTTTCCTCGAGACCTTCACGCAGATATCGGCCGGTAAGGCGCACAGCTGCGGTCTGGACAGCGCCGGCGCAATCGATTGTTGGGGAGCCGCTCAGGCCGGCCAGTCGACCCCGCCCGCGGGCAGCTTCACCGAGGTCGCGGCCGGCTGGACCCACACTTGCGCCGTTACGAGTGCCGGCACGGCCGCCTGTTGGGGCAGTAACGGCGATGGACGGGCCAGCCCTCCGGCGGGCAGCTTCACCGAGGTCTCGGCAGGCAAGCACCACAGTTGCGGCCTCGACAGCGCTGGTGAGCTCCGGTGCTGGGGCAGGGGCGCCACCGACAGCGACTGTGGGGACCCGGCCTGGGAGTGCGGGCAGTCGGACCCCCCGGCCGGAACTTTCACGGCGGTCTCGGCCGGGCGGCATTTCGTCTGTGCGATCAGCCAATCGGGCGCGGTCCAGTGCTGGGGACGGGACAACCACGGCCAGGCCAGCCCGCCGGCGGGCAGCTTCGCCGTGGTCTCGGCCGGCTGGGCTCATAGCTGCGCCATCGGCGAATCGGGCGCGGTCCAGTGCTGGGGACGCAACAACGACGGCGAATCGGACACACCGGCCGGTACGTTCACTGCGGTGGCGACAGGGTCGCATCACAGCTGCGCGGTAACCAGCTCGGGTGCGATCCAGTGCTGGGGCCGGGATGACGACGGCCAGGCCAGCCCTCCGGCGGGTTCGTTCACCGAGGTCTCGGCCGGGCGGTTTCACAGTTGCGCGCTTGCCAGTTCGGGTACGGTCCAGTGTTGGGGAAACCCCGATGACGGGCGCACGGCCCCGCCCACGCTCGACCAGTGCGACGACGGCAACACGGCCGACGGTGACGGCTGCAGCGCCGGATGCGTCACCGAGTACTGCGGCGACGGGATAGTGCAGGCCGGGATAGAAGAGGAATGCGACACGGCCGGCGAGTCTGCGGCCTGCGACAGCGACTGCACGCTTGCCCAATGCGGTGACGGCCACGTCAACCCTTCGGCCGGCGAGAGTTGCGAGGATGCCGACTCGGACGACACGGATGGTTGCCTCAGCAACTGCGTGGCGGCCAGTTGCGGCGACGGCCACCTTCACAGCGGCGTCGAGGCCTGCGATGACGGCAACACGACCAACGGCGACACATGCTCGGGCTATTGCGAGATAGAGAGCACACAGACCGAGGGGCAGCAGCGCTGCATCAACGCTCTCAACAAGGCCGCCGCCACGCTCACCAAGGTACAGGGCAAGACCGACGCTCGCTGCATCAAGCACGCCGGAAAGGGCAAGGAATCCGACCCGCAGACCTGCCTGTGGGCCGATAGGAAGGGCAAGGTCATCCGGTTCCAGCTGAAGGTGGCGCGCGCCCAGGCTCGAAGCTGCATCGAGTTTCCGGACTTCGGTCAGGCAGACGCCGACCTCATCGCGCGCGCGGTGCTTGCCGCCGAACTGAGCCTGGCCCGCGACGTGTTCGGCGCCGACCTCAACACGGCCCTGCTGGCCATGGACTACGACAAGGCCGCCGCCCGCTCGCAGGCCGGCGTTGCCAGGGCATACGAAAAGATCGTCTCGGCCCGCTTGGACGCCTTTGTGCGTTGCAAGAAAGCCGGGCTGGCCAGCGGGCAGATAGATTCGGGGGCGGCGCTTGCCGAGTGCTTTGATGAGATTAGTGCAGACCCCAAAGGCCGGGTTGCCAAGGCGCGGGCCAAAGTTGCCAAGCACGTGACCAACAAGTGGCGCGGGTCCTCTCTTATAGAGACTTTCACCGGTCGCTGTGTGACCGCGGCCGACGGGGGCGAGTTCGCCCAGTGCATCGGCCAGATGGCCGACTGCCGGGCCTGCCAGATGTTAAACGCCATCGACGGGCTAAGCCACAGTTGCGACGCCTTCGATGACGGTGTGCTCAACGGGAGTTGCTGGAAGCGGACGCCGCCGGTCACCGGAGCCTGTCCGCCGCCTATCGTACCCGGGCTCTGCGTGCCGTGGTGCGGCGCCGACTCGGATTGTCCGGCCGGCCACCTCTGCTGCATCAATGCTTGCGGCAGCTCGTGCCTGACGGGTTTCGGTGCCTAGCAGGCCGTGACGATAAGATAAATCGCGATAGCCCCGAGCAGCAGCTCGAAGAGCCGGACGAACGCGGCCTCGGACATCCACGTGAGGATGCGCCGGCCAAGTAAGGTTCCCGCCACCACAGCCGCCCCTAGCAGTAGCAAGGGCCCGGTGTGTTCGAGGTAGGGGAAGCCCAGGGCGAGGAAGGCCGGGATCTTCAGCAGGTGCGAGCCGGTCTGGCAGATGGCCTTGGTCGCCACGATCTGTTCCTTTCGGAGATCATCGCGCAGGAAGAAGGGCGCGATCAGCGGGCCGGTGGCACCGACGAAGATGGACGCGAAGCCGGCCGTGAATCCGAGCGGTGCAAAGGCCCACAGCGGCAGTGATCTGAGCTGCCGACGGGTTTGCCGCCAGGCCAGGAAGACGAGCAGGTAGACCCCGATCAACGGCCTTAGCCAGTCCAGCTCGGAGCCCGACCACAGGAGCCCGGCCGCGGCCACCCCGGCCGTCATAGGAAGGACGTAGATCGAGAATATCGGCCAGTGCACGTCGCGCAGGTAGGCCAGCGTGCGCGAGAAGTTCGAGACAAGTTGGATGACGCCATGAAGCGGCACGACCATGGCCGGCGGTAAGACGGCGGTCATGGCCCCGAGCAGCCCTATGCCGCCGCCCATGCCCATGGCCCCGGATACTGTCGAAGTGACAAGAGCGGCCGCGAACAGGAATGCGATAGTGGCAGCGTCCACGCAGCTAGAGTAGCACTTCTTGTCGCTCGGGCGCCTGTCACCGGTTTGTAACAGCGGCGCTGGCGGTCAAAGTGGCCCGCCTATGAGCGAGCGCGCAGGCCCCCGGCTCTTCGACCGGCTCTTCTCACTGGTGTCCGGCCATCCCTGGGCGATTATCCTCGTCTTTGCCGTCCTGTGCGCCGTGGCCGTCTACGTGCAATCCGTGCGGGCCACCTACGACATGAGCTATCGCACGATGGCGCCGCGCAACACGCCCGAGGCCTTGGAGTTCGAACGCTTCGTCGAGGTCTTCGGCGAGGCCACCGATGTCTTTTTCATCGGGCTCAAGGCCGAGCCGTTAATCACCGCGGAAAATCTCGCCATGATCGAGCGCATCACGCGCTTCCTCGAAGAGGACCCGCTCACCGACAGCG
>CAYXZP010000084.1:0-9121 GCA_964469485.1 uncultured Myxococcales bacterium | reverse complement strand
GCCTGGCCGGCGCTTCCTGGCTCGAGGCGGCCCTCGAGGCCAGCGGCTGCCGGGCCTTCCTCGTCTGATCGGCGTTTTTCTAGGACCATCGTCCAGGCCGCGGCCCTGATCCTCTAAGCCCCGCGGGCCAACGAACGCTTGCAGGCCCGAAGTTCCTTTACGGCTTCCCTGAAGGCTGCCTAACGTGGTCGGTACCGCGAGGCACGCGAGAACACCCGGGGGGTACCAAGTAGATGTTCCAGGCAAGAAGCAACAGGCAAGGCGGCAGCAATAGGGTCCGCATGCAGGCCATTCTCGGCGATGCCATAGCGCGTTACCGCGACGGTTCGCCGGTCTGCTCGCGCGGGGCCGAGAACTGGATCCGCGAGAACGACTGGCACTCCAAGCTTTCCTTCAACAACGTTTGCTCCGCTCTTCATATGGATCCCGACAGCATGCGTCGCCGCGTGCTCGGGGCCGACGACGAGGTCGAACTGGCGGCAGCGTAGCACCCCCCTTCGCTGCTTGCGGTTAGAAGGCCCTGCCACTCGTGGCGGGGCCTTCGTTTATGCGGCCTTTGAAGCACGTGCGCCGACGGGCTATTGACTGGGCCACCGTGAAAGCCGTCTTGTGCAAGGAGTTCGGCCCGCCCGAGAAGCTGGTCGTCGAGGACATCGAGGTGCCCGCGCTGGGTCCGGGCCAGGTCAGGGTCGGCATCCACGCGACCAGCGTCAACTTCCCCGATACGCTCATCATCCAGGACAAGTATCAGTTCAAGGCCACGCCGCCGTTCATCCCCGGCGGCGAGTTCGCCGGCGAGGTGCTCGAGCTTGGCGATGGTGTGGAGGGAATGAGCGTGGGCGACCGTGTGGCCACGATCGCGCCTTTCGGGGGCTTCGCCGAAGAGATCGTCATAGAGCCCGAACGGCTCATGCCCATACCCGACTCGGTAAGCTACGAGATCGCAGCCGCCTCGACCATGGTCTACGGCACTTCCTACTACGCGCTCAAACAGCGCGCCGCGCTCGTGCCGGGCGAGACCCTGCTCGTACTCGGCGCGGCCGGAGGCGTGGGGCTTGCCGCCGTCGAGATCGGCCGGCTGATGGGGGCGCGCGTGATCGCGGCCGCAAGCAGCGACGACAAGCTCGAGCTGTGCCGCAGCTACGGTGCCGACGAGGGGATCAACTACTCGACCGAGAAGCTCAAGGAACGGACCAAGGAGCTGACAGACGGCGCGGGCGCCGATGTTATCTATGATCCCGTCGGCGGCGACCTCTTCGACCAGGCCATCCGCTGCATTGCCTGGGAAGGCCGCTTGCTCGTCATCGGTTTCGCCGGCGGGCGCATTCCGGAGCTTCCCGCCAACCTGGCCCTTCTCAAGGGCTGTCAGGTCGTAGGGGTCTTTTGGGGGGCCTTCACGATGCGACAGCCCGAGGCCAACTTGGAGAACATGTCGGAGCTTGCCGCCTGGTTCGAACAGAAGAAGCTGCGTCCGCATATCTCGGCGAGCTACGGTCTCGATGAAGCGGCGGTGGCGCTCAGACAGATGCTCGACCGCAAGGCGCTGGGCAAGATCGTGGTCACTACCGGAAGGTAGGCCGTCTGGAGATGGGAGGTCCGGGAAGGAACCAGCCTTGTCCCTGCGGGAGCGGGCGCAAGTACAAACACTGTTGCGAGCGCAAGCGCTCCGGGCGCGCCGATTTCCGGGACTCCCTGGCCAAGAGCTTCTTCTATCTTATCGGTCCGCTGGCCATCGTCATCATCGGCGCCGTCATTATTTCCTCCTACTTCGGAGAGGACGACAGTCCCGGGCCCGGCACGGTGTGGTCGGCCGCCCACGCGCACTGGCATATCGTGAATCCCGACGGCTCCGAGGCCGAGCTGAGGCCGGGCCAGGTCTGGTCCGAGGAGCACGGCCACTGGCATTCGGCCGAGCCTGTGACCGAGGGCTTGCCGCGGCACTTCAGGGTCGATGCCGAGCGTGACCTGGAGCGGGCCGGGCAGTCGGCCGACCGCTAGTCAGTCGTAGCGGCAGATGGCGCAGGCTGAGCCGCCTGCGGCCGCCCTTGAGGTAGACGTCACCGAAGATAAGCCCCGTACCTCAGGGTGTCAATTGTTAAAAAGCAGCCGGGGCGGACCGCCTCAGCTGGGTTCGAAGCCCTAAGAAATCCAGCTTTCCACCCCCTTTAGGGGGGCAATACAGCTCCCTACGGCCGCGCGTAGTCTGGACAGAAAGGCCGAAACGGGGATAGCATCCGCTATGTGGTCCGTGGGGCGGGGCGTGCCCGCCGGAGGTCGGGGGTCGTGGTGTTGAGGACCCGCCGCCAAGGGGCGGCGCCGACTAGGACCGATGAGCGGACAACGGGTCCAGCGCTTTCAGTGTGCCCGGGCGCGGGCGAGGGTCTTCCTCGCTCCGGCCCTGCTCTTTGTGGCCGCCGCTGCCGTGGCGGTTCCCGGCCAGGCGCGAGCCCAGATCGTCAGCACGGATTACTACCAGAAACTCAGTTCCTCCTACGGCGGACTCACCGCGCCGGTCTCGCCCGGCAGTAACTTTGGCCACGCATCGGTCGCGCTCGGGGACATCGATGGCGACTCGGTTAGCGACCTTGCCGTCGGCGCTCCCGGCGACGACGACGGCGGCGGCGACAGAGGTGCGGTGTGGATCTTGCTGATGAACGCGAGCGGCACCGTTAAATCCTCCAACAAGATCAGCAGTTCGCAGGGGGGATTCAGCGGAGTGCTCGACAACGGCGATAATTTTGGAAGTTCGCTGGCAGCTCTCGGCGACCTCGACGGTGACGGGGTCGGCGACTTGGCCGTGGGCGCCATCAAGGACGACGACGCCGGGCTGAATCGCGGCGCCGTGTGGATCCTCTTCCTCAACTCGGATGCCACGGTCAAGTCCTACCAGAAGGTCACGGAAGGGGTGGGCGGCTTTGCGGGCGATCTCGACGAAAACGATTACTTCGGCTACGCCTTGGCCGCGCTCGAGACCGACAGCGCCAGCGGAGCGGCCAGCGGGATAGTCGTCGGGGCGCCCAAGGACGACGACGGCGGGACCAATCGCGGCGCGGTCTATCTCCTGTATCTCAACGCCGACGGCACGGTGAACCTTTGGCACAAGATCGCCTCGGGCGAGGGTGGTTTCACCGGCGCTCTGGCGAACCGTGACGAGTTCGGCTCGGCCATTGCGGCCATTCCCGACATCGACGGCGACGGCCGCGGCGATCTCGCCATCGGTGCGCCCCTTAGCGACGATGGCGGGGATTCGCGCGGTGCGGTTTGGGTGGTCATGCTAAACGCGCTCGGTGCGGCACAGGCCTGGCAGAAGATAAGCGACACGGCGGGCTCTTTCACCGGCCTACTCGACAACGGCGACCTCTTCGGTGCGAGCGTGGCCTCGGCCGGCGACATCAACGGCGACGGCCGGCCCGACCTGGTCGTTGGTGCCAGCCAGGACGATGACGATGGCACAAACGTGGGGGCCGTCTGGTATGTATATCTCGAGCAGGACGGCAGCGTCGGCGGTGACGACAAGATCAGTTCCGAGATGGGGTACTTCAACGGCACCATCGCGAGCAACGACCGCTTTGGTGCCTCGGTGGCCGCCGTCGGCGATCTCGACGGCAACGGCCTTGGTGAAATCGCCGTCGGCGCCCCCAACGACGATGATGGCGGCGGCGACAGCGGCGCGGTCTGGCTCCTTTTCGTCGAAGCCTGCGGCAATGCCACGCTCGGTTCGAATGAGGTCTGCGACGACGGCAACCGCAGCGGCAACGACTATTGTGCCGACGACTGCCAGGCCGTCACCGGCTATTGCGGTGACGGCGCCGTCCAATCGGCTGTGGAAGCTTGTGATGCGGGCGCTGCCAACAGCGATACCCTGGCCGACGCCTGCCGGGCCGACTGTAGCGCTGCTTCCTGCGGCGACGGTGTCGCGGACACGGGCGAGGCCTGTGATGACGCCAACAGTTCCGAGACGGACGCCTGTCTGAGCGATTGCACGGCGGCGGTCTGTGGCGACGGCGTTCTGTGGGCCGGGGTCGAGCAGTGCGACCAGGGCGCTGCCAACAGCGATACGGTCTCTGACGCCTGCCGGGCCGACTGCAGCGCTGCTTCCTGCGGTGACGGGGTCGCGGACACGGGCGAGGCCTGTGATGACGGCAACAGTTCCGAGACGGACGCCTGTCTGAGCGATTGCACGGCGGCGGTCTGTGGCGACGGCGTTCTGTGGGCCGGGGTCGAGCAGTGCGACCAGGGCGCTGCCAACAGCGATACGGTCTCTGACGCCTGCCGGGCCGACTGCAGCGCTGCTTCCTGCGGTGACGGGGTCGCGGACACGGGCGAGGCCTGTGATGACGCCAACAGCTCCGACGACGATGCCTGTCTCAGCGATTGCACGACCGCTAGTTGCGGTGACGGCGTCCTGTGGGTCGGGGTCGAGCAGTGCGACCAGGGCGCGGCCAACAGCGACACCCTGACCGACGCCTGTCGCAGCGATTGTAACGCTGCTTCCTGCGGCGACGGGGTCGCGGACACAGGTGAGGTCTGTGACGACGGCAACGGATCGGAAACGGACGGATGCCTTACGACCTGCGCGGCGGCGGTCTGTGGCGACGGTCACGTGCTGGCCGGGGTGGAGACCTGCGACGACGGCAACAGTTCCAACGCCGACGGTTGTCTCAACGACTGTACGGCGGCCGCTTGCGGTGACGCCTATCTGCGGGCGGGGGTGGAGCAGTGCGACCAGGGCGCGGCCAATAGCGACACGGCCGCTGATGCCTGCCGCACGGATTGTAGCCTGGCCAGTTGCGGCGACGCTGTCGCCGACACGGGTGAGGCCTGCGACGACGGCAACGGCTCGGACACCGACGCATGCCTTACGACCTGCGCGGCGGCGGTCTGTGGCGACGGCCATGTACGGGCCGGTGTGGAGGTCTGCGACGACGGCAACAGTTCCAACGCCGACGGTTGTCTCAACGACTGTACGGCGGCCGCTTGCGGTGACGCCGCAGTCTGGGCGGGCGTGGAGCAGTGTGACCAGGGCTCGGCCAACAGCGACACGGCCGCTGATGCCTGCCGGACCGACTGTACGGCGCCAAGCTGCGGCGACAGCGTCACCGACAACGGCGAGGTCTGCGATGACGGCAACAGCTCGAACTTCGATCTTTGTCTGAGCGACTGTACGGCGGCCGTTTGCGGTGACGGCTATGTTCAGGCCGGAGCGGAAGAGTGCGACGATGCGAACGCCGACGATAGCGATGCCTGTCTGAGCGATTGCCGCAGCGCGAGTTGCGGTGACGGCTATCTGCAGACCGGCGTCGAAGAGTGCGATTCGGCCATCACCCCCGACAACAACGATCTGTTGTGCGACAGCAACTGCAGTTTCGCGACCTGTGGCAACGGGCTCATTAATGCGGGCGAAGAGTGCGACGACGGTAACGAGATCAACAGCGATTCTTGTCTTAACGACTGCAGCGCCGCCGTTTGCGGTGACGGAGTGCTTTGCACCGATGCTGCGTGTACGGCCGGCGGCGGCGCGCCGGAGACCTGCGACGACGGCAACTCGGCGGACGGAGATTGCTGCAGTTCAGCTTGCCAACTGGCCGCCGAGGGCGACACTTGCGACGATGAAGGGGTGCCTTGCACCCGTGACTCATGCGACGGGCAGGGCAGCTGCCGTCACGAGCTCGACGACGACATTTGTAACGACGGCTGGTGGTGCAACGGCACCGAGACCTGCGACAACGTCAGCGGCTGCCAGGCCGGCACGGCTCCCGACTGCGACGACGGGCTTTCGTGCACGGTCGATGCCTGTAACGAGCGTGCCGATGCTTGCGTTAACATGCCGGCCCACTACCTGTGTAGCGACGGTTCCTACTGCAACGGTGCCGAGATCTGCGATACGGCCTCGGGCTGTGTGGACGGTTCCGCTATCGATTGCTCCTCTCTCGACAACGGTTGCCGCGAACCATTTTGCGACGAAGATAGTGACAGCTGCCAGGCCACGGCCGTCAACGAAGCCGCCTCTTGCGACCACATCGATCTTTGCGCCGCCGCTGCCGTTTGTGCCGAGGGTCTTTGCACGGGCGTCTCTGCGGCACAGAGCGACACCAAGGTGCGCGTGCGTTTCGCCAAGGGCGAGAACAACGACAGCCTGGCCGTCAAGACGGCTGTGGCGCCCGCCGACATGCCTGGCGTGTCCTGCGCTTCGGCTTTCACGATGGCACTGGCCGCCGGCGACGGGACGGCGATATATTCCGGCACGCTGCCCTCGGGTTCCCTCGTGCGACGGGGAGACGACAGCCACTGCCGCCACAAAAGCTCCAGCGGCGACGCGATCGCGGGAATGCGGATGCTGACGTTCAAGTACAACCGCCGCAAAGAGCATTATCGCGTCAAAGCGAAGATGAAGGGCGTCGAAATGCCGGCCGGCCGTGACAAGACCGACCTCATGCTGAGCCTGGTTTTCGGCGAGGCCGCGACCGGCCCCTGCGTCACCGCCAAGGACATGACCTGCAAGGCCAACGAGCGCTCGATCAAGTGCAAGATGCCGCGGCCGGCCTCTTAGTCCTGTCGCTCGGATCCTAGCTCGGAGGCCACGACTGCAGCTATGTTCGCCACCCAGCGGTTAGTGGCCTGCCCGTCCCCGCCGCTGGTAGCCGCCGCCAGCATTGCGCCGTAGGCCAAGCCGAACAGCAGGGCCCACGGTTCGGGCCGCACACCGGCAAGCTGCGGCGTCACGTCCTTGAATACGTCGCGGAAGGTGTCGTAGCCTCCGCTTTGTTCCGCTAAATGCCGGTGTGAGAGACAATCGGCCCATATGGCAACGGCCACCGGGTTTTGCCCGGCCCAGCCTATGAGCGCGTTGAAGGCGGCCAGTAGCCTGTCCGAGCGGCCCATGCCGATGCTGGCGCTGAGCGCCAGGCTGAGTCTGAGGCGCAGGTCGCCGGCCTCTTCGGCCAGGATGTCCTTGAACAGGGACATCTTTGATCCGTAGTAACCGTGGAGAAGGGAAGCGCTGACGCCGGCCTTCTCGGCGATCTCTCTCGTGCCGGCACCCTCGAAGCCCCGCTCGGCGAACAGCTGGGCCGCGGCATGCCTTATATCCCGCTTGCGGTCGGCCACGGCTAGGCCGTCTCTGAGCCGTCGCCCTTGGCCTTGCGCATCAGGCGCAGCGTGCTGTCGATGCTTATCTGCCGCATCCGCTGGGTGTCGGCTTCTCCGAGTCCGATGCTGCTGTGGTAGTGCTCGGCACCGGCCCACATCAGAGCGGCACCGAAGGTCTGGGCGTAGCCATGATAGAGGGCCAGCCAGCGGCCGCGGGCGTCATCGCCCGGGCGCTCGCTGTAAAGCCGGGCCAGCCGGTCGTCGAGCTGGGCCAGGAAACGGCCACGAACATCGAAGGTGTCCATGAGGTCGGCACGCGAGGCCAGGTTGAACCAGACCCGCAATGCCTCGGGGTGGGAAAAGGCCCAGGCTGCCAACGCGCGCACGTGGTTCTCCATCTCGTCTTCGCCCTCGAGGGTCTGTTCGCTGGCGAAGCTGAGCCGCTCGACCAACTCGGCGATGATGGAGTCGAGCAGGGTCGATACGGCCGCGCTCTTGGTTTTGAAATGGGCAGTGAAGCCACCCGTCGAGGTACGTGCTGCGCGGCAAAGGCTGCGGACCGTGGTCCCGTCGTAGCCGTTGCGCGCCACCAGTATGAGCGCCGCATCGATGATGCGTTCGCGTACGGGCTTCCCTGTGCCGTTCTGTGCCAAGACTAAATCTTAATGAAGCCGGACCTGGCCCGCCACGTGCCGGACGCCGGTTTGCGGGTATGGGCGAACTTTGCTGAGTGCCTGTTCAGTTTTTAGGGACACTTGTCACTAAGCTTCCGGCACAGCTCCGCGGCCCGGCCCTGCGAACACAACGGCCTTTATAAACTGGTCCGAGGCTCAGACGGTGAGCCTGGCCGAGATTGTTTTTTGGGGCTGGGGGCTAGCGTCCGGCCGCGATAAGCGCGGGGATGCCGAACCAACTTTGCTCGGCGGCCGTGGGGACGTCGAAGCCGAGGTCTATGTACCATCCGGGCTCGTCCTGGAAGGCCAGGCCCGGCATGGCAACGCGGGTTCCGTGCATGAGCTGGGTGTCGACCACCGTAAAGGCGTAGGCGAACATGCGGACCTCGGGGTAACTGAAGTCCACCTTTGGGTTAGGCTTCGTGGACGAGCGGAAGCTTATCATGACGACCTTCCACACTTCGTTGTTGTGGTCGTAGAGGTCGGTGACCCCGATGACATTGGTCTCCTTGTCCAGGTAGATGACCCGCTTTCCGAAGGCATAGCCCGGGAAGATGGATTTGCCCTCGACCACGCGCACTGTGCGCATTTCCCAGGGCTCGCAGAAGGTCATGCCGCCGTCGCTTTTGCAGGGCTCCGGGGGCAGGCGTTTGCCGTGAAGCGAAGCGAGCATTTCCTTCTCGCCTAGATATCTCCAAGTGAACCAGGGGATCTGACCGGCGTAACCGCCGAAACTGTCCACGTCGATGTCCTGACCGAAAAGAGCGTCGGAACGTTGGGTGGTCGACATGCGGCGCACCCGGCGGATCATCGGCAGGTATAGCCAGGTATCGTCGTGGCGGTCGATGTCCACGTAGCGGGCGCTGACGCCGCCCACGCCTTTCAGGTCGAGGGGTTCGATCAGCGGGTAGAGGCCGGCCTTGAAGAAGGTCTTGTCGTAGTTGGGCTCAAACGCGGGCTTGGGGTCGTGATAGAGCCGGCCTTGGAAGCGAAATACACGCAGCCAGTCGGGGATGAAATGGCGTTCGACGGTGTAGTGGCGAAGCCCCTTGGCATCGACGTAGAGCGAGCCCGTGTCGGCGTCGACCAGGTGCAGGTCCATCGATTCGGTGTAGTAGTGCGTGGATTGGAAGTTCCACATGAGCTTGTGGGCCGCGCACTTGTCGTTGCCGTCGATGTCGGGGAAGGGGCGGCCTGCGACCCAGTTGTCCATCATGCATTCGTCGGTGATGGTGACCTGGTCCGAGTACTTCTCGGTGGCCTCTACGTAGGCCCTAGGAAGGTCGATCTTCTTGTAAGGCACGATGTCGAGGTCCATGCCGTTGTTGACGCACCAGAAGATGCCCGGCGAGACGATG
>CAYXZP010000083.1:6598-9316 GCA_964469485.1 uncultured Myxococcales bacterium | reverse complement strand
CGAGGGCGCTCCGATCTACGGGGTGTTCCGGCTATGAGCTTCGACAGCGTCCGGGTCGCCAACCGGGGGGAGATCGCCCGCCGCGTGTTCCGCAGTGCGCGCGCCATGGGCATCCGCAGCATCGCGGTCTACGTCGACGCCGACGCCGATGCACCGTTCGTGGGCGAGGCCGACGTCGCATTCCGGCTCGAGAGTTCGTACCTCGATGGCGACGCCATCCTCGAGGCCGCCCGGCGCAGCGGGGCCGGAGCGATCCACCCCGGCTACGGCTTTCTGTCGGAGAACGCCGACTTCGCACGCAAGGTGGAGGCCGCCGGGATCGCCTGGGTGGGACCTTCCCCCGAAGCCATCGAAACCATGGGCGACAAGCCCGCGCCGACGGCGCCGTCGGCTACCCGCTATTGGTGAAAGCCGCCGCCGGCGGGGGCGGCAAGGGCATGCGCCTGGTCGAGCAGGCCGGCGATCTCGAGAAGGCCATCGCTGCCGCACAGCGAGAAGCGAAGATGGGCTTTGGTGACGACCGCGTTTTTCTCGAGCGCTTCGTTCCGAGGGCGCGCCACATCGAGATCCAGATCCTTGGTGATCTCGCTGGCAACCTCGTCCACCTGGGCGAGCGGGAGTGCTCGATCCAGCGCCGCCACCAGAAAATCATCGAAGAGTCTCCTTCGCCCCGGGTCGATTCAGCGCTGCGCGAGGCCATGGGGAACGCCGCCCTGGAACTGGCCCGCGCCCTCGCCTACCGCTCGGCGGGTACGGTCGAATTCCTGGTCGACGACGACACCGGCGAGTTCTGGTTCCTCGAGGTCAACACGCGACTACAGGTCGAGCACGCCGTCACCGAGGCCGTCACCGGCATAGACCTGGTGCGCGAACAGCTACGGATCGCCGTCGGCCAAGGGCTCGGCTTCTCGCAGACGGACATCCGGCTAGACGGACACGCCATCGAGGCCCGCCTCTACGCCGAGGACCCGGCCCGGGACTTCCTGCCGGTAACGGGCCGGCTGGCCGCCTTCGAGCCGGCCCGGGACCCGGTGCTCCGGTGGGACTCCGGCGTGGAGTCGGGTTCGGTCATAGGAACCGAGTTCGACCCAATGCTGGCCAAGGTGATCGCCTGTGCCCCTACCCGTGGCGAAGCCGCCGGCCGCCTGGCCCTCGGTTTGGAACGCAGCCACCTGGCCGGGCTCACGACCAACCGTGACTTTCTTGTCGCCACGCTGCGTTCGGCCGAGTTCCTGGCCGGCGATACGACCACCGATTTCATCGAACGGGCGGCACCGGACGGCCAGCGCCTGCCGGACGAACACGAGAAACGTTATCTGGCCCGCGCCGTGGCTCTCTGGCTACAGGCCGACAACCGCGCGCGCGCCCTGGTCCTGGCCACGAGCCCGAGCGGCTGGACCAACTCGCGCCTGCCCGACCAAAGGTTGGCGCTGGCCCATGGCGATGAGGAGATCGCGGTGGCTTACCGCCGCCACAGGGACGGCAGCTTCAGGATGGACGGTGAAAGCGAGGCTCGTGTGCACGCCTGTACGGCCGTGGGCATCGAGGTGGAGATAGACGGGCGCCGGAGCAAGCTCAGGATGACGCGGGCCGGCGCCCGTGTTTTCGTCCACGCAGCAGGCGGCGACGTCGAACTTCGCCTGCTTCCGCGCTTCGAGCTGCCCGGTGCCGAGGACAAGGCCGGGGGTCTTACCGCACCGATGCCGGGCAAGGTCATCGACCTGCGCGTAAAGGCCGGCGACAGCGTGAGCGCCGGGCAGACCCTGCTGGTGCTCGAGGCAATGAAGATGGAACACCCGATAACCGCGCCCGCGGACGGAGTGATCGCCGAGCTGCGGGTGAGCGAAGGAGAACAGGTCGAGAACGGTGTGCTCCTGCTCTCGATGGAGGGCGGCGCCGGGGCGGAACCCTCCTGATGGCCGGCCCGATTCGCATCGCCAACTGCTCGGGCTTCTTCGGCGACCGGCTCAGCGCCGCGCGCGAGATGGTCGAGGACGGCCCCATTGACGTCCTTACCGGTGACTGGCTGGCCGAACTGACCATGCTGATCCTGGCCCGGACCCGCGCCAAACGTCCCGGCGGCGGTTACGCCCGCAGCTTCCTCAAGCAGATGGACGATGTGATGGGGACCTGTCTCGAGCGCGGCATCAAGGTCGTGTCCAATGCCGGCGGCCTCGATCCCGACGGTTGTGCCGAAGCTTTGGCCGAACTTGCCGGCAACCTCGGGCTCAACCCCAAGATCGCCTACGTCCGAGGCGACGACCTCATGCCGCGGATCTCGGATCTGGCCGGTGGCGGACAGCTGCGCCATTTTGAAACGGGCGAGCCGATCACGGACCCATCTTCCTTTCTCACGGCCAACGCATACCTGGGGTGCTGGGGCATCGTCGAGGCCCTCGAACAAGGCGCGGACATCGTCGTCACCGGACGCGTCACCGACGCTGCGGTGGTATGCGGGCCGGCGGCCTGGCACCACGGCTGGAAACGGGACGACTGGGACCGGCTGGCCGGTGCTGTCGTGGCCGGCCACGTCATCGAGTGCGGCACGCAGGCCACCGGCGGCAACTATTCTTTCTTTACCGAGGTGCCGGGAATGGGCCGTGTGGGCTTCCCCTGGGCCGAGATCGACGCGGACGGCTCATCCGTCATTGGCAAGCACGACGCCACCGGCGGCGAGGTCTCGGTCGGCACCGTGACCTCGCAACTGCTCTACGAGAT
>CAYXZP010000083.1:3146-6588 GCA_964469485.1 uncultured Myxococcales bacterium | reverse complement strand
CTTCGGCCCCGACGTAACCGCGCGCTTCGACACCATAGGGCTCGAACAGCTCACGGCCGACCGCGTACGCATGAGCGGCATCAAGGGCCAACCGCCGCCACCCACCCTGAAGGTGTGCATCAACCGCGTCGGCGGCTTCCGCAACGATATGAGCGTGTGTCTTACCGGCCTCGACATAGAGGCCAAGGCCGCCCTTGTTGAAGAGGCGTTCTGGCGGGCCTGCCCCTTGTCTCCCGGGGACTTCGAACAGGTGACCACCCGGCTGATGCGCAATGACGAACCGGACCCACTTACCAACGAGCAGGCCGTGGCCATATGGCGAGTAAGCGTCAAGGACCCCGACGAAAAGAAGGTCGGGCGTCCCTTCTCCAACGCCGTCACCGAACTGGCGCTGGCCACGATACCGGGGTTCTTTGGCGTGGGCGGCGGCCCCTCTGCCGGGCGCCCCTTCGGTGTGTACGAGCCGGCTGCGGTCGTCTCCGATGAGGTGCCGCAAGAGGTCATCCTGCTCGATGGTGCCCGGACCACGGTCTCTTCGGTCATTGACGCGGCCGATGTCACGGTAAGCCCGGCCCTGGGGCCTGAGGTTTCAGTGCCGGCCGGTCCGTTGCGGCCCGGGGCGCTCGGAAGCATCTTCGGAGCCCGTTCGGGAGACAAGGGCGGAAATGCCAACCTCGGGATCTTCGCCCGTAGCGACGCAGCCTGGGCCTGGCTCGACGAACACATGACCGAGCAGCGCCTGCGTGAGCTTCTGCCCGAGCTGGGCCCCCTGCGCGTGGACCGCCACCGCTTGCCCGCCCTCAGAGCCCTCAACTTCGTGGTACACGGATTGCTCGAAGAAGGCGTTGCCGCCTCCACCCGACAGGACCCGCAGGCCAAGAGTCTCGGGGAATGGTGGCGCGCCCGCGTGGTCGAGCTGCCGGAGTCCTTGCTCGATGGCTAGCCCGGCCGCACGGGCAAGCGCCGTTCGTGCGCCGCGCCCACTGCTGGCGCCCGAAGAGGAACGCCGCCTGACGGCCAGGCAGAAGGACATCCTGGACCAACTCGAGAAACTCGCCGTGGCCGGCGAGCTGTTCCAGTTCACCCTGGCCGAGATCGCCGAGCGGCTGAACTGCTCGCTACGCACCCTCTACGGATTGGCGCCTAGCAAGGACGAACTCGTGCTCATGGTCATCGACCGCCGGCTTCACAGGATCGGGCGGCGCGCGATGGCGGCCATCGAACCCGGCATGGAACCGCTGGCCGCGCTGCGAGCCTACCTGCACGCGGCCAACAATGCGGTGGGACAGGCAACCGAGCTGTTCTCGCGCGAGCTGGCCACCCTGCCGGGGGCCGCAAGACTGTGCTCTTCCCACGAGCACTACGTCGTGGCGGTCGCCGAAGATCTGCTCGTACGGGCCGTGGCTGAAAAAGAGGTGGGACCGGTCGATACGGCCGCATGCGCACTGGTGCTCGGCGGACTCGGACGCTTCTTCGTTCAGCCCGAGGTCATGCCCTTGCTCGGGGCCGGGCCGAAACAGACGGCCGATGACATCGCCGATCTTTTGTTCGACGGGTTGGCCGCCACACTCGTCACCAAGGCCTAGCCGTCGGATCCGAGGGAACTGAGGGCGCCGTAGAACTGCGCCCAGTAGAGCTCGTCGCGGTAGCCCGGCTCCTTGGTCGCGAACTTCGCCACCAGATACGACGAACGGTCCGGGGACAGCAACACGAAGAACACCTCGTGTATCTCCACCTCGCCGATCTTGGAGACCAAAGAATAGGTCTGTAGCCCCTGACGGCCGGGAACGGTCGACACCTCGGTGGAGGACACCAGCGACTGCTTGCGCTCGGCCGCCTGCTGGCCGCGGGCCAGCTCGGTAAGGGCCCGCGCCGAAGGGACGGCCGAACCTGCCGGAACATCGAAGGCCTCGAGCGTTATATCGGCGCGGATGTTTATGGCACCCGGAACGGTTCGCTCGGCAAAGACAAAGTTGAGTCCGTTGGCCTCCATCTCGGTCGAACGCCAACCCTGACCCGCCGGAGGCGAGTAGCGGAAGGACCGTATCGTATAGCGTTCGAGCGGGGCGTTGAGGACGAGTTGGGCTCGTGCCGGCCCGGTCCACACGCCGGCGGCGAGGCAAAGCATCGCCAGCGCGGCGAAAGTCGCGCCCCGGCGCCGCGCCGTCACGACCGTGGCGCCGAGGTGTGTCTGATCAGCGCGCTCATCAGAGGCAACATATCGCCCCCCTTGACCACGTACTCGGTGGCGCCCCATTGGGCGGCCATGTCGCGTCCGACGCGGCCGGGATAGGCGGTGTAGACGATAACGGGAACCGTCCGTTTGTCGGCGTAGCAGTCCTCCTCGCGTATCACCTGGAGAACGTGGTCTCCGTTGGCGCCGCTCAATTCGGCATCGAGCACGATGGCGTCGACCTCATGATGGCGAAGCTTGGCCAGGCAGTCTTCGGCGCTGCTCGCGGTAACCACCTGGTAGCCGGTCTTGGACAGATAGATGGAAAGCAGGGTGCGGGCCTCGGGTAGATCGTCCACCACGAGGACCGTCGGGTGGGCTTTCGCGGCCTTGATCGTGCGCCCCGCGCTCTCAGCCCGGGCCGTCTCGTGGCCGCCGAGCGCTTCGACACGCTCTTCGAGGGCCTCGAGCCGGTCGGCCTGGGTCTCGAGCAGGTCGGTCAGCATGGCCAGCAGCTCGCCGGCTTGGTCCAGGCGTGTGGCCAGACGCGAAACGCTGCGGTCCAGTTCAAGGGCGGCGCCGGCCCTGTCGGGCGCGGGCTCCGGTGCGGCCTCGGAACGGGTCAGCAGTCCTACCAGCTCTTCGACCTGCGCGCGCAAACCTTCGAGAGTGTCTTCGACCCCCATCCGCTGACCGGCCGAACGGGAAAGCTCAGGCCCCTTCCCTCTCCCGGGTGTAGTTCTGCCTGGGCAAGGTGGGCAGGTTCATCACGCTCTTGGAAAAGAAAGTGACGAGGTAGTTGACGATGTCTTTGACCGAGATGACCCCGACCGGAACCCGCGCGTTATCGACCAGGGGAACGTGACGATAACCGCCGAGGCTCATCTTGTTGAGGGCGTAGGCGATGGAATCGGTGGGGCGCAGGTATTCCGGGTTAGCCGTCATCAACTTCCGCACCGGGGTCTTGGCGGCGTCGATGCCCTTGCCGACCACCTGGGTCAGCACATCGCGCTCGGTGAATATCCCCTTGAGCTTGCCCGAGCGCACCACCAGGACACAGCCGATACGCTCGTCCTGCATCTTCTTGATAGCTTCGACCGCAGGCACCTGCGGTTCGATGACGACCGGTTCGCGCGGCTCGAGAATGGTAACCGGCTCGCGCAGCATATCCTCGTCGAAGACGCGCGGAGCCCCGGTGTCTTTGACCTCGCGGATGCTGGCGTCGATGAACACCATGGCAGTGACGGGCTCTTCTTCGCAGAACAAAGT
>CAYXZP010000083.1:0-3136 GCA_964469485.1 uncultured Myxococcales bacterium | reverse complement strand
GTCGATGAACTCCTCTACTTCGGTGTCCTTCTCGTCGGCCATGGCGCCGCCTACTCTACGGCCCAGGTATCGCCACTTGCAAACAGAGAATCGAAGCGCTCGCCCTTGGTGGCTCCGCGCGCTCCGGACGCCTGTTCGGCGGCCTCGTCAAGCTGTGCATAGACGAGATCCTCGTAGACGGCGCGATCGCGGCAGTGGAGCACCCCAAGAGGCACCGGAAAGTCGGGGCGCTCGAGGCGGGCCAGGAAATAGGCCAGCGCGCGGTTGCCCTCGTCGTGGACGAGAAGCTCTGACTCGCCGACCGCGTCCACCGTGACGATCTCCGGCTCCATCTCTTTGGTAAGCCGGATGCCTGATGAACCACCGGCGCCGAAACGCAGCGGCGCGCCCTGTTCGAGAACGAGCTGGTTCTCGATCCGGGCGCCCTTGTCCGTAAGCGCGGCGAAGGGGCCGTCATTATAAACGGGACAGTTCTGCAGGATCTCGACGAAGGACGTGCCTCGATGGGCCGCGGCGCGCCTTATGACCGACTGTAGATGTTTCTGCTCGACGTCGATGGTCCTGGCCACGAAAGTGGCGCCTGCGCCCAGCGCCACCGAAGCTGCGTCGAAAGGATGATCGACCACGCCCTGCGGACTCGACTTGGTGATCTGGCCCAGCCGCGAGGTCGGCGAGAACTGGCCCTTGGTCAGACCGTAGACCTCGTTGTTGAACAACAGGATGTTGATGTCGAGGTTGCGCCGCAGGATATGAATCAGGTGATTGCCGCCGATGCTCAGACCGTCGCCGTCCCCGGTCACGACCCACACCGAAAGCTCGGGCCGCGACATCTTCAGGCCCGTGGCGATGGCGGGCGCGCGCCCGTGAATACCGTGGAACCCGTAGGTGTTCATGTAGTAGGGAAACCGGCTCGAGCAGCCGATGCCGGAAACAAAGACCGTGTTCTCGCGGGCAAGACCGAGCTCGGGCATGACCCTCTGGACCTGGGCGAGGATGGCGTAGTCGCCGCAACCCGGGCACCAGCGTACGTCCTGGTCGCTTACGAAATCCTGGCGCGTGAGCTTTTCAGTGACCGGCTCGGCCATCAGGCGGCCTCCGTATGGCGGCGCACCGCGTCCATGATCTCGGTCACCTTGAAGGGTTGGCCCTCGATCTTGTTGACGGGTACGGCGTCGACGAGGAATCGATCGCGCAGGACGCGCACGAGTTGTCCCAGGTTGGTCTCGGGCACGATAACCCGCTTGAAACGATCGATTGTCTTCCCGAGATCCTGGGGGAGCGGGTTGAGCCAACGAAGGTGCACATGGCCCACGGCCAGGCCCTCGTCGTTCAGCCTGCGCACCGCCTCGGTTATGGCACCGTAGGTAGAACCCCAACCGATTATCAAGACCTCGCCCAACTCACTGCCGGCGACCGTCGTCGGTGCTATCTCCTCGCTCACACGCTCTATCTTGCTCGCTCGCACCCGTATCATGCGTTCGTGGTTGGCCGGGTCGTAACTGATGTCGCCGGTCTCGTAGTCCTTCTCGAGACCGCCGACCCGGTGTTCGAGCCCGGGCGTTCCCGGCACCGCCCAGGGTCGCGACAGCGTGTCCTCGTTACGCAGGTAGGGATGGAAGGCCAGGCTCTCCGACCAGTAACGCGCCGTGATCTCCGGCAGAGAATCGAAGGAGGGGATCATCCACGGCTCGGCCCCGTTGGCGAGGAAGGCGTCGGAGAGGATGATAACGGGGGTCATGTACTTGATGGCGACCTTAACGGCGTCGAATGCGATCTCGAAGCATTCGGTCGGCGTGGCCGGCGCCACCACCACGACCGGAGCTTCGCTGTTGCGCCCGCACAGCGCCTGCATGAGATCGGCCTGTTCCGGCTTGGTGGGCAGTCCCGTGCTCGGTCCGCCGCGCTGCACGTTGACAACCACCAGGGGCAGCTCGGTCATCACGGCCAGACCAATGGTCTCGCTCTTTAGTGCGATACCGGGTCCGCTCGAGGCGGTGGCCCCTATCGCGCCGCTGAAGGAGGCCCCGAGGGCGGCGCCGACGGCCGCGATCTCGTCCTCGGCCTGGAAGGTGATGACCCCGAGATGTTTCTGCGCGGCCAGCTCGTGGAGAATGTCGCTGGCTGGGGTGATCGGGTAGGAACCGTAGAAGAGGCGCTTGTCGGCCCGCGCTGCTGCCGCCATGAGCCCGTAGGCGAGCGCGCGGTTACCGGTGATGCTCGTGTATACGCCGGGGGCTAGGTCGGCCTTCCCGACCTTGTAACTTGCCGCAAAGGCCTCGGTGGTCTCTCCGTAGTTCCAGCCGGCCTTGAACGCCCTCGTGTTGGCCTCCACCAGGACGGGGGCCTTCGTGAACTTCTTTGCGATCCACTCGAAGGTTTCCTCGACCGGGCGGTTGTACATCCAAGAGCAGAGCCCGAGCGCGAAGAAGTTCTTGCACCGCACCACGGTCTTGTTGGGCAACTTGAGGTCGGCCAGCTCGGTCGTTGTGAGCTTGGTGATCGGGACCTTGAAGAGGCGCACCCGTTGCGCGAGCGTGTCGCTCTCGAGCGGGTCGTCACCGAAGCCGGCCTTCCTCAGGTTGGCCTGACTGAAAGCGTCCGTGTCGACTATCAGCACCCCGCCGTCGCAAAGGTCGTCGACGTTGACGGCCAGCGCCGCAGGGTTCATCGCGACCAAGACATCGGGCTGGTCGCCGGGCGTGAAGATCTCGGTGCTCGAGAAGTGAAGCTGGAAGCCGCTCACTCCGGCCAGTGTTCCGGCCGGGGCCCGGATCTCGGCCGGGAAATCCGGCAGCGTCGCGATGTCGTTGCCCGCCAGTGCCGACTCGGTGGTGAACTGGGTGCCGGCAAGCTGCATGCCGTCGCCCGAATCGCCGGCAAAGCGAATGACTACACGCTCGAGTTCCTCGACCGGCTTCTTGGTAGCTTGGGGGACAGCAGCCTCAGGCACAGCGAACAGGCTAAGCCCCTAACATAACGAATACAAATCTTTTAAGGCCGCCAAGGTAATAATTTCTAATACTTACTGTAGGTGCCCTTCTCTCTTAGCCGTTCTATACGGACTTTTTGGCATCCTTGGCCTCTTCCTCGGGGCGGGTGCGCCAGCGGCTATGCGTCCAGTTCCACTGATCCGGGT
>CAYXZP010000082.1:0-9347 GCA_964469485.1 uncultured Myxococcales bacterium | reverse complement strand
AATGGAGGTCCAATTGATTTCTTCTATTTGGCCTTGTCCTCGCCCCTGTCCTTGAAGGCCGCCTCGCGCCCCTCGACGAAGGCGTCGCGCGCTTCCTGCGAGTCGGGCGAACTGTACATCTCGAAGGTGAAACCCTGTTCGAAGCGGTAGCTGCGCTTTATGTCGACCGGCTCTATGCCGTCGAGCGCGCGCTTGGCCACACGGACCGCGCGCGGACTCTTGCCGGCTATCTTGGCGGCCAGCTCGCGCGCGGCACCGGGCAGTTCCTCGCGCGGGTGGACGCTTTCAACGGCGCCGAGGCGGTATGCTTCGGCGGCGCTTATGGGCTCGCCGGTAAAAAACATCCGGCGAACCTTCTGGACCGGGAACATGCGGGCCAGATGGGTGGCGCCGCCCATGGCGCCGCGGTCTATCTCGGGAAGACCGAAGGTCGCATCGTCGCTGGCCAGGATGATGTCGGCCGAGCCGACCATGCCGATGCCGCCGCCCAGACAGAAACCCGACACGGCCATTATGACCGGCAGGCGGCAGTCATGGATGGCGGCGAAAGCTTCGTAGCAGCCGCGGTTGACCTCGACTATGCGGGAACTGTCGGCCTGCAGCTCTTTTATGTCGACGCCGGCGCAGAACCCCTTGCCTTCGTTGCGGCAGAGCACGACGTTGGCGTCGTCGCTGCCGCCAAGCTCGCGAAAGAGCGCGGCCAATTCGAACCATTCCTTCGAATCGAAGGCGTTGACCGGCGGCTTGTCGAGCACCAGTTCCGCGATTCCGTCTTGTACTGTCGTATTGAACGCCACTTTCACACCTCGCTTGCCAGCGCCGCCAATCTTCGGCGGGCCTCGTCGACGATACCGCTCATGAGATCCTTGCAGCTCGGAAGGTCATCTATCAGGCCGGCCACCTGCCCGCTCGGAAGCACGCCCTCGGCCGGACGCCCTTCGACCATGGCGCGCCGAATGAAGACCGGCGCGTTGGCGGCCATCAGCATCTGCGTGCGCGTGAGACGGTCACCCCGGCGCATGGCCAGCCCCGACCGTAGCAGTTCGCCAACGCTGGCCCCTGTCATCTTGCGATAGGTCAGGCCGCTTGCCAGCGCGCGCAGGAGCCGGCTCACGGGGTTACCGCGTTCGAGACGCCTCACGAACTCGTTGCGTATCATGCGATGCGGGAGCCCGTCGACCTCGGTCGTGACGACGACATCGCCAACAGCGGCCGCGAAGTAACGGTCGAGCGTCTCGCGCGGGACCGGCGACTCGGCCGTCAGAAGGAAGCGGGTGCCCATGGCGATGCCGTCGGCGCCCCAGGCAAGGGCCGCGGCCAGGCCGCGGCCGTCGTGGAAACCGCCGGCAAGGAGCACTGGCACACCGACGGCGCCGACCACCTGCGAGGCCAGCAGCGAGGTCGGCACCGAGCCGGTATGGCCGCCGCCCTCGCCGCCCTGGGCCACTATCATGTCGGCGCCCAACTCGACGGCCTTCTCGGCGTGACGCAGCGCCCCCACCGTGGGCACACACAGGACCCCGCCTGATTTGAGGCGCTCTATAAAGGAAGCGTTGGGCGCGCGGCTGTAGCTGGCCGCCCTGACGTCGTGGCGGATGATCGAGTCGACGATATCGGAGGCCCCCGGCTGTTCCAGCAGAAGGTGAGCGCCGAAGGGCTTGGCGGTACGCTCCCTGGTCCTTCTTATCTCGGAGTCGGCCTCCTCGAAGCGAAGCGTGGCGCAGGCCAGAAAGCCCATGCCGCCGGCGTTCGCCGTGGCGGCGACCAGCTCGGGGGTGGCCACCCAGCCCATGGCGGTCTGCACCACCGGATAGCGTACTCCAAACAGTTCACAGGCCCTGGTGTTGAGCGGATCGGACACTGTCAGCCCTTCTTCGCCGGAAAGATACCGGCGCGCAGGTCGTGGGGGTCGAGCCGATTGCGCAGGATATCGAGCTGTTCGCCGGTCGGCGCGGGTGTCTCGCCGACATCGCCTGCGAGTTCCAACTCGAAGCCGGTGTTCTCGCGTACCTCTTCGACCGTGACGCCGGGGTGAAGATGGGTGAGCCGCATCGCGTGATCGGCGCCCTTGAAATCGAAAACACCGAGATCGGACACCAACAGACGGTGCTCGTGAAGATCGCGCCTCACGCCGTCGGCCCAGCGGCCGGGGTCGTGACCGACACCGCTCACCATGTCGACGCGCTCGACAAAGGCCCGTCTGTTGTGGGCCGGCATGAAGAAGCTGCAGGGGTGGTTTATCGAGTTGCCCGGTATGCCGCGCACGCCGAGCAGGGCCACCTTGGGCGCCGCGTGATCGCCGATCACCGATATGTTGGTCTGGCCGTAACGATCGATCTGCGTGGGCATGGTCATCGCGTGCCGCCGCCCGCTCCATAGCAGCTCGAAGATGCTGCGAAAGGGTAGCCAACCTTCCACCTTGGGCTGGTAGGAACCACGCGGCCCGAGCGGCACCGGCTCGGAGACCAGCATGCACTCGCCGTCGGTCATCATCAGGTCCGGGTTGAGCGTCAGCCAGGCCAGACCGGCGGCAAGCCTGGGCGCCACACCCAGTCCCGAGGCCAGCACCTCACCGTCGTCGGCCCACGCGCGCGCGGCGGCCGCGATGGCCAGTTCGGCCAGTGAATGGTCCCTGCCCGAGTCGCCCATATCAAAAGACCGGGGCTGAGATTCCCTCTAGGCGGTCGGCGCCGCCCGCGGCCTCGAGGTAGGCCCCCGGGTCCGCGTCTATGTACTTTGCCGAATAGGCCCGCCAGGCCTCCTCGCTCGCGGCCGCGGCGCTGTATTCCTCGAGATGCTCACGGTCTATCCCGTAACGCGGCACACAGGAACTCGGGTGCGCGCCGAACGGGGCCTCGATGACGCCGCTCACAAGTGAGCGGTTGATCGTCATCGTGTGCACGCAACCGTCCTCGAGAAAGCGCTCGGCGGGGACCACGCGTTCGCAGCTCAGGTAGGCCTTCTCGGCCGCGCCGCAAAAGAGATCGTCGAAGTAGGGGTCGGGCCCCAGTATCTGTCCGTTGCCGCCCGCGTCGGCCTGGTCGACGTGGACCAGCGCCGCATCGAGCTCGAGGGCCGGCATCGCCAGCAGGGTCTCACCGTCGTCGTAGGGCGAGCGCACCGTGCGAAGCCCCGGGTTGACCTTCTCGACGTCGGTGGCCAGACCTGCGCGCGTCGGCAGGAAGGGCAGCCTCAGGTAGGCGGCCCTGAGACCCCACTGGAACATTCCCTCGTCCAGCTCCATCACCTCGAAGGCGCCGGCCTGGCGGGCCTTGCGGAAGTGGGCGTCGAGCGGGATGACGTCGAGGGTGACGAAACCGAAGACGAGCTTCTTTATCTTGCCCGCTGCGGCCAGCAGACCGACGTCGGGTCCTCCGTAGGAGACGACCGTGAGGTCACGAAGCGGCGAGCGAAGGATCTCCCGCACGAGCGCCATCGGCTTTCGCCTTGCGCCCCAACCGCCGATGCCGATCGTCATACCGTCGGCCAGTTCGGCGACGGCGTCGGCCGCGCTAATGACCTTGTCCATCAGTTGAGGCTCTCGACCACGGTCGAGATGCCCATGCCGGCCCCTATGCACTGTGTGCCCAGGCCGTAGCGCTGGCCGCTTCGACGGCATTCCATCGCGACCGTGACGACGAGCCTCACGCCAGTGGCCCCGAGCGGATGGCCGATGGCAAGAGAACCGCCGTTGACGTTGACCCCGGCCGGGTCCAGACCGATCTCACGCACCGAGGGGATGACCTGGGCGGCGAAGGCTTCGTTGAACTCGACACGCCCGACCGCACCGGCCTCGACGCCGGCGTGCCTGAGGGCCTTCTTGGATGAGACCACGGGCCCGAGTCCCATGAGCTGCGGCTTGACCCCGCCCACCCCCATGCCGGCGATGCGCGCGAGCGGCTCGAGACCGAGCGCGAGCGCTTTGTCCTCGGCCATGAGGATGGCGGCCGAGACCCCGTCGTTGGTCGGACAAGAGTTGCCGGCCGTTATCACCAGCTCGCGGTCGTCCCAGCTCTCGAGACCCCTGAGGGCCGGCAGACCGGCCAGCTTCTCGGCCGTCGTGCCGGGCCGTGTGCACTCGTCGCGGTCGAAGACGACGGCCTGGCCCTGTTCGTCCTCGAGCCAGTTGCCCTCGTCGTCGAAAACCGGGGTCTCGACCTCCAGCGGAATGATCTCGTCCTTGTAGGTGCCGGCCTCGGCGGCCGCATGCCTCTTGGCGTGGCTGGCCGCAGAGTACTCGTCCAACTCCGAACGGCCCAAATCGTACACCTCGGCCACGTTCTGTGCCGTCTGCGGCATGCTCTGTATCCAGGGGGTCGACATCAGGTAATCGGGAAAGGGCACCGAGAAGTACTCGTGGTGGTCCTCGGCCGGGGCGCGCTGCACCTGGTTGGGTTCGGCGATCTTGGGGTTGAATCGGGTTATGCGGTTTCCCTTGCCGCCGCCTCCTATGGTCCGCCCCATACGCTCTATTCCCATCGCGACACCACAGTCGCTGGTGCCGACCATTATCCCCATCGCGATCCGGTGAAGGGTCTCCATGCTGGAGCCGCACTGGCGGTTGGTGTGGAAGGAACAGACCTCCATGGGAAGGCCGGCCAGCCGCTGCACGTTGCCGAGGTATGCGAACTCGGAGCCTTGGCCGGTGACGTTGCCGACCCCGATATCCTCGATCATCGAGCCGGGGATCTTTGGGTTGCGGTCGAGAAGGGCGCGCAGGACGGTGGCCCCGGCCTCGTCGAGACGTGTGGCCACCAGGGAACCGCGCGCGCCACGCGCGAAGCCCGAGCGCGCACCGTCCACCAAAACCACGTTTCGTACTTGCATCTCGAACCCCCCTCCGCCGCTTCCGGGCAGCGGCGGGCGCCCATGGCAAGGGCAAACGAGTTTGGATACTATCGGCCGCCCCGAGTCGCAAGGAGGCCCTTACCCCAAACGGAGGCATTCCCCGACCGCGCTCGATATGGCTCCACAAGCACCCGAAGTTCTAAAGCGCGCCTTCGACGGATGGCTGCGTGCGCAAGAGGAAGCCGCCGGTCTGATGGCGGCCGCCGAACAGCCGGCAACGCCCGGCGACTGGGCCGAGGGCTACCGCTGGGTAACGCGCATCGCGAGCCTGGCCCAGGAGTGGATCATCGAGAAGTCCGATCCGCTCAACCCGGTTATCTTTCTCAGCCAGAGCCCCTACCGCAAGCTCATGGGCGACAACCCGGACGTCAACTACCACTTCGTCACCCTCGACAGCGGACAGAACTACGTTCTGTCCGGCAACCGCGGCCAGGCGCCCTACGCGGGGCTGACCTTCGGCACCGACGTGTTCCGCAGCGACGACCCCGGCGGCGGGACCACGCTTCAGAGAAACCTCGATGACTTCGACATCGCGGCCGACGGCAGCTTCGAGTTGCGGCTCGGTCCCGCGGCCGAAGGCCCGAACTCCCTCGAGCTTCCGCCGGACACCGCGCAGCTTGCCGTGCGCGAGACCTTCACCGACCGCGCCCGCCAGCGCCCGGCCGAACTCACGGTCCAGCGCGAGGGCGGTCGCCCGGCCGGCCCCGAACCTTCCCCCGAAGTGCTCGCCGAACGGCTCGATACCGCCGCCCACTTCCTGCTCAAGGTCACGCGCTTCTGTATCGACACCTACGAACTTTCCGGCTTCAGCGTCAATCAGCTGACCGGGCGCTCGGGCCGCGACCACGTCGACTCACACGAGCACGGCGTCCGCAGCCATTCCGACGCCGACATGGCCTACTACGGCGGCCGTTGGCGCTTGGCCGGCGACGAAGCGCTGGCGGTTACCATCCGCCCGCCCGCACAGGACTTCGCCTACTGGGGCCTGGTGCTGCTCAATCCCTGGCTCGAGTCCTACGAGTATCTGGGCCGCCAGGTATGCCTCAACAACGCCAATGCCAAGGCGAACGCCGACGGCTCATGGACGCTGGTCATCGCCCCGCGCGACCCCGGGCGAGCGAACTGGCTCGACAGCGGCGGGCGGCTCGAAGGGATGATGCTGCTGCGCTGGTGCCTTGCCGGCCAGAACCCTCCGGTCCCGGACTGCGAGAGCTTCAAGCTCGACTGACCGCCCTCAAAGTTCGGAGGGAACCGAGAAACGCCGCTGGTAGCCGGCGTAACGCGCACGCTCGACGGCCAGATCCAGACCGGTGTCGGCGAAGCTGTACTCATGGGCGCCCGAGGAGGCGGCCCGCTTGGCGGCCAGATGTTCTTTGATGGCGGACGCGGCCGCCTCCGACAAGTCGCCGCCAAGCCCCTGGTAGACGGACCGCAAAGCCGCGATGGGATCTTCGACGAGGTCGGCGTGGACGAGATCGATCACGCGGTCGGCCGGCAGCGAACCATCGTCACGAAGACCCATGGCGCGTTCGACCAGATAGCCGTACCCCATCGACATGGTGGCAACCACCGAATCGTGATCGACGCTGTCGCTGTGCATCCATCGAAGGGTGGCCATCAAGTTGCACAAGGAGCCGAGCACGCGCAGCGGATCGCGGTGCGTGACGACCACGCGGGCGTCGGGATAGACCTCGAACAAGGTTCGTAACTGGTTCAGGTGCGAGGGTGCCTTTAGCACCCAGCGACCGCCGGGGTTCTTCCACTGCAACAGTTTGAGAAAGTCGCGGTGGTACTCGTAGAGAGACCTGAGGTCTTGCGAAGCCATCCATATCGCGTAACTCGGCACGTTGTAGTTGCCGACGAACATCTCGGTCTTCAGTTCGTGGGCGAAAATGAAGATGCACTCGCTCGGCAAGGCGCCGGCGTTCTCGTGCATGGTGCGAAACTCGGGTACGGCCAGCTCCATGATGCCCATCTCCTGGTCGGCGGCCTTGATGCGGGCGTCGGTGGCATACGTGGCCGACTCGGGCGGCGGCACCGGATACATCATTTCCCAAAGCAAAGGGGCCCGGTGTGCGGGGTCCTTCCATAGCAGTTCGTGGACTATGGTGGTTCCCGTGCGCGCCAGGCCGGTGACGAAGACCGGCTCGCGGATCTCCTCCGCACCGATCTCCGGATGGCGTTTGAAGGTGTCGCGCAGCTTCAACCGGCTTTCGAGAACGCGCTGCAGTTCGGCGCGCGCGCGAAGACGCCCGAACAGGTTGAGGGCGGCCTCCTCCTCCAGCGAACGCAGAAGAACGGAAAGCCCGTCGCGGAAACCGTCATCGCCGAAGTCGTCCAGCCCCGTTGCCGCGCCGGCGGCGTCGATCAGTGATCTTTCATCGAGAGGGACCAGCGCGGCCGGACCATGGCGCCCGCGGCCCAACTCGTTGAGGCTCTCGAGCCACTCGGGACGAGGTCCGGGCTTCCAGGACACGGGCTTTAGGCTAGCGCTTGAGGATGACCGCGGAACCGTGGCCGAATAGCCCCTGGTTCACGGCCAGGCCCGTGCTGGCGCCCTCGACCTGCCGGCCCTTGGCCTGGCCGCGCAACTGCCAGGCAAGCTCGCAGACCTGGGCGATGGCCTGTGCGGGCACGGCCTCGCCAAAGCAGCCAAGACCGCCGCTCGGGTTCACAGGTATGGAACCGCCGATGCTGGTCGCGCCGTCGTTGAGAAGCCGCTCGGCGCCGCCGGGGTCGCAGAGCCCGATGTTCTCGTACCAGTCCAGTTCGAGAGCCGTCGAGAGGTCGTAGACCTCCGCCAGGTCGAGGTCCTCGGGTCCCAAGCCGGACTCCTCGTAGGCGCCTCGCGCGATCGAGTCGCGGAAGGGAACCGCCGGCAGCTCGACGGCGGCGGCCGAGTCGGTGGAGAAATTGGGCATTTCTATCACCGTGTTCGGATAGCTCGGCGTGATGGTGGCCGCGGCGGCAAGCCTGACGGGGTCGGTCGTGTGTTTGCGCGCGAACTCCATGCTCGAAAGAACGACCGCCGCCCCGCCGTCGCTGGTCGCGCAGATGTCGAGCAAATGAAGGGGACTGGCCACCAGGGGCGAGGCCAGAACCTCTTCGGCCGTCACTTCCTTCTTATAGCGAGCGTTGGGGTTGGACAGTCCGTGTCGGGAGTTTTTGACCTTTACCTTGGCAAAGTCCTCTTCCGTCGAGCCGTAAAGGTCCATGCGGCGGCGCGCGTAGAGGCCGAAGTAGGTCGGGTTGGTCGCCCCCATAAGGCGGAAGCGCAACCAGTCGGGATCATCCGGACGCTCGCCCCTGCTCGGTGCCAGAAACCCCTTGGGTGTGGTGTCGGCACCGACGGCCAGCGCGACCTCGCACTTGCCCGAGAGTATCTGGGCACGGGCTATATCGACGGCCTGCGTGCCGCTAGCGCAGGCGCCGTAGGAACTCGACACCTGGACGCCCGACCAACCGAGGGCCTGCGACATGGTGGCGCCGGCAACGTAGCCCGGATAGCCGTTGCGTATGGTGTCGGCACCGGCGACGTAGCCGATATCGGTCCACTCGAGTCCCGCATCGGCAAGAGCCGTGTTGGCGGCCTCGACCCCGTACTCGGCAAAATTACGGCCCCACTTGCCCCAGGGGTGCATCCCGACCCCGAGGACGGCGACCTCCCTATTCACCGGCCGCCCTCCAGACCCAGGTCAGGTACTCGTGCTCGTCGTCCTCGTAAAGCGGGGCCACGTCCATGATCATTCCCATGCCCACCCGAAGATCCTCGACGCCGAGGCTGCCGGCCACCTGGCCGAGCACGACCATCTTCTCGTCGGCAAGCTCGACCGCGGCGATCGCGAAGGGCTCGTAGGGATCGGTCGTGGGTATGTAGGGCGGCGGCGGCTGGTACTGGGCGTCGGTGTAGGACCACAGCCGCCCGTGGCGCCCGAGCTTGACCTCCTCGAAGTCGCGGCCGGTACACAGCGGGTTGCGGCAGAAGAAGGCCTCGCGCGGAAAGAAGAAACTTCGGCACTTCTTGCAACGGCTGCCAATGAGGCGCGGGTCCCCGTCTATCGTGAACCAGCCCTCCACCGCGGGCACTCTCTGTTTGTTCGCCACCGGACCGCTCACCCTCGCGCCGACAGCTTGTCCCGGGCCCGCTCGCGCAACACGAACTTGGTAACCTTGCCCGAGGCGTTCATCGGAAGCTCATCGACGAACTCCACGTATCTCGGAACCTTGTAATTGGCCATCCGCGCCCGGCACCATTCGACCACGCTCGCCTCATCGAGGCCGGCCGCTCGGCCGCCCGCACACACGAGATAGGCCATGCCGACCTCCCCCATGCGCTCGTCGGGAACGCCGATGACGGCCGCCTGCACCACGGCCTCGTGTTCGACCAGGGCGTTCTCGATCTCGGCCGGGTAACAGTTGAACCCCCCCATGATGAACATGTCCTTGATGCGGTCGGTGATGCGGATGTAACCGCGCTCGTCCATCACGCCCACATCGCC
>CAYXZP010000081.1:4393-9530 GCA_964469485.1 uncultured Myxococcales bacterium | reverse complement strand
AGCCGTCGGCCGAGGCGCGCGACTTCGCCGACCGTTACGAGAAGGACCCACGCCTAGTGGGCCTGGCCCTTCAACAAGCAAATGAGGTTTTGCGCATGCGCGACGGCCACCTCATTACGGCCACCGGACCCGGCTGGGTAGCGGCCAACTCGGCCATAGACCGTTCCAATCAGGCCGACGAGGACGAAGTGACGCTTCTTCCCGAGGACGCAGACCGTTCGGCGGCACGACTTCGCGAGGCCCTGTCGGCCCACTTCGGCCGCGAGCTGGCCGTGGTGGTTGCCGACACCTTCGGGCGGCCCTGGCGCCTGGGCCAGCTCGACCTTGCCATCGGCGCGGCCGGCCTCGAGGTCATCAGCGACCTCAGCGGCACCCTAGACCGCAACGGCCGCGTGTTGGAGCACACCGTGGTCGCCGTGGCCGACCAGCTGGCCGCCGCCGCCGGCATGGTCATGGGCAAGTCCGATGGTGTTCCAGCCGTGCTGGTCCGCGGTTTTCGATACCAGAGCGGCCAGGGCCGGGCCCGCGACCTGATACGCCCACCGGATGAGGACCTGTTCCGCTGATGGCAGAGCTGCGCGACCCGGCCCGGTTCTTTTGGCAGAACTTCTTTGCGTTCCTGCGGCCCGCCGTAGCGGTCGGCCAGTGGACGACCTTGGCCGTGGTCAGTGCGGGACTTTTCGACCTGCACTTTTCCTTGTGGGCGCACGCCCTGGGTCCGGTGGTCTTTCTGGGGCTCAACTCGGCGGCCTTCGCGCTGCCCCTGTCGCAGGCCGGCGCGCTCGGGCTGCTACGCCGCGTGCATCTGCGGATCGGCTTTGTCTCGCTGTTCGCTCTCGGGTTCGTCCTTGCCAGCTATCTCGCGTTCGCGGTGATATGGGCGCTGGCCGAGCTGGCCGGCTCGCTCGGCGCGGCGTCCCTGGGTGCGGGCTACTGGACCTTCGCGGTTCGCTTGTCCGCTTACGGGGTGTTGCTGGTCGGCGCCGCGCTGGCCTATGGCTACGTGTTCGGGCAGGCGCGCTTGACCATCGAGCAGCTCGAAGTGCCGGTCGAAGGGCTGCCCGATACCTTTGATGGCCTGCGACTGGTTCAGCTGAGCGACCTCCACCTCGGCATCTTCATGTCGCCCGAGCGACTGCGTGGCTACATCGAGAAGGTCAACCGTCTCGAGCCGGACCTGATTTGCATAACCGGCGACATTGCCGCCGACCTGGCCGGCCTCGAGGCCGGCCTCGCCGAGCTCTCACGGCTCAAGGCGCGCCTGGGGGTCTTCGCGATACTGGGCAACCATGACGTCTACTGTGGCGCGGACCGGGTCGCAGAGTTGCTCGGCGAGCGCACGGAGTTCCGGCTGCTGCGCGATGAGGTGGCCGTGGTCGAGTCGGGCGGCCAACGCCTGCACCTGGTCGGCATAGAGGACCGCGGCGGCCCCGACCATTTTCGCGGGCTCAAGCGTGACGAACGCATCGACCGGCTCTGTGCGCAGCTGCCCGCGGGGAGCCCCTTCGTGCTGCTGACCCACCGCCCGGACCTCTTCAAGCACGCCGCCCGCCGGGGCGCCTCCCTGGTGCTGGCCGGCCATACCCACGGCGGCCAGCTCGCCCTGCCCTGGCCCCGGCAGCGTCCGCTGTCGATAGCCCGCTTCATCACCCCCTGGCCCCGCGGCACCTACGAGATCGGCAACAGCGTCCTGCACGTCAACCGCGGCTTGGGCATGACCGGGCAGCCGATACGCCTGGCCACCCCCCGTGAGGTGACGGTGATCCGCCTGGCGAAATCCGGGCGGCGAGATGCTAAACTGGACGCCCCGGGATGATGGCATGAAGGCGGTGATGGAAGCCGTAAAGGGCGGACTGAGGCAGGCCACCGAGCTCGGTGTGCTGCTGGTGGCCCTGGCCATCGTCGTCTACCTGCTGTTCGGGTCCTCGGTGCCCTTCATAGGGGCCGCGGTGGCGGCCAACCTGGGCACGCTCTTCACGGCCCTCGGCGAGAACGCGATGGCCGGCCTGGTGACGGTCGCCGTCCTTCTCTACCTGCTCGACAAGCGCCGCGCCTCGGCCTGAACCCGCCTTGTTGCCACTCGGGGCCGGTCTGGATAGAACGCGCCGATGGCAGAGGAACTCCGCTACGATTGGACCCGGGCCGAGGCGCGCCAGGTCCATGACCATCCCCTTCCCGAACTGATCTTCCGGGCCCAGACCTTGCACCGCCGCTATCACGAGCCGGCCGAGGTGCAGCTCTGCTCCCTGCTCTCGATCAAGACGGGGGCCTGTCCGGAGGACTGCGCGTACTGCCCGCAGTCGGCCCATTACGACACCGGGCTCGAGGGCGAAAAGATCATGGATGTCGATGATGTGCTCGGCAAGGCCCGCTTGGCCCACGATGCGGGCGCGAGCCGCTTCTGCATGGGGGCGGCTTGGCGCGAGGTGCGCGACGGCGGCGACTTCGATTCTGTTCTCGAGATGGTCCGCGGCGTGCGCGCCCTCGGCATGGAGGCCTGCGTGACCCTCGGCATGCTGACGGCCCGACAGGCCCGCCGGCTCAAGGAGGCTGGGCTTACCGCTTACAACCACAACCTGGACACTTCGCCCGAGTTCTACGGCGACATCATCACCACGCGCAGCTACCAGGATCGGCTCGACACGCTGGCCCACGTGCGCGATGCCGGCATAACGGTCTGCTCGGGCGGCATCATCGGCATGGGCGAGACCACAGACGACCGCTGTGCGATGCTCGTCGAGCTGGCCAACCAGCCGCGCCACCCCGAGAGCGTTCCGATAAACGCCCTGGTGGCCGTCGAGGGGACGCCGCTCGGCAAACGCGAACCGGTCCGCCCGGTGGAAATGGTCCGCATGGTGGCCACGGCCCGCATAATGATGCCGGCCTCGATGGTGCGCCTGTCGGCCGGCCGCACCGAGATGAGCGAAGAGGCCCAGATGCTTTGCTTCCTGGCCGGCGCCAACTCGGTCTTTTACGGCGACAAACTACTCACCACCGGAAATCCGGACCACCTGGCCGACGAGGCCATGCTCGAGGCCGCCGGCATGAGACCGATGAGCCCGCCTACCGAGCGCGCCCAGGCCTCTTGACCGAGCGCTTCACCGACAAGGTCGCCGCCATAACCGGTGCCGGCGCCGGCATAGGCCGGGCAGCGGCGCTGCGTTTCGCGGCCGAGGGCGCCCGGGTCCTCATCAACGACCGCGACGGCGCGCGCGCCGAGGAGGCCGCCGCCGAGATCGGTGCGGCCGGTGGCGAGGCCTCGGCTTTGGTCGGCGATGTCACGCGCTCGCGCACCGTGGACCAGTTGGTGGCCGAGGCTGTGGCACGCTACGGACGCCTCGACGTAATGGTCAACAACGCGGCCTGTTCGCTCGGCGGTCCGATAACCGAGACTACGGACGAGAACTGGCGCGAGGTCATGTCGGTGACCCTCGACGGGGTCTTCTACGGTGTGCGCGCCGCCCTTCGCGTTATGACCGGGCAGGGCTCGGGCTCCATCATCAACATCTCTTCGGCCGCCGGCATGGGCGGCGAGCCAGGCCTGGTGGCCTACGGGGCCGCCAAGGCGGCCGTCATGCACATCACCCGTACCGCCGCCCTCGAGGCGGCCACAAGCGGTGTGCGAGTCAACTGCGTGTGTCCGGGCACGATCTCGACTCCGGCCATGCTGGCCTGGGCCGAGATGCTTCCGGGCGGCCAGGCCGAGCTACTGCGACGGCTTCCGGGCAAGCGGTTGGGCGAGACCGGCGAGGTCGCCAGCGTCATCCTGTTCGTTGCCTCCGACGCGGCATCCTACGTCAACGGTGCCGTCTACACCGTGGATGGCGCCGTTTCGGCGGGTTCGCGTTGAGGGCAGCCGGACCCTAGAATCCGGCCATGGCAAAGCTCAGCGCGCAAGAGTTGCATGAGGCGATCGCGGCCCTCATGGCCGCGCGTGCGGCTAGCCCGGATGGTCCCGAACCCTCGATATCGACCGAAGAGATGGCCGAGGTGATGAGTCACCCGCTTGCGGTCGAGCACGTGAGCGAAATACTCGAGCGCGAGCCCGGGTCCTGCGTGCTGGGAAGCGAGGCGCCCGATTTCGAGTTGGCGGCGCTCGACGGCAGCGGCCCGGTCCGTCTTTCGGACCACTTCGGGTCGCGGCCGGTGGCGCTTGTCTTCGGGAGCTACACTTGACCGCCCTTCCGCGCCTCGGCGGGGCGTCTCAATGAAATTTACCGCAGCTACCGCGACCGCGTCGATTTCTACCTTGTCTACATCAAGGAGATACACTCGAGCGACGGTTGGCAGGTCGCCGGCAACGAGACCGACGGCGTCGTCCACCGCCAGCACCGCTCGATGGCCGAACGCACCGAGGTCGCCGAGGCCTGTTCGCTCGGACTCGAACTCGAGCTCCCGGTGCTGGTCGATGAGATGAACGACGACGTGATGAAGGCCTACAATGCCCTTCCCGAACGACTCTACCTCATAGACAGGGACGGCAAGGTCGCCTACCAGGGCGGCATAGGCCCGGTCATGTTCATGCCCGAGGAGTGGGAGCGGGCCATCGCGGATCACCTTGCTCGCTCGGAAGCAGCTTGAGCGGCACCTGGCCCGCCTAGAGCGGGACGGTTACACGGTCATCGAGGACGCGATCGAAGCGGACCTCGGCGAGGCCCTCTCCGAGGACCTCCTGCGTCTCGAGCACGAACGCGACATCGGGCCGGCGGGAAACGATTTCGAGGGCGAACACACCGTCCGCATCTACAACCTGCTCGCTCACGGCAAGCTCTATGAGGGGGTCCCGGTCCACGACTCTGTGCTGCCGCTTGTCGAGGCGGTTCTCGACGAGGGTTGTCTGGTGTCCTCGCTGTCGTCCATCGCCATAGACCCCGGTGAGACCGCGCAGCCCATACACGCCGACGACCAACTCATGCCGCTCCCCAAGCCCCACCCGGCCATCGTCTGCAACACGATGTGGGCGCTTACGGACTTCAGCGAGGAGAACGGCGCTACCCGTGTCGTCCCCGGCTCTCACAAGGCCAAGGGGTCACCCGAGTACGGCAAGGACCAGGAGAGCGTGGCCTGCGAGATGGCGCGCGGCAGCGTGCTCGTATGGCACGGCAGCCTGTGGCACGGCGGCGGCGCCAATACGACC
>CAYXZP010000081.1:0-4383 GCA_964469485.1 uncultured Myxococcales bacterium | reverse complement strand
GCGCGGCGCGTGGGTATCGCCATGAACTATTGCGCCGGCTTCATCCGCCAGCAGGAGAACCAGCAGCTCGGGATCGCGCAGGAGACCGTGCGGGGTTTCTCCCGCAGGTTGCGCGAGCTTGTCGGTTACGGTGTCTACAACAGCCTGATCGGCCACGTGGACAGGAAGAACCCCGCCGATCTGCTCGGCGAGGCCGGCGACCACCGCATGGTGTGGGACTACTCGAGCTCTTCGTAGCTCATCGAGACGGACTCGTTCTCGGCGACCAAACGCGACTGAAGCAGGCGCCGGGCGGATATGTCGGTGTCGAGCACGTAGTTGAAAAAGCCCAGCGTGCCGGCCTGCACCAACTCCTGTTGCACGTTGTGGTTCAGCGTGACAGGCGGCGGAAAGGGGCAGATCGGTTCGCAGAGCTCTCCCGTCGTGTCGATGCCCATGGCCGCACCGCCGAGATAGCCGTTCGGGACCGTTATGCCGCCGGTACTGGGCCGCTGGCTGCCGGGCGGGAAGAGATTGGAACAGAACAACGCCTCGTCGCCGTTGGCGTCCGGATCGGCCAGGAAGAGGTCGGCAAAGCCGATGTGACTGCCGCCGTCAATGAGCATTAGGTACTTCGTTGCGTTGGCCCTCTGGTAGGGGATGATCTGGTTGCTCGTGACCGGCGTGATCATGTCATCGGTGCCGCCCATGATCAGGAGCGGCGCGGTTCCCGAGTCGAAGAACACCTCTTCGACGATGCAGGCCAGCGGGGCCAGCGCCACGACCGCACCTATGCGGCTGTCGCCGACCTCGGCGTGGTAGCCGGCCAGCAGTGAAGTAATCCCGCCCAGCGAGTGGCCGGTGGCGCCTATCCGGCTGCTGTCGACACGGTCGTAGAAGATGTGCTCGGGGTCGTTGTTCCAGCCGAGCACTGTGTCGATGAGGAAGCTCACGTCGCGGGCCTGCTCGTCGATGTCGAAGAGCGTTCTGGCGCCGGCCGGCGTGTTGAGGTTCGATAGCGGGAAGAGCGGGGCCACTACTATGTAGCCGTGGCTTGCCAGGTGGCGGGTGAGGTCCAGCGAGTCGATGTTCGTGCCGCCGAAGCCGTGGGAGCGTATTATGAGCGGGTAGCTCTTGGCCTCGTCCACCAGCGCGGCGTTGCGCTGGTCGATGTAGCCGGGCACGTCGGCCGGGTACCAGACCTCGGTGGGCAGAGTGCGCGACGGAAGTTCGGGCAGGGAGCCGGCCGCCTGCGTGGTGCGGGTGTCGTCGATCAGGTCCAGCGAGAAGAGCCCTACCCCGTAACTGCCGCGGGTCGAGAAATCTTCGGTGCGGAGGTCGAGCAGGTCAGCCTCGACCTCTCCGAAGCCTCCGTCTATCAGGTCCTCGACCGCCGCCGTGTCGCCATTGGTGGCGCAGGTTCCTTTGGCCTCGGCCTTGGCGAAGCTGCTCGCGAACTTCGTGCGGCACTTCGTGTAGTCGCGAGCCAGGCCCTTTCTTGTCGCTTTCGAGCTAGCCTTGTGCATGCAAAGGCAAAGCTTGCCCGCTGTCTTGATCTTTTTGGCGGCGCACTTGCGCTCGCTCTTGGAAAGCTCGCCGGCGCCGGCCAGGCTGCTATTGACGTCGGCGCAAAAGCCATCGACCCGTGCCGCCACCGCCGCAGCGTTGCCTTCGATGCGACACCAGCCCTGCCCCTTGCTATCGGCCTTGTCGAATCCGGCGATGAGCTTGGTCTGGCACCTGGCCAGATCGACCACGATTCCTTTGGCCACGGACTTTGCCCGCGCCTTGTGGCGGCACATGCAATCCTTGCCCGCGGCCTTGAGCTTGGTGGCCGTACATTTGAGGCCGAGAACATAGGGGTTCGAAGAGTGGCCGGAGGCCGAGGCCTGAGCGGCCATAGTCGCCACTAGAAAGGCCGCCATTCCTGCGACCAATAGACTTCTTGTTGCCGCGTGCATCACTAGTACAGGTTAGCCCGGGTCGGCCGAAATTGTCCACCCTTGACAGCCGGTTTCACCCGCTCGGGGGGGGTGGAGATGCCGGGGCCGGGAGTCGAACCCGGACGGGCCTTGGCCCAGGGGATTTTAAGTCCCCAGTGTCTACCAGTTCCACCACCCCGACACAGCGGCGACCAGGGCAGGTTAGCCTCCGGCGGCCGGCGGGTTAAGCGCCCGGCGCTTGCCAGACCCTTGCTGGCTTGCCTTCGATGAGGCTGGCAAGCGAGCACAGTTCTATACGCCAGGGCCTGAGTTCGAGCAGTCCGTAGCCGGGGTCCTCGGGGCCCTCGGGCCAGAACAGGCCGAGATCGTATCCCATCGGTGGTGGCGTGCGGCCGAACAGCCCCCAGATACGTTTCTTTTCGGACAACCCGTCCTCCCAGCGACAGCTACACTCGGCATGGACCTGTTCGTGGGCCGGGTCCCAGTAGCTGAGCGAGACGTAGCGGTTGGCCGCGAGATCGGCCTCTTTGGGCGAGTGGCGGCCGGTGGCGATCCAGGCTCGCGCGCCCTCCCAGATCGGGTGCAAGATGCGCGAGCGCAAGCGTCCCTTGTCAGTTTGCGTGGCCATCGTGCACCAGATGGTGCGCTCCACGCGCCGCTTCAGTTCAGCTTCGATATCCTCGAAGTCGGCTACAAGCATTTCTTCCCTCCTCCCCGCCCCGCCCTTTTTGACTCACTGGTCGGAGGGGCTCACAATTCGACCGGCTGGCGTTCCTACCGTGAAACCGACCGCTGTCAAACCGAGGCGAGCAAGGCCGCTGAAGGCCCTGCGCGCGATGCGCCGTTTGCTGGCCGATCCAGAGGCCACCGGCGAGGTGTTCGTCATCATCCGGGAGATGGCCGGCTGGCGAAGCTACGAGCGGCTCTTTCGCCGTGTACTGGCCGATCCCGTCGGCCGCCGTGTGCTCGAACGCGAAACCGACCTGCTCGACCTGCTCGGCGACCACGCGCGCTTGCGCGCCATGCCCACAGGAAGCCTGGGACGGACCTACGCGGACTTTGTGACGGCCGAACGGATAACGGCCGATGGACTGGTTGAGGCCAGCGCCGTCTACGAGTCGGAGTTTCTCGACGAGCGCGCCCGCAAGCTCAGTCACCGGCTGCGTGATACCCACGACCTTTGGCATGTGCTTACCGGTTACGGCCGCGACCTCGTCGGTGAGGCGGCACTGCTGGCCTTCACCTACGGACAGACCCGCAATCCCGGTCTGGCCTTCATCGTCACCATGGCCTTTTTTAAGGGGCGCAGCGAAGGCCGGACCGGACTCGGCTCTGTTTACTGGCGGGCCTACCGCCGGGGCCGCCGCGCCTCTCTGTTACCGGCCGTCGACTGGGAGGCCGAGATGGCCCGTCCGCTCGAAATCTTGCGCACCGAACTCACGCTTGGCCGGCCGGCGGTCTACCAGCCGCAGCGAACGGCTGAGATGCCCGCCGCCTGAGAGCTAAAGTATCACTGCAAGTTCCCCTCGGTGGAGGCGGCGACCGGATTCGAACCGGTGGATGGAGGTTTTGCAGACCTCTCCCTTAACCACTTGGGTACGCCGCCGGACCGAAAGGACAGGACATAGTAGCCGGGCCGGCCCTGGCTGCCAATTGGCGGAGCGGTTGCGGTTTGTGGAGATGCCCGAGCGCTGCAATATTTGACGGCTCGTATGTACAAACTGGCGATCATAGGCGGCGACGGTACCGGTCCTGAGGTGACACGCGAGGCCGTGAAGGTGCTCGGGGCCGCGGCGGCGGGCGGCTTCAAGTTCGAGGTCGTCGAGCATGACTTCGGCGGCGACCGTTACCTTGCCACCGGCGAGGTCTTGCCGGAGTCGGCGGTCAGCGAGATTGCCGCTTGCGACGCGATCCTGCTCGGCGCCATAGGCCACCCCGAGGTCAAGCCCGGCATACTCGAAAAGGGCATCCTGCTCAGGCTCCGCTTCGAGCTCGACCTCTACATCAACCTGCGTCCCGTCAAGCTCTACCCCGGGGTCGAGACGCCGCTAAAGGACAAGGGGCCCGCGGACATCGATTTCGTGGTGGTGCGCGAGAACACCGAGGGTCTCTATTCGGGCGCGGGCGGTTTCCTCAAGAAGGGCACGGCCGAGGAGGTGGCCACGCAGGAATCCGTCAACACGCGGCGCGGCGTGGAGCGCTGCTTGCGCTACGCCTTCGAGCTTACCCGCCAGCGGGCCCGCGCGAACAAGCTCACGCTTTGCGGCAAGACCAACGTGCTGACCTATGCCTTCGACCTATGGGAACGGGCCTTCAACGAGATCGGCGAGACCGAGTTTGCCGATGTCGAGCGCGACTATGCCCATGTCGATGCCACCTGCATGTGGATGATAAAGAACCCCGAATGGTTCGACGTCATCGTCACCGACAACATGTTCGGCGACATCATCACCGACCTGGG
>CAYXZP010000080.1:0-9598 GCA_964469485.1 uncultured Myxococcales bacterium | reverse complement strand
CTCAAGACGGTTGCGGAGGTGCTCGAGGAGATGCCCAACCGCTTCAACAAGGCCGCCGCAGCCGGACTCAGCGCCACCTATCAGTTTGACCTGACGGGCGACGGCGGCGGGAGCTACCAGCTCAAGATCACCGACGGTGACTTCGAGGTGCTCGACGGGGGCGCCGACAGCGCGAACATCACCATCACCATGGCCGCCACGGATTATCTCGACATGATCAACGGCAAGCTGAACCCACAGATGGCCTTCATGGGGGGCAAGCTCAAGATCAAGGGCGACATGAGCCTGGCCCTCAAGATGCAGCAACTCTTTCCCAACCCCACCTGACGCGCGCCTCTTGACGCGCAAAAAAGGGGAGCCCGCCGGGGTTCCCCTTTTTTTGTGATGGCAAGCGCGGTGGCGCTCAGTCCCCGGGGGCGTCGCCGTCGAGTATGGTGTGGATACCGCACTCGCGCTTTTTGGTCCCGGCCCAACGCCCGGAGCGCTCGTCCTGTCCGGGGATGGGCAGAGCGGTGCAGGGTTCGCAGCCTATCGAGGTGTAACCCTTCTCGAACAGGGGGTGGGTGGGTATGTTGTGCGCGTGCAGATAGTGGTAGGTATCCCGCGAGGTCCAGCGGGCCAGCGGATTGATCTTCACTATGCCGCCCGTGATCCCGAGGTGGCCGATCTCACGGCGCTCGGGGGTCTGGTTGCGCCGTCGGCCGTTGATCCAGGCACGGACCCCCCCGAGAGCCTCGCGCATGGGGCCGACCTTGTTTATCTGGCAGCAGAGGTCGGGATCACGGCTGTAAAGGTCGGCGCCGTAGCGCTCACGGAACTCCTCGAAGCTTAGCCGCGGCACGACCTCTCTGAGATTGACGCCGAGCAGCTTGACGATGGTGTCGCGGTATTCGAGCGTCTCCTTGAAGTGGAAGCCGGTATTGATGAACACCACCGGGATCTCGGGAGCGATCGAACGCAGCATGTGGGCAAGCACGACGCCGTCGTGCTGGAACGAACAGGTAAGGATGATATCGGAGACGCGGAAGGTGGCCGCGGCCCAACCGAGGATCTGTTCGGGGGTGGCTTCTTCAAAGCGTGCGTTGAGGCTGTCGATCTCGAGCTGCGGGATGGAGGCTGTAGGTCCGTTGGACACCGGCCACAGCTAACATGGCACTAGGGGGCGCGCAAACTTATTTGCGAATCAAGACTTCACGATTAGTCGGCCTTATGTCGGGAACTTCGATGGACGCCGTCGATGCGGCGGTCATCGAGGTGGACTGCGGGACGACGCGGCGGCGCCCGGTACTCGGTATCAGGGAACTGGCCACCGTGGCCCGTCCTTATCCGGCCCCGTTGCGCGAGCGCTTGCTCGCGACGGCCGTCGCTGGAGAGGCGACCGCCGCCGGCCTTGCCGGCCTCTCGGCCGAACTGGCAACCGTTTTCGCGCGTGCTGCGGTGGCGTCGATCCGCAAGGCCGGGTTCGTGGCCGGTGATATCGATGCGGTGGCCAGCCACGGACAGACGGTCGCCCACCTACCGGGACGGCCGACCACGACCGTGCAGATCGCCGAGCCTTCCATCATTGCCGAAGGTACGGGCGTGACTGTGGTCTCTGATTTCCGGGCTGCCGACACGGCGGCCGGCGGCCAGGGCGCGCCGCTGGTTCCCTGGGTGCACCGGCTGATGTTCGCCGGGGGCCGCCGCAAGCTTGCCGTCGTGAACGTAGGCGGCATGGCCAACGTCACCGTGCTCGAAGCCGGGGCGGGCATAAAGGGCGGGGACAGCGGACCCGGCAACGTCCTTATCGACGAGGCGGTGGCCTGTCTGACCCGGGGCAAGCGCAAGATGGACCGGGGCGGGCGTATGGCGGCCGGCCACAGCCCCGACGAGCGCTTGGTCGCTCGCGTTCTCGCGGCGCCGTTCTTCCGCGCCCGGGCTTTGCGGAGTACGGGAAGGGAGGACTTCGGCCCGCCCCTGCTCGAGCGTGTGCTCGGGGAGGGCCGCCGCCGCCGCCTTGCCGACGGCGTCGTGCTGGCGAGCCTTGCCATGGCCACCGCGCGCTCGATAGCGCGGGCCTGTCGCCGCTTCTCGGGGGGCCAGCTCGACGAGGTGCTTGTTTGCGGCGGCGGGGCCTTGAATCGTACGCTGTTGGCCATGCTCGAGTCGGAGCTGGCCGGACCGCGTGTCCGCACGACCGCGGCACGCGGCATGGACCCACGCTTCGTCGAGGCCACGGCCTTCGCAGTATTGGGGTACCTCGCGCTGCGCGGTATCCCGGCCAACGTGACCGGCATAACCGGCGCGGCCGGACCTCGAGTGCTCGGCAAGATCAGCCCGGGCCCGAACTACACCGGTACGAAACTGAGCGGGCTGTTGTAACTCGCCTGAGGCGGTTCAGGCCACGTCGAGTTCGCGGCGTGGTAGGTCGCGCGAGAGCACCTCGCTGGTCTCGTGGGCGAAGGCGGCCCGTTGCATGCGTTCGAGCCCTTCGCGCACCTCGCGCTTGGTCATCAGTATTCCGTATGACTGCAGGATCTGTTTGACCAGATCGTAGTGCGTGTCGATGGACTCGGTAACCGATTCATAACCGTGGCGTCCGGCCTCGGGCCCCTGCCAGAACGCCAGCGGGTTCATGGCGAAGAAGTGAGGGTCGTTCTCGGTGGGTTCGACCAGGATGATGTCACCCGTGAAGTTGGGGTCGTCCTGGTACTCGCGCAGACCGTACTGGATGCGCGAATGGAGCAGCGTTCTGAAGACCTGGTTGATGACGCTCAGGATGCCTTCGTCGGCCAGCGGTTTGCCTTCGGTGACGAATTTGCCCTTGTCGGGAACGTACCTGTGCGTGACGCGGTTTGAGAAGGGCCGGAACGGGTTGTAGCAGATCACCAGGTCGGCGCCGTGCTCGATCGCGACGTCTATGTTGGCCGTCCGGCGAACGGCTCCGTCCACGTAGTCGACCCCGTTTATGCGGGCCGGCCGGTAGAATCCCGGTAGCGCCGTGGAGGCCTGCACGGCCTCGGATACGCTGAGGCTCGAGTCCGCGTCGTGTCCGAAGACGGCGCGTTCGGCGGTGTCGAGGTTCATGGCCACGATGTAGAGGTCTTTGCCCGTGTGGCGGCGCAACTTGCGGAAGTCGTTGGGAAGTTCGTTGCTGTCCAGGTTCTCTCGCAAGTAACGCTCGATGCGTGAGTTGTCGCACAGTCCCGAGGGCAGGTAGGAGGTGGGCAGCGGCAGGGGACGGCCGGTCAAGGCGCCGGCCAGGGGAGAGAGCAGGTCGTCGAGGGCCGTCAGCGAGGGGCCGCGCCCGAGAGCGCGCAAGGCCGGCCGCATTTGCCCGAGGATGTCGGGGGCCTCCGAGACCAGGTCGCGCAGCAACCCGGGAACATAGGTGAGCAGGTCGACCGCGAAGTCCCATGGTCTCGAAAGCATTTCCTCGAAGTTCGGGTAGTAAAAATCGAGCGGTTTGAAGCGGGAGAACTGCTCGGAGCGGCCCTCGAGGGCGCGCAGCATCTCCGAGGGCGTGACACCGGCGGCCAGGGGAGCGGCCAGCAAGGCGCCCGCGCTCAACCCCACATACAGGTCAAAATCCGTCGTTTTGCGGTTTATGAGGAAGTCATCGAGCGCCTTGAGCCCGCCCAGTTTGAAGGCCCCGCCGGTGACGGCCCCGCCCGCCAGCACAAGGGCGACCTTGGGGTCGCGCTTGCGCACGGAGGTGTCGCTCTTCTGTATGATGGTTATTCCCACAGACCTGAAAGGGTAGCTGGCCCGGTCCGGGGCTGTCCAGTCTCAGGTTCTGAAACGGGCTCGTGCGCGGGCCAGTTCTTCGGTGGTGCCGACGGTGGTCCAGGGCCCCTCGAAGGGAAAGCCGAACAAAGGCCGGCCGGCCCGTAGCATCTCAGGGTATGTCGTTCTCGTGATCGAGAACGGTCCCGACGCCGGCATGTGGTCGAACACCCCCTGTCCGAGAACCTGGACGCCGGCGAACATGAAATCGTCGAGCGGGCAGCTGCACGACGGCATCGTCTCATCCAAGAACCGTCCGACACGCATGTCCGGGCACAGCGACACCAAGCCGTAGTTCTCCATGTCGGGGTCCTTTCTGACCACGAGCGTGGCCGCCGCGTCGCGCTCGCGGTGTGCCGCGACCATCTCGGTCAAGTCGATGTCGATGATAGTGTCGGCGTTCAGCGTGACGCACAGCCCTCGGCCCAGCATGTGGCGAGCCTGCAAAATTCCACCGCCGCTTCCCTGTAGTGGGTTCTCGCGGCTGTAGGCAACGCGCGCTCCGAAGCGGCTGCCGTCACCGACGTGACGGGCGATCAGGTCGCCGAGGTGGTGAAGGTTGATTATGAGGTTCGTGATACCGGAGGCGGTCATGGTCTCTATCGCGTAGTCGATGAGCGGGCGTCCACCGATCTCGATCAGCGCCTTTGGCAGGCGTTCGGTGAGCGGGCGCAGCCTTTCGCCCAGCCCGGCCGCGAGTATCATGCCTTTGACGTCCTCCATCGTCGTGCTCACAGGCTCGGCTCGAAGCTGCGCCCCGCCTTCGCGCGTGTCTCGAGAAGGTTCGAGGTCACGGGGAAGACGCCCGCTTCGGCGGCAAAACGGCGGGCGCTGGCGACAACGGCCGGGAGCATCGCGAGGTAGGAGAGCTTCCCTTTTTCCTCGGCCAGGTAGTTGAAGCGGCCCGTGACCTTGAGCGCACGCTGAAGAGCCAGCAAACGATAGTCCTCGAGCGCGGCTTCGTCGGTCTCGCCGGCGGCCTGACCGACCAGTGAGCGGAACATCGCGACCAAACGTTTTTCCATGCCCCGGTTGACGATGACCGGGGTGGTCCGGTCCGTCAGAAGGGAGGCGACATCGTACATGACGGGGCCGATGAGCGCGTCTTGGAAATCGAACACGCGCAAGCGGCTCCCCTGCACGTGTATGTTCCACGCGTGATAATCGCGGTGGCAGAACGCGAGCGGCATGGCCGACAGGCGGCGGGCCAGGCCGGCCAACTCGAGGCGGCAGGCCTCGAGCTCGCCTTGGCGGGGCGAGGCCAGGCCGTAGTCGATGAAGTGGTCCAGTTCCCATGCGAAAAGTCGTTCGTCAAAGTGCTGGGCGAAGGCGTAGCAGGCCCTGCGCCGGTCGGCCGGGGCCGCGGCGGCCCGGTCCTGGATGGCGGCTAGTGTTTCCAGAGCGCGCCCAAACAGCCCCTCGGCGTCGGCGCCCGTGCGTTTGGCCGCGCGCCAAAGCGATAGGTCGCCCACATCCTCGACGACGACCGCGGTCCCGTCGTCGTTGCTGTCGAGGATCTCGGGTGTTGCGTCGCCGAGCGTCGTCAGAAAGCGCCCGACGTTGACGAAGGGGTTCTCCGCGGGCGCCCGCCCGGCAAAGGGGCCGAGCTCGGCCGAAGACATGGCCACGGCCGGTCCGTCGGCGAGCATCACCATGACGGAGGACGGCACCCCGGTCCGTCCTGCGGGCGAACTCATGGTGCAGCGCACATAGCTTCGTGCCGATGCGTCGCCTTCGACGGGAGTGACAGAATCGAGGCTGGCGCCGGGCCACTTCACGGCGATGAGATCGGTTACGATCTGTTCGGCGCGCTGTCTGTCGGTGGTCGTCATCAGGGACATCGCCGTTAGCGTCCATTATTGCCTAACATTTTTGACTTGCAGCCTGGAACTGGCCAAAAGTGCCCGTTGATGTCGCAGTACCTGGGCGTACTGTTCTCCTTCGCAGTAGCCGCGCTCATCGTTGGGGTCCTTGTCTCGTTGAACCGGATCGTCGGTTCCCGCCCGGCGCAGTCAGCGGCTGTCAAAGGGGAAGCTTTCGAGTGCGGGAGCCCGCCTTCGGGCACGGCCTGGGCCCGCTTTTCCGTGAAATTTTACTTGGTCGCGATCCTGTTCATCGTCTTCGATGTCGAGGTCGTGTTCATGTATCCCTGGGCTGTTCTGTACCGCGAACTCGGTCTCTTCGGTTTCGTCGAGATGGCGATGTTCGTGGCGATCCTGACGGTGGGCTTCGTCTATGCATGGCGCAAGGGAGCCCTCGAGTGGCGTTAGACCAGGACGTCGGCCGCGCCGTCGAAAGTTCCGGTGCAACGTTGGGCTTCTCGTTCGGCGCTCCGGTACTGACCGTCGAGCCGGCGAGCATCGTCGCCGTTCTCGGCTTCCTGCGCGACGACCCCGGCCAGGCCTACGACATGCTCGTCGATGTGACCGCCGTCGACCGTCTGGCAAGCGACGGCTGCATCGAGATGGTCTACCAACTCTGCTCTTTGGCCCGTGGCAGCCGTCTGACGGTCAAAACCCGGCTCGCCGGTGAAGAGCCGGCGCTTCCCTCAGCCAGCGGCCTGTGGAAGGCGGCCAACTGGGGCGAGCGCGAGGTCTACGACATGTTTGGCGTGAGGTTCGAGGGGCATCCCGATCTCAGGCGCATCCTCATGTACGAGGAGTTCGAGGGCAGCCCCCTGCTCAAGTCCTATCCGGTCGACAGACGGCAACCGCTCGTGCCCGAGCGCGACCCGGTACTGGATCCCTGGCCCTCGAAGGACGGACTGTGAATCCGGGCGGCGAGGTGATGGAGCTGCAGATGGGCCCGTCCCATCCGGCCGCCCACGGCACGATTAAGTTCAACCTCACGCTCGACGGCGAGACCATAACGGGCTGCGACACCGAGATCGGTTATCTCCACCGCGGTTTTGAGAAGATGTGCGAGCAGGGGACTTGGACGCAGTGCATCCCGTACTGTGACCGCCTCAACTACGCCTCGCCGCTCATAAACGACTTCATCTTCACGGAGGCGGTCGAGCGTATGTTGGGGGTCGAGGTCCCCGAGCGCTGTTCGCACATCCGCGTGATGCTTTCCGAGGTCTCACGCATTACCGACCATCTCACCTGTCTCGGCATGGCCGCTACCGAGTTGGGCGCGGCAACGGCCGGGTTCTATATGGTCGAGGCGCGCGAGACCCTCTTCAATCTCATAAACCGGCTTACCGGGGCGCGCGTCACCGTGAGCTACAGCCGTATCGGGGGGCTGGCCGCCGACCTGCCGGAAGACTTCGGCGAAATGGTCACCGATGCCCTGGCAAAGGTGCGGCCCCGGGTTGGCGACAGCGAGCGGTTGCTCGACCGCAACCGTATCTTCCTCGACCGCATGGCCGGTGTGGGGGGCATCTCGGCCGCGGACGCCGTCAGCTACGGGCTCACCGGGCCGTTGCTCAGGGCGACCGGTATCAGGCGCGACCTGCGCAAGGACGAACCCTACATGGGCTACGACCGCTTCGACTTCAAGGTCCCGGTGGGCAGCAAGGGCGATAACTTCGACCGCTTCTCCGTGCGCATGGAAGAGATCGGCGAATCGTTGGCGATAATCGAGCAGTGCGTGGCGGGCATGCCGCCGGGCACCGTCTCGATCTCGGATCCCAAGGTCATGCTCCCGGACAAGGACGAGGTCCACGGTTCTATCGAAGGCCTGATGTCGCATTTCAAGTTGGTGATCGAGGGAACGCGTGTGCCCGCCGGAGAAATCTACTTCGCCGGCGAGGCGGCCAACGGCGAACTCGGCTTCTATCTGGTGAGCGACGGCTCGGGACGCCCCTACCGCGTGCGCGTGCGCCCCCCGTGCTTCTACGGCATGGCGGCCCTGGCCGAGATGATCAAGGGGCACATGGTCTCCGACCTGGTGGCCGTGTTCGGCATGATCAACATGATCGGCGGTGAGTGCGACCGCTGAGCGGGCGACGAAGTCGTGGCGGAAGACGGTGCCATGGAGAACTCCGGCCAGCCAAGCTTCAGCGCCGAGGCGATGGCCGAATACGAGCGCGTGCTCGGCCATTACCCGGTACGGCGGGCGGCCCTGATGCCGGTACTGTGGCTGGCGCAACGCGAGTTCGGTTGGATCAGCCCCGCGGTCGAGGCCTACGTCGCCTCGTTGATGGAGCTTCCACGGGCCTGGGTCGAGGGTGTCGTCAGTTTTTACACCATGTACTACACGCGCCCGATGGGCCGCCACCACGTGCAGATATGCACCAACCTGTCGTGCAGGTTGCGGGGGGCCGACGCCATCGTCTCGGCGGTGCGCAGGCGGCTCGGGATAGTGCCGGGCGAGACCACCGCCGACATGCGCTTCTCGCTCGACACGGTCGAATGCCTGGCCTCCTGCGGAACAGCCCCGATGCTCCAACTCGACGACCGCTACGTGGAAAACCTCGATGTCGAGAGCGTGCTCGAACTCATCGACCGGCTCGACACGGAAGAGCGCTGAGGTGGCCGATTGGCACATAGCCGCCTTGCGGGCGCTCATCGCGATCTTCGCGGTCCTTCAACTTTCCGCCATCCTGCTGTGGGTGGAGCGCAAAGGGAGCGCGCTCATACAGAACCGCTTCGGCGCTAACCGCGCCAGCATATTCGGCGTCTCCCCGGTAAATCTCGGCTTTATCAACACCTTGGTGGCCGACCCCATCAAGCTGTTCACCAAGGAAGACTTCCGTCCGGCCGACGCCGACCGTTTCCTCCACACCCTGGCCCCCTTCCTGGCGCTGTTCCCGGCCTTGGTGACCTTTGCCGCCATACCCTTCGGCGACACGGTGGAACTGGCCGGACGCCGGATAGAACTGAGAGCGGTCGGCCTCGACGTGGGCCTGTTGTTCATCGTCGCGATGGTTTCCATGGGCGTTTACGGGGTCGTTCTTGCCGGGTGGGCCTCCAACAACCGTTGGGCGCTGCTCGGGGCCATCCGCGGTTCCGCCCAGATGATCTCTTACGAGATCGCCCTCGGAATGGCGCTGGTGGCGATGGTCCTCTGCTACGGCACTCTCGACCTCCAGGAGATGGTGCGCGCGCAGGGCCGGCACATCGGGGGCGTGATCCCGGCCTGGGGAATCTTCTACCAACCGCTGGCCTGCCTGATTGTGTTCGTTTCCGGCATGGCCGAGTCCAAACGCGTACCCTTTGACCTTCCCGAGGCCGAATCGGAGCTTATTGCCGGCTATTTCACCGAATACTCGGGCGGCAAACAGGCGGCCTTCATGCTCGCCGACTTCGCCGAAGTGGCGATGGTCGCGGGCTTGGTCACCACCCTCTTCCTGGGCGGCTGGCAGGTTCCCTTCTTGGCCTCGGACGGTTGGCACCTGCCGGGGCTTGCCACCATAGCGGTCGCTCCCTGGGCGGTGACCCTGCTGCAGCTGGCCGCGTTCACGCTCAAGGTCGTATTCCTGTGTTGGCTGCAGATCCTCCTGCGCTGGACACTGCCGCGCTTTCGTTACGACCAGCTGATGAACCTGGGCTGGAAAGGGCTCATCCCGCTGGCGCTGGTCAACCTGTTGGTGACCTCGCTGGTGATCCTCCTGTGGGGGCAACCGGCATGAACGCCGCGCTGTTCTATGCCGTGGCCGCGCTGACCCTGGCCGGGGCCGTGGGTGTGGTTGCGGCCCGCAACCCCGTGCGCGGTGCGCTGAGCCTGGTGGCGACCTTGTTCATGGTCGCCGTGCTCTACGTCGGTCTCGGCGCGCACCTGGTCGCCGCGCTGCAGATCATCATCTACGCGGGCGCGGTAATGGTACTCTTCCTCTTTGTGATCATGTTGCTCGGCGTCGGCGGCGAACCGGCGGCCCCGGGTCGTAAGA
>CAYXZP010000079.1:0-9699 GCA_964469485.1 uncultured Myxococcales bacterium | reverse complement strand
ACCAGGCCGCCGTGGTCGTCCGCCCTCTCGCGCCAGGCCTCGAGGGCCCGGATCAGAAGGGCGGCAAGGTCATCGCCGGGGACCACCTCGGGAAGCCCCTCTATGGGTATGAGCACGGTAACCATGTTCAGGTCCCTAGCGGTCCGAGCCCCGCGATGAAACGCGCAAGCCGTTCGGCCCGTTCGGGATTCCCTATGAGGGTGTCGTGTTCGAGCAGTTCGGGCCAGCCCGGCTGCCGGCGCCGGGGCAGATCGCCGGGCGCCACTATCAAGCGGCCCGCCAGACCCTTGTAGAACTCGGCGATGGCCGCGGTCCCGCTGCCAAGCGACATCGAACGCAGCATGGCCGGCAGCGGACCCTTGACCGAGCGCCCGCCGATAAGCGGGCTAACGGCCACCACCCGCGCACGGGCCCGCGCGAGGGCGTCCTTGATGCCACCAACGGCGAGCATCGGTGCGATGCTGACCAGGGGGTTGCTGGGGGCCACGACCACGGTCGCGGCCTCGGCGATCGCGCCCAGGACCCCTGGGGCGGGGCGGGCCAGGCGCGCGCCCTTGAAGCGCAACCTCTTCACCCGCGGCCTGGCGCGCTCGCGCACTAGGTACTCTTGAAAGGAAAGCTCGCCGCGGCCGGTAACCACGATGGTCCGTATTCGGTCATCGCTCATCGGCAGAACGCGCGTCCTCACATCCAGCGCCGCGCAGATCTCGGCCGTCACGCGGCTCAGCCGTTTTCCCTCGCCGAGCCGCTGGCTGCGAAAGATGTGTGTGGCCAGGTCGCGGTCACCGAGCCGGAACCAGGCGGGCGCGCCGCTGAGTTCGGCCAGACGCTCGAGCGCCGTAAAGCGGTCGCCGGCCACCCCCCAGCCGGTCTCGGGCGAGGAAAGGCCGGCCAGCGTGTAGACGATGGTGTCGAGGTCGGGAGAGACCGAGAGGCCGTAGAACTCGTCGTCGTCGCCCGTGTTGACGACGACCGTCAGGCTTGCAGGGTCAGTTGAGTGCGCCAGGCCGCGAAGGAGCTTGGCCGCCCCCACGCCACCGGCGAGCAGGGTAATGCCCGTCACCGTCCTCCCCCGCAGCGCAAGCGCCGTCGACAGGGCCGTAAAGCGTATTGCGCTGCCGCGGTATGCGGCCCATGCGAACGATCATCGCGCACAGTTCTTCGGCGGAGGTGTATTCGCCGGCATCGGCGCCGGCCTCCCGCGAGATGCTCTCCTCCATCAGCGTCCCGCCGACGTCGTTGCAACCGGCCGCCAACGACAGGGTCGAAAGCTCGTGCCCGAGCTTGACCCAGGAGGTCTGCAGGTTGTCGATGAGACCGCGCAACATCAACCGGCTCGTCCCATACACGGCCATGTCGTATAGCGCCGTGTTCTGCCAGATGAACCGGAGCGGCACGAACTCGGTGAACCCGCCGGTCCGCTCCTGTATGCCGCGCAAAAGATCGATGTGGCGGGCCACGTGCATGGGGGTCTCGATGTGGCCGTACATCACCGTCGATGTGGTCGGCAGGCCGAGTTCGTGGGCGGTGGTGACGATCTCCACCCAATTGGCCACGTCGAGTTTCTTGTAGCTAAGTATATCGCGGACCTCGTCGTCGAGGATCTCGGCCGCGGTTCCGGGCATGCTGCCGAGCCCGGCCTCGATGAGGAGCGATATATACTCGCGATAGTCGAGCCGCATGCGGCGCGCCCCGTACATCACCTCCATGGGCGAGTAGGCGTGGATGTGGAGCGCAGGGAAAGCCTCGTGGACGGTGCGCAGGATCTCGAGGTAGCCGTCGTCGGGCATCTCGGGATTGAGCCCGCCCTGCATGCACACTTCGGTGGCGCCGCGCTCCATGCCCTCTTCGATACGCCCGAGCACCTTGTCCATGTCGTGGTTGTAGGCCTCCTCATCGCCCTTGAGGTGCGCGAAGGCGCAGAACTTACAGCCGACGAAACAGACATTGGTCCAGTTCACGTTGCGGTTTACGACGTAGGTGACCACGTCGCCGACATCGTCGGCCCGTATGCGGTCGGCTGCGCCGACGAGCGCGGCCAGATCGTTGCCGCGCGCCTCGAGCAGACGGACCGAGTCGGCAACGCTTGGGCGCCGGCCTTCGAGAGCTGCCTCCAGGATGGCGGCAAGACCCCGATCAACAGAAGCCAGCCGTTGCTCGAGACTACGCTCGTCGGAAAGTAGGAACTCTACGCTGTCGGCATCGATCTCGGTTTCGTAGCTCACGACGCGTGCGCCTCCACCGCCTTGTAACCGAAGCCGGCCACGGCATCCATCATTGCCGGGTCCATGAACTCATCCGTGATGAACTCGTCGTAGACGGGCAGGCGGGGGACCAGCTCGAAGCCCTCGCCCCGGCAGGTCTCGCTCAAGCGGTCTATGTGCGGCCAGGGCGCCTCGGGGTTCACGTAGTCCATGGTGAGCGGGGATATCCCGCCCCAATCGTTAATGCCCGCACCAATAAGACGGGCGTGCGCGGCGGGACTGAGGTTGGGCGGGGCCTGAAGGTTCATCTCCTCGCCCAGTACCAGGCGCGCGATGGCGACCGTGCGCACCATCTCGTCATCTTCCGGCTCCGAGGCTTGCGACATCGGGGTCTCGGGCTTGGCGCGGAAGTTCTGAACGATGACCTCCTGTATATGGCCGTAACGCCGGTGAAGCCGGCCGATGGCCAGCAGGCTGGCGATGCGCTCGGCCTCGGTCTCGCCGATGCCGATGAGGATGCCGGTGGTAAATGGAATACGCAGCCGCCCGGCCTCTTCGATCATCCGCAGCCGGGCCGAAGGCTCTTTGTCGGGGGCCCACTGATGCGGCATGCCGCGGGCGCGCAAGCGCGGGCTTATGTTCTCGAGCATGAGCCCCATGCTGACGTTGAGCGGCCTCAAGTCGGCCATCTCACGTTTGTCGAGCAGTCCCGCGTTGGTGTGCGGCAGCAGCCCTTCGGCCAGGGCCAGGCGGCAGGCCAGGGCCACATAGCCGGCCGTGCTGTCAACGCCGTGAGAGTTCAAGAAGTCCTTGAAGCCGCGGAAGGCGACCTCGGGCTTGTCGCCCAAGCACATGAGCGCTTCGCTGCACCCGAGCTGGCGGCCGCGTGCCGAGCAGTCGCTTATCTCGGCGGGGCTCATCGTCCACTCTCCCGGCTCGCCGGGGTCGCGGCGGAAGGTGCAATAGGTGCAGCGGTCGCGGCACAGGTTGGTCAGCGGCAGAAAGACCTTCGGCGAATAGGTGAGCGTCGCGGGCCAGCGCCGGTCGCGCACGGCGGCCGCAGCCGCGACCAGGTCGGCGCTACGGTCGTCCTCTATCTGGCCGAGCGCGTAGGCGTCGTCGGCGGCAAGACCGCGACCAAGCATGGCCGTTTCCAAGGCGCGGGCGGCCGGGTCGGTCATGGCCGGCTTCTACGGGAGCCCCCCCAGGTTGTCAACGGATTTTTCAGGCATCGAGGGTCTCTATACCGAGTTTGTCCATACGGTACTTGAGGATGCGGCGGGTCGTGCCGAGCTTCTCGGCCGCGCGCGTCTGGTTGAACCTGGCCCGCTCGAGGACCTCCGAGATGATGTCGCGCTCGAACTCGTCGACGGCATCCGAAAGGCTCTTGCGGCCGCCCAGGACCAGCGCGCGGGCCTGGCCCTCGGAGCCATCGGCCACGGACGCGCCGTCGAGCAGTCCGGCCGGCAAGTGAGCGATATCGATGGTGTCGTTGCCGGGCACCAGCACCACGAGACGTTCGATCACGTTCTCGAGCTCACGCACATTGCCCGGCCACTCGTAGGCCAGCAACGCGTCGATGACCGCCGCGCTCAACTCGCGGCGAGCGATGCCGTGCTCGCGGGACTTGCGCTCGAGGAAGTGGGCCACCAGGGCCGCAATGTCCTCGGTCCTGTCGCGCAGCGGGGGGACCTCGATGGAGACCACGTTGATGCGGTAGTAGAGGTCCGAGCGGAAACCGCCCTGGGCGACGGCTTGCTTGAGGTCGCGGTTGGTGGCGGCGACCACGCGCACATCTACCGTGATCGGCTTGTCGCCGCCCACGCGCATGATCTCTCCCTGCTCGAGAACGCGCAGCATCTTGGCCTGCAACGCGGCGCTCATCTCGCCGATCTCGTCGAGGAACATCGTGCCCCCGTCGGCGTGCTGGAACTGCCCGATCTTCCTCTCGTGGGCGTCCGTGAAGGAGCCCTTCTCGTGTCCAAACAGCTCGCTTTCGAGCAGGTTCTCCGGAACGGCCGCGCAGTTGAGCGTGACCATGGGACACGCGGCGCGCGGACTGCCGTGGTGAATGGCCTTGGCGAACAGCTCCTTGCCGGTGCCCGACTCGCCGGTGACCAGCACGGTGGTCTTTAGCGGGGCCACACGCTCTACGGTCTCGAACAGAGCTTGCATGGGGGGTGCCTGGCCGATGATGTTGTCGATGCTGTAGCGCCGTCCCAGCTCCCGGCGAAGCTCGATGACCTCGACCTTGAGGGCGGCTGTCTCGGCCGCACGCTTGGCCACGACACGGATCTCGTCGACGTCGAAGGGTTTTGTGATGTAGTCGAAGGCGCCGAGCTTCATTGCCTTGACGGCCGTCTTCACCGTCTTGGTCGCCGTCACCATCACGACCGGCGTGGCGCCGTCACGGGCGCATATGGTCTCGAGGACCTCGAGGCCGTCGATGCCGGGCATCAGGATGTCCAGAAAGACCACGGCCGCGCGCTCCGATGCGAGCCATTCGAGGGCGGCCTCGCCGCTGTCGACGGCCACCGGATCGAAGTCCTCCTGCAGGACCAGGCGTAGCGATTCGCGCACGCCTTTTTCGTCGTCAACTACCAGAGCTTTTGGCTTTGCCATCTCGCTCGTCCTCCTCCCCCTTAAAGACTGCGAACTCGAGCCGGACCGTCATGGCCGCGCCCTCGTACTCGACCTCCAAGCCGGCGCTCTCCGGGGCGGCGAGCATACGAGCGACAGCGAGCTGCCAGGGTAGGGACCGCTCGCCGAGACGCCTCAGTCCGGCGGCCCCACCGACGGCGGCCTCAACCTCGCAACGAACCGCGGCCGGTTCCTCATAGACCACACGAAATTCGGCGCCCCCGCTCTCGCCGGCCGCGGCCATGAGCAGGCAGCGAACGATGGCGGCGGCGCGCACGGGGTCGGCGTGGGCACGCAGGCCTTTGCCGCTCGCTTCGACCGCGACGGTGCCGGCCAGTTCGCAATCGGCGAGGGCGGCTGACACCAGCTCTTCGAGATCGACGGCCACCGCCTGTGGCTCGCCGAGCTGTCCGGGTAGTTCGAGCAGGCCGGTCAGCTCATCCAAACCACCGGCGCTCGAGATGGCGGCCCTCAAGAGCTCGGCCAGCTCGCCGCTCTCCTCCTTGGCGGCCACCAGCTGCAAGGCGGTCACGACCGGCGTAAGGCCGTTGCGGATCTCGTGCGCGAGCGAGGCGACCAGACCGGTGAAATCCGCCTCCTGGCCCGCCGCTGCCGGCTGGATAGAAGAAGGTGGCAGGCTGCGCCCGGTCTCTGTCCCGGCACGCCCGAGAGGCCGGTCCTCGTCGTTGGTGAAACGGATGTCAGGGCTGTCCAGCAGGATCTCGTCGCCGAGGCTGTCCAGGCGAACCAGGCTACGCAATACAACGGTCTCTAGTTCGGCGAGGTTTCCCGGCCACATGTAGTTCTGCAAAAGCTCGCCGGCCGCCGCCGTGAACGACACCTTGCCAACTCCCAGACCGGAACCGGCCTCGAGGGCCAGAGCCTCGGCCATGCCGGGTATTGCGATGGGGCGCTCGCGCAGCGGCCGCAGCGTAAGGGCCAGGGCCGAAAGTCGCCGGTAGAGCCCGCGTGAGAAACGTCCTTCGGCGGTGGCCTCGGCGGGGTCGGCCGCCGAGCTGGCCAGCAGACGGAGCCCGGGCTCGGTCTCGAGGAGGGACAGCAGCGATTCCTGCAGGCCTAGCTCTAACCGCTCGATGTCGTGGACGAACAAGCAGAGCCCGTCGGTCTCGTCTCGCGCGGCACACTCGAACAGCGACGTGAGCGTGGACGGGCCGCTCCAGTGCAAAAGCCGCAGGGCTCCCGGCGCGCGCCGGACAAGCTCTCGAAGCATGCGGCGACGCCCCGTGCCGTCCTCGCCGGTGAGCCAAACGGAAGCCCGCATGAGCCCGGCACGCTCGAGCACACGGGCCTGCTCATGGGAGACAAAGGGAAAGTCCGACCACCCGCCCACGCCGCGCGCTTGTCCTTCGGCGCTACCGCCGGCCGCCGCGCGGGCCAGGGCGCGCTTTACCACCACGCGCAACTCGATGGGGTCGAAGGGCTTGCGCAAGAGCGCCAGGCCCGGCCCCTCACGCAATCCCTTGGGAACAGGACGGCGCGCATCTGACAGCACCAGGGCCGGCGGCCCGAGACCTTCTAGCAGAAAAAGACCCTGCGCTCCGGCCGAATCGAGATCGTAGATGATCAGGTCATGGCCGGCGCAGTCTTCGAGCCGACCGGTCAGTTCTACACGGTGGGTCCCTGCCAGAAGCGCATCGACGGTGGCCAGGCTCTGCCTGCCCGGATCGATGAGGGCTATCCTAGCCACTGGCGCTCCTAGCCACTGGCTAACATGGCGGCTGCCACGCCGTCCGCCGCCGCGGCGTCCTCGGCCACGGTCGGCAAGCGCACACGGAAGAGCGTACCCGAGGTCGGGCGCCCCTCTATCTCGATGCGGCCGCCGTGACGGGCCACGATCTCGGCCACTATCGAGAGGCCGAGCCCGGTGCCTTCCTCGCGCGTGGTATAGAAAGGTTCGAAGACGGCCTCGCGGAGCTGTTCGGGAATGCCGGGGCCGTCGTCGGCGACCTCGATGCAGACCGCATCGCTCGTGGTCCTGAGCGTGAGCTCGACGCGGCCCCCTTTGCCGGCCGCGGCCATGGCGTTTAGCGCCAGGTTGAGGACGACCTGCTTTACCTGGCCCTCGTCGGCGTGAACGGCCGGGGCCGACTCGGGCAACCGGCAGTTGAAGTCAACGCCCTGGTCCTTGGCCTGCGCCTCGAGCAGCAAGGCAATGCTGTCGATGGTCGCGGCCAGGTCCGCGTCCTCGAAAGACGCGCGCTGCGGCCTGGCAACGTCGAGCAGCGCGGTGATGAGCGTGGTTATACGCTCGACCTCGGAAAGGGTGAGGTCGAGGAATTTGCCGCGGAACTCGCTGTCGTCGAAACGCTCGGGAAGCAGCTGGGTGAAGGTCTGTATCGAGACCAGCGGGTTGCGGATCTCGTGGGCCAGCCCGTCGGTCATCGCTCCGAGCGAAGAAAGCCGGTCGGCCCGTTCGATGAGTTCGCGGCTACGACGAAGTCTGGCTTCCAGACGGCGGTAACGGCGACGCTCGACGACGAGCAGGCATGCCAGGCCGATAAAACCAACTGCGACTATGAACCCCACCAACCCCACCGCAACACCGCAGAACGAATCGTACCGTACAAAACCGTACGGCGCTACTGGGGTGGCCGCTCTAGAGCGGCCGGGACCAGGCGGCGCCTGACAATGGCGCCGCCACACATGCCGGTGCCGAGCACGCAGAGCAGGATGCCGCCACGATAGACCACGCGGTAGTATTCCTGCTTCAGCCGTGCGCTCTCGAAGCGCTCATGGGCCTCGCCGCGCTCCTCGAGGATGGAGGCCGTGCCGCGAAAGGGCCGCTCGACGGTGGCGCCACCGGCCTGGCGGGCCCGCGCCATGGCGCGCTGGTACTGGTCGACCTTGCTGGCCGCCATCACCCAGTTACCAAGGCCGAGGACGACCAGGACCAGGCCCCCGATGAGCACACGTGAGGAACGCCGTATCACGGCGGCCGACTTAACCCCGGGCCCCGCTGCCGTCAACAGGCCCGGCTTGAGCGCCGCCAGACCGGGGGCTATCGTCGCCGGCCATGCGGCTGAGCGACTGGGGCAGTATCGGCTACGCCGAAGCGCTGGCGCGCCAGACCACGCTGGCCTCGGAGGTGGCCGGCCGCCAGGTGCCGGAGACCATAATAAGCTGCCAGCACCCGCCCACCATCACGCTCGGCCGTCACGCACCGGCAAGCGACGTGCTGGCCAGCGCCCGCGAACTCGGGCGCCGCGGCATAGAGATGGTCCGCAGCGACCGCGGCGGACGCGCGACCTTTCACGGCCCCGGCCAGGCCGTGGTCTATCCGGTAGTGCGGCTGGCCGACCACGGACTGTCGGTGGTCAGTTGGGTGGCCATGCTCGAAGACCTCATGGCCCTGCGGCTCGAACGAAGCGGCATAGCGGTCGACAAGCGGCCGGAGGGCCCCGGCCTGTGGGCCGGCGGCGGTAAGATCGCCTCTATCGGGCTGCGTGTCGTGCGCGGCGTGAGCTATCACGGCCTGGCCGTAAACGTCAGCTTGGATGTCTCCTCTTTCGACTGTATCGTCACCTGCGGCGCAGCGGCGGCGGCCGTGACGGATATCGCCAGGGAAACCGGGAGCGCGGTCGGGGCCGCCGAGTTCGGCCGCAGCCTGGCCCGCGACATCGCCAACAAGCTGGACGGCGACACAGTCCATGAGCAGGCCCGAGCGTAACAGCGACGAACTCGTCACGGCCATGCTCGCGGGCGACCGCGTGGCGCTTGCCCGCCTCATCACCAAGATCGAGAACCGCGGGGCCGGCACGGCCGACCTCATGTCGCGGATCTACGAACGCTGCGGCAAGGCTTTCACCATCGGCATCACCGGACCTCCGGGCTCGGGCAAGTCGACGATAACCAACTGCATGATCGGCCATCTGCGCGAGCGACAACAAAGCGTCGGCGTGGTCGCCATCGACCCGTCGAGCCCCTTTAGCGGCGGCTCGGTGCTCGGTGACCGCATCCGCATGCAAAAACACTTCCTCGACCCAGAAGTCTTCATACGGAGCCTGGCTACCCGTGGAAGCCACGGCGGCCTGGCCCGTGCGGGTCGCGACGTCTCGCGTCTGTTCGATGCCTTCGGCAAGGACGTGGTCATCATAGAAACGGTGGGGGTGGGCCAGACCGAACTGGACATCATGGAGGTGGCCGACACCGTCATCGTGGTGCTCGTACCCGAGGCCGGCGATACCGTGCAGGTCATGAAGGCCGGCCTGTTGGAGATCGCCGACGTGTTCGTCGTCAACAAGGCCGACCGCGAGGGGGCCCTGCGAATGCGAACCGAACTAGAGATGATGCTCGGCCTCAAGCCGGCCGAAGAGGGCGACGACTGGCAGGTGCCGGTGCTCATGACAACGGCCTCCGAGGGCCAGGGAACCGTGGAGGTGCTCGAAGCATGCAACCAACACCGCGAACATCGCGATTCGGGCCCGCGGCAGCGGCGCCGTCGCGAACGTCTCAAGGCCGAGGTGTTCGAGATCTGCGAGGAAGAGATGATGCGACGGCTGCGCGGTCTGGCCGACGACGGCCGTCTGGCCGGGTTGCTCGACAGCGTGGGCGAGGGCCAGAGCGACCCTTACCGGGCCGCGCTCGAGATACTGGCCGAGGACGGCGCAATGGCCTCGGCGCTAAAGGGCAAAGGCCGAGCCTGAACAGCGCGGGCCCGGGGGCGTCTTACCTTTACTTTTGCCGCCGGTGCGGCAAGCATTCGCGTTTCGTGGCGAGGTAGCTCAGGTGGTTAGAGCGAGGGTCTCATAATCCCTAGGTCGTGAGTTCGAGTCTCACCTTCGCCACCATTTTTCCCTTTCAGCTTAGTGATTTCTGACCCCGTAGCCCGGGCTGG
>CAYXZP010000078.1:0-10027 GCA_964469485.1 uncultured Myxococcales bacterium | reverse complement strand
CCGAAAGCCAGGCGGGGCGCGCGATGTTGTTCGACTGCTCGCCGGCCTGCGTCACACAACCGCCGATTATCTGCTCGACATCGGCGGGGGCCAGGCCGGCCCTGTCCACCACCGCCCGCTGCACCTTGCCGAGCAAGGCGGCCGGGTGCAGACCGCTCAGCTCGCCGCGCCCGACCTTGCCCTTGCCTATCGGGGACCGGAGAGCTTCTACTATCACCGCTTCTCGCATTTAAAGTATCTCCTGATCTCTCAGTTCGGTTGCCCGAGTATCATGCCGCTCGTGGGAACGCCGACACCGCCCGTCACGAGCACGTGCCCGTTGTTCGGGGGTTGGTTGACGGAGTCTCCGCGGATCAGACGAACACCCTCGTTGACGCCGTTCATTCCGTGGATGTAGGCCTCGCTCAACTGGCCGCCGTGCGTGTTGGTCGGCAGCCGGCCGTCTATATCGAGGTTGCCGTCGCGCGCGAAAGCCGCCGCCTCGCCTCGCGGGCAAAAGCCCCATGACTCGAGCTGGAACAGCACGATCGGCGTGAACGCGTCGTAGAGGATGGCCGCGTCGATGTCGGCCGGCCCGAGCCCGCACTGCTCGTAGACCTGCGCCGCGACGAGGTCCATTTCAGGCAGATAGCTTATGTCGGGCCTGTAGAAGCTCGTCATGTTCTCCTGGCCGCGTGCGGCCGCTTCGGCCACCCCGCGTATCAGAGCCGGTTGCCGGGCGAGGTCGCTGGCCCTTTCGGGCGTCGTGACGACCGAAGCGCAACCGCCGTCGCTCTCTTGGCAGCAATCGAGCAGGCGCAGGGGCTCGACTATCCATCGTGAGGCTTGGTGATCCTCGACCGTCATCGGTTTGCCGTAAAAGAAGGCGCGCGGATTGTTGACGGCGAAGTTTCGAGCCGAAACGGCCACGTGCGCCAAGTCCTCGCCGGTGGCGCCGTACTCGTGCATGTAGCGCTGCGTGAACATCGCCACCCAACTGGCGGGGGTGAGCAGCCCGAAGGGCATGTACCAGCTCCAATGAATGAGGTCGGCCGTCACGATCCCGTCGGCTATTCCCGTGCTGTAACGACGTCCCGAGCGTTCGTTGAAAGCGCGGTACACAACGACGTAGTCGGCCACGCCGGTCGCCACGGCCATCACCGCTTGTTGCATGACCCCGATGGCCGCACCGCCGCCGTAGGGAATACGGCTGTAGAACTTGAGGTCGCCGAGACCGACCGCCTGGGCGATCTCGATCTCGTCGCTGGTGTCCATGGTAAAGCTGGTAAGGCCGTCGACCTTCGAGGGCTCGAGACCACAGTCGTCGAGCGCGGCCTTGACGGCCTCGCAGGCCAGTTGCAGTTCCGAGCGTCCGGAGTTCTTGGAAAACTCCGTTTCTCCTATGCCGGCGATACAGGCCTCGTTTGCGAGCGTGGTGGGCACTTGCTGCTTCCTCCGACCCTAGCGCGGCAGGGCGACCTTGACCGTCCCGGTCACATGGTCCCCCCAGGAGTTGGAGCCCGTGACCGAGACCTCGACCGTGGCCTCCCCGGTCTCCACCGAGGCGACGACGCCCGACATGTGCATGGTGTCTCCCGGCAGGTTCGGAGCGCCGAGCTTTATCGACACGCCCTTGACGATGGCGTCCGGGCCGGCCCAGTCGGTGACGAAACGGCCGACGAGTCCGTTGGTCGTCAGTATGTTCATGAAGACATCCTGCATGCCCTGGGCCTGGGCGGCGGCCTTGTCGTGGTGCACCGGTGTGTAGTCGCGCGAGGCCAGCGCTCCGGCCACCACCAGGGTGGTGGTTATCGGCACATCGAGGGCCGGCAACTCGTGGCCGGCCGCGACATCTCCGAACTTGAGCGTCTCTTGCGCCATCGCCCGCCTTAGGCCGGCCTGAAGACCGGAAGCTTGGTGGCCTCATCGACCATCTCGATCGAGGAGGCGACCCGCATTCCTATGCTGATCTGGTCCGGCTCACAGCCGACAATGTTCGACATCATGCGCACCCCGTCGTCGAGGTCCACCAGCGCGCAAACGATCGGATACTCGTAACCGGGAAATTTCGGGTGGTGGAGAACGACATAGCTGTAGATGGCGCCCTTCCCTTCGGAGGCCGCCTCTTCCCAGTCGAGGGATTGGCACTGCCCGCACATCGGGCGCGGCGGGTGGCGAAGCGCCCCGCAGGCCGAACATTTCTGGATGAGCAGATGGCCGCGCTCGACACCCTCCCACCACCAGCGGTTGTCGTGGCCGAGCGGTGCCGTCATGCGGGTCGGCTTGGCCGCCTGGGCGGCGTCCTCATCGGCCGTGGCGGGTTGTTGGTGGGGCGTGAACTTGAGCACACGGAAGGTCATCCATCCGACCTCCTCCCCGTTCTGGTCGCTGAACACGTCGCGGGTGTCGATGAAGTAGCCAATGCCGAGCGTGGTGGCCTTTTGTTCGGATATCGATTCGATCGTAGTCGTTGCCGAGACACGGTCGCCGGGCCGCAGGTAGCGCGTGTATGCCTGTTCGCAATCAGTGGCCACGACCGAGGGGTAACCGTGGTCGGTGAGCAAGGCGTGAAGGCCGGTTTGCTCGTTCGGCGTGCCGGCTTCCGGGTCGGCCATCTCTATGCCACGCAGCACCCAGGCCTGCATCATGGTGGGTGGGGCGACCATGCCGCCGTGGACCGAGGCGCGGGCGGCATCCGTGTCGCCATAGGCCGGGTTGCCGTCGCCCATGGCTTCACACCAATGGCGGATCATGGCCTCGTTGACGGCGTCGGGGGCTAGTTGCGGCGGGCCGGTGACCCTGCCGACGTAGTCTTGGAGCCGGGCCTCCAACTCTTCTCTCGATGCTTGGCTCACGGTAGTTTCGCAGGGACGAATACTGGCGACTGCCGGTGGAACGTGTTCTAGTCGCGGCAATATGCGCGAGGCGGCGGCGACTTGCAACGCTAAGGGGGGATCAGGTGGAAACGCGAGCGATTGATCTGTGGGTAAACGCGACCATGGGCCGTCAGAAACAGCCCGAGTTCATGGTGAGGGTCAAAGAGGACTACTTCCACGCCGGCGCGGATTTCTTCAAGGATCTCTCTCCCGCCGAAATGCTCGAGGCTATGGATGAGGCCGGTGTCGAAAAGGCAATCGTGACCACCCCGGCCGAGGACCCGGTCCCCGAGGTCCTGGCTTTTCCCGAGGCCTACCCGGAACGCTTCGCGCTTGCCGCGCACATGGAACCGCGCCACGGCATGAAGGCCATCCGGGCGCTCGAGGCGATCGTGAAGAACCAACCCGTGGTCATGGCCAAGGTCGTGCCGTTCCTGCTCGACCTAGCGCCCGACGACCGCGTTTATTACCCCGTTTACGCCAAGTGCATCGAGCTCGACCTGCCCATATCCGTAAACACAGGCATACCCGGACCTCCGATGCCGGGGGCTTGCCAGCACCCGCTGCACCTGGACCGGGTCTGCCTGGACTTTCCCGAACTCGAGCTTGTCATGGCCCACGGCGCCGACCCCTGGTGGGACGTGGCCATCCGTCTCATGCTCAAGTACGCCAATCTTTATCTGATGACCTCGGCCTACGCGCCTAAATACTTTCCGCCCGAATTGATCCATTACATGAACACGCGCGGGCAGCACAAGATCATGTTCGCCACCGATCATCCGGTTATCTCCATGCAGCGCTGCGTGCGGGAGGCCGCCGAGCTCGACCTTCGCGAGGGGGTCCTGGACAAGTATCTGTACAGCAACGCCGCGGGGCTTTTTTTTGACGCCTAGGGCGCGGCCCTGCCTCGGTTGTGTTTTAGGGTCTGATTGGGCTAGCCTCGGAGGTTCATGAGAAAAAAGACGATACCGATCCTGGTCGCCTGGCTGCTGCTGGCGCCCGTCGCGCAGGCCGATGACCTCAAGCGGGATATCCTCAAGCCCGGCTTGGTAATCGACACCTCGAACATCCACGAATACCGGGAGTACTTCAGCCCCGCCATGGTCTGGTGTGTGGACCGCGGCGTAAAGGTCCGCGTCGGCGAACACAAATCGTCTCCGATCCCGCCTCCCCTGCGTGAGGCCACCGAGAAATACTCGGCCCAGGTCAAGCTGTCCGAAGACGGCAACTACCTGATAGACCACATCGCCGGACTCCCCTTCCCGAACGTGGACCCCAGCGACGAGTGGGCCGGCACCAAGCTGATCTTCAACTTCGAGACCGCCGTGGCGCTCGACGACCTCGATCTGAGGAACTTCGACTGCGACACCGGAGCCGTGGGGCGTGATGGGTCCGCGGTGCGCGTCGAGAAGCACTTTCTGATCGACCATATCCGCCGCCTCTTCTTTGTCGGCCGCACCGAGGTCGAGCCCAAGCCGGATATGCCCAACAAGGACAAGGTTCGCTACAAGGAAGCGCTCTACCCGCTCATCGAGCCCTTCGATTTGAAGGGCGTGGGCTTCACGCTGAACCGCTACCTCGACCCCCCGCGCCATGACGACACCTGGCTCTATCTGCCGATCCTGAGGCGCGTGCGCCGGCTTTCCTCGGCGCAGCGTTCCGATGCGCTGTTCGGCCAGGACACCGACATGGACAGCTACGCCGGCTACGCGGGCAAGCCGGGTTGGTTCTCTTGGCGGCTGGTCGGCCAGAAGACCATCCTCGGCTCCTTCCACGCCGAGAAACTGCCGGTTGTCTGGGGCGAGCCGTCCGGTGACTTCATACACGCCGACCTATGGGAGCCCCGGCGGGCATGGGTGATAGAGGGAACCCCAAAACTTCCACAGTATGCCTACTCCAAGCGGGTCATATACCTCGACAAGGAGTCCCTGCTGATCTCTTACAGCGACATGTACGACCAGGCCGGCCAGTTATGGAAGATGTGGCTCAACGAGTTCAAGCTTTCGCGTTCGCCCATTGAGGGAGCACAGTACATGGCGCCCTACGAACGCCGCTTCAATCCCTCCATCACGATGGTTGACACCCAGCTCGAGCACGTGACCTTCTGCGCGCTTCCGAGCGCGAGGTTCCCTGGCGAGCAGGGTTGGTACGTCAACCTCGGCGACCAGGAAGGCACGACGGAGGAGTACTTCGCGCTGAGCAACATCATCGCGGCCGGACGCTAACGGCCCGGCCCGCGCGCACAGCTTCATGACGGTCGCCGCGGTCATCTTCGACCTCGACGGAACCCTGCTCGACACGCTTGCCGACATCGGTGAGTCCATGAACGAGGTGCTTTGCCGTCACGGGCTCGCCGCACACGATATCGACGAATACCGCGCCTTCGTGGGCGACGGCATCGAGAACCTTGTCGCGCGCTCTCTGGCCGCCGGCGGGCGCGACGCATCCGGCGCCGGCGCGCTCATCGAGGAATTCCGGCTCGTCTACGGCGCGCGGGCGACGCTGCGAACAGCGCCCTATGAGGGCATTCCGGAACTGCTCGAAGCGCTCGGCCGCCGCGCCCTGCCGCTCACGGTCCTTTCTAACAAGCCCGACAAGCTCACCCGCAAGATAATAGAGCGCTGCTTGGGCACGGTGCCTTTCGTCGATGTCCGCGGCGCCCGCCCCGATGTTGCCCGCAAACCGGACCCGACGGCAGCGCTGGAACAGGCCGGACTGCTGGGGGTGGCGCCGGCGGACACGGTGCTGGTTGGCGACTCCGGCAACGACATGGTCACGGCCCGTGAGGCCGGCATGTTCGGTGTGGGCGTGCTCTGGGGCTTCCGCGGCGCGCCCGAGCTACGCGCGGGGGGTGCCGGCCGGCTGATCGAGCGGCCCGCCGAACTGCTCGATGTTATCGACGTTGTTTAACGTGCGCGTCAATCTCGCTAGACTGCGACCTGCACGCGGTGCGCCGGAGCCGGCGCCCCCGGTGTGGCTGGAGGACAAACCATGTCATCTGAGGACGTCGCGGGGCGTGTGCGCGAGATAATGGCCGGGCTCTTCAGCCTCGATGAGTCCGAGATCGGGGAGAGTTCGGCCATCGACACCGTGGAGAAATGGGACAGCCTCCAGCACGTCAACCTGCTCATGGCGCTCGAGCAGGAGTTCGACATAACCTTCGACATCGACGACGCGGCCTCGATGATCAGCTACCCCGAGGCTTGCGAGACCCTGGCGCGCTATCTCGCCGCCAAGTGAACGGGCGCGATGGCTGAGGAGTCTGCTCGTTGCGCGCCCCGCGAGATGTCGGGCGAGGACCTGCCCGCCGTCGTCGAACTGCACCGCAACTGTTTTCCCGACTACTTCCTTACAGGCCTCGGCAATAACGTTCTCTACCACTTCTACGCCGCGGCCGTGGAGGACCCGCGTACGGTCGCGGCGGTCCTGGTCGACGAGCAGCGTGGCGATGTGGTCGGTCTCGTGGTCGGAACCCTCAACCCGGCCTTTCACACCAGGCTCATGAGACGCAACCTCGACCGCTTCGCCCTCGGGCTCATCCGCGGCCTGTTCCTGTCCAAGACCGTGCGCCGGGGCGTGAGGGACCGCTTGAACTTTGTTGCGCGCATCTTGAAACCGAAGATGGACGACACACTCGAGCGTTCGGGCGTGCCCACCACCGACCTGCCTGAGGCCCGGCTGCTTGACGTGGCCACACACGAGGCCTGGCGCGGCGGGCGCAACGCCGAGAGGCTCGTCGATTTCTTCCTCGATCGGATGTTCATGATCGGGGCCGGCCGCGTCGGCGCCACAGTGCGGCCCGACAACATAGGCAGTCTGATCCTCTACAAGCGGCTGGGTTGGAACACGTTGCGCACCGCGCCCGACCGTATCGACGTCTGGCTTGACCGACCGGCTTGAGCTCAACCGCGCGGAGCCGGTAACGGGCAGAAGGCCCCTTCGGAGAAGCCCTCGGCCTCGATGGCGAGAGCGTGATCGAATCGGGCCCGGTAATTTTCCCACGCAAGCGCGGAGCTTAGCTCGACCAGCTGCCTGTCGTCGTAGAAACGGCGCAACGCTTCGAAGATCTCGTCCGAGACCGTCACCGGGCTTGCGGTCATAGCGTCGGCGTAGCGCAAAACGGCCAACTCTTCGTCGCTATAGACCCCCGCCCTCTCATAGTCGGCCAGTCCCTCGAGCTTGGCCTCCTCGAGACCGGCCTCCCTGCCGACGGCAGAGCCGATGTCGATTCAAAAGGGGCAGCCCACGCGCATGGCCACCAGAACCTCGGCCAGAAGCTTGGTTGTTGCCGGTACGCTTGCCGCCTTGCCCTGGGCCTGCTCCATCGCGCCGAAACCCTGCAGCAGGCGGGTGTGGAGCGCGTGTACACGAACGGGCTTTACGACGCGTCCGAGCTTGCGGCGACTCACCCAGAAGGCCAAGCGCGCCAGCAGCGAGCCTCCTTCTGTTACTCCTTCGATCCTGGCCATCAGCGAAGCAAGGCTAACGGCGGCTGCGGGCGGCGGCAAGTTTGCATGCGAGCTTGAGCAGCAAGCAGGCCACGAGCAGCGCGAACAGGAAGGCGTGAAGAAGGTGTTCGCCTGCCCCGTACCAGTAGGTAAAGGCGAAGATCCACCACAGGAAGTAGGCTCCGCTGCTGTGGAGCAGTTTCCAGCGCCTCGGCCCTAGCCAGGCTGCCGATTTGTCGAAGGAGGTCGCTGTCATGGCGGCTATGAAGATGTAGCCGCTGCCGCCGCCGACCAGGGTTAACATGCCGTGCTCTAGTTCGAGCCAGTAGGTTGTGGCCACCACAAGAACACCGTGCATCGCGTGAGAAGCCGCAAAGGAAACGCCCAGATAACGGCGGTTGTTGAGCAACCAGCGCCCTCGCCTTCCGGGCAGCAGCCCGTAGAGAGTGGAAGACATGAAGGCGGCCAGAAAGAGCGCGAGCGAGGTGCGCGCGGTCGCGCGCGTGGCCATGGGCAGGGACTGATCGTACTCGGCCACGGTCGAGACGATGGTGCTGGCCATCAGCGCTACGGCCAAGGCCGCCCAGCCCACCAGCGACCATCCCTGCAGAGCGTCACGGACGGCGAGCCACAGACGGACCAACACGGGGTCAGCCTTTGGGGAGCAGGCAGCTGTGTATGCTTCTGCCGTCGCGGAGCGCCACGATCGCGGCCTCGGCGTCTTCGAGTGCAAAATCGTGGGTGTGCATCTCTGCCAGCGCCCCGAGGCCGGACTCGATCAGCTCTATCGCGCGCGAGTAGGAGCTGTTCGTCACCCCGAAGGCTCCGATGATGCGGATCTCCTTGACGACGATAAGGTCGCTGATGAAGCCAGGCACATCTTTGAATCCCTTCACCCCGGCCAGCACGACGCGCGCCCCGTCGGCGGCCAGATGCAGAGCCTCGGCGATCGGCTCGGTGGCGTTGGAGCTGACCTCCACAATGACGTCCGCACCGCGGCCGTCTGTGGCCTCGCTCACGGCCTCGCGCAGGTCCTCGTTGTCGACATCGACCGTGAGGTCGGCGCCAAACCGCTCGGCCAGCTCGAGCTTGGCCCGGTCGCGTTCGAGGCCGCTGACGATGATGCGAGCCGCCCCGGCACGCTTGGCCGCGACCACGCTGGCCAGGCCCCTCTGGCCCGGGCCGAGGATGAGGACGGTATCGCCCGGACCCGTCCCAGGAAGCTCGACGGCCCAGCGAAAGCCGGCCCCTAGCGGGTTGAACAGCACGGCCAGGGAGGCGGGTATATCCGGGTCCATGCGGTGCACGACCGAACAGCCGTCGAGATACATCAGGTCGGCGTAGGCACCCCACAGGGAGGGTTCCTTGTCCAAGGGCGTGTAGCCGTGGCCGAAAGCCCCGCCGTGCCCGCGGCAGATCTGCGGCCAGCCGCGCTTGCAATTGTCGCAGGCGCCACAGGGTCGCAGCGATTCGACGGCCACACGGTCGCCGACGTCGACTCCCCAGCGCCGCGCGGCGCCGTCGCCGATGCGGGCGATGCGTCCGAGCGGTTCGTGGCCCGGGATCACCGGTATTTGCACGGGCAGAGTACCTTCGTACTGCTCGGCATCGCTTCCGCAGATACCGCAGGCCTCTATCTCCAAGAGCGCGCTGTCGTCGTCGATCTCCGGCACGGAGAACTCGCGCATCTCTAGCGCGCGCGGGCCGGTCTGTACGATGGCGCGACTCTTCACTCGGCCCTCTCGGCCGACCTGGCTATCTTGCGGGCCCAGGCATAGTCGGCCTTGCCGGCCGGGCTGCGTTGAATGGTCTCGGTGAACACGAAAGCCTTGGGCAACTTGAAGGGCGCCAAACTACCGGCGCATGCCTGGCGCAACAACTCGCCGTCGGCCCGGTCCCCCTCGGTCAATTGCACCACGGCGACAAGCTCCTCGCCCCATCGTTCGCTCGGACGGCCGGTGACCACGGCGTCATAAACGGCCGGGTGGGCCTTTAGCGCCTGCTCGACCTCCTCGACGAATATCTTCTCTCCGCCGGAGTTCACGGTCACCGATTCCCGGCCGAGAAGTTCAATGCGGCCGTCGGCCAGCAGGCGCGCGCGGTCTCCCGGAACCGAATAACGAGTGCCGGCGACCTCGGGAAAGGTCGCTCGGGTCTTCGTCTCATCGCCGAGATAGCCGAGCGGGATCCGGCCGCTGCGCGCGAACCAGCCGGCGGTCGGGTCGCCGGCTTCGAGGACCCGTTCCATCGTTTCATCGAGAACGACGTTGCCGGCTGCCGGAACGAACACACCGGTCTCGGCGCGTCCCGAGCGGTCGCTTATGAGGTTGCCCTGATTTCCGCTTTCCGAGGAGCCGATGGTGTCGAGGATACGCAGGCCGTCTATCTTTTCCATCAGTGCGACCTTGAGCCCGACCGACAGCGCCACACCGCCGCTCACTATCATGCGAAGGGAGGACAGGTCGTAGTCGGCCCGCCCTAGCTCATCGACGAGGGGACGGGCAAAAGCGTCCCCGATAATAAGAAGGCGCTGGGCCTTCTCCGCCTCCACCGTTCGCCATATGTCGGCGGCCTCGAGACGCCGTGTGTTGTTCTGCATGACGACCGTGCCGCCGTTGTTGAAGGTGTGCATCGAACTCCATTGTGCGGCGCCGTGCATGAGCGGCGGGGCCGGCAGCGCAACGAGCGGGGCGGACTGCCTGTCTATGCGCTCGAGCAACTCGT
>CAYXZP010000077.1:0-10147 GCA_964469485.1 uncultured Myxococcales bacterium | reverse complement strand
CGAGGACGTCGAAGAAGTACTCGGAACCGAAGTAACTGCCGACACCGGAAAAGACGGCTATCCACAGATTGAACTTGAACCAGTAGGTCCTCGTCCACGGTCTCCCGAGGTCGCGTTCGTCGCGAACGAGCGCCGGTACCAGGACGGCCGGGGCCGCGATCGCGAGCATGGCCAGGTTGAGACCGCCGTCGCCCCAGCGCGCTGCGGCGCCCGAGAACATGAGCACGGCCATACCGGCGATCCAGAAGGGCGTGTAGGCCAGGAAGAAGCGCTCGGCCCAGGCCTTGCTCGGATTGTCGGAGAACCAACCCGTCATCGTTCGGGAACCCTCAGACACCGAGCCTCCGGTAACGGACCGGGCATGGCTGCCGTGGCAGCACCACCATACGGGTGTGGTCGTCCGTGTATCTCTCGGGCGCCGCGGCCAGCTCGAACTCGCAGGCGCGCAGCAGGATGCTGAATATGGCCTTTAGCTGCATGGCCGCAAAGTTGGCCCCGAGGCAACGGTGCGGCCCGCCCCCGAAGGGGATCCAGGCCCAGGGATGGCGGCGGTCCTCCCGGCGCGGCTCGTCGTAACGGTCGGGCTCGAAAACGGCCGCATTGACAAAGCATTCCTCGTCGCGGTGCGACAGGGCCAGCGAGGCGGCCACCAGGCTGCCCTTTTCTATGACGCTGCCATTGTACGGGAAGTCCTCGAGCGCTGTCCGGAGCAACATGATGAGAGGCGGGTGCAGCCGCAGGGTCTCTTTGATGGAGTTCTCCAGCTGCGGCATCTCGCGCAGGGCCTGGTAGCTGACCTCGCGGCCGTCGGCATAGAGATGCTCTAACTCTGCACGCACCCGTTCCATTTCACGGGGATGGCGGAGCAGCTCTATCAAGGTCCAGGCCGAGGTCGCCGAACTGGTGTGGTGGCCGGCGAACATCGTCGAGACGAGTATCCCGGTGATCTGCGCGACGCTGAACCGAGGCTTGCCGTCCTTTTCCAGGGCCAGCAATACGGCGAGCATGTCCTCGTGGTCGGCCCCGCCGCTACGGCGCTCCCCGATGATCTCCTCTATCATCGTGACCAAACGCTCACGGGCGCGGTCTCGGGTACGGAAGGCGCGCGTGTCGAGCCCGGAGTTGAGGAAGCCGACGGCGTCCGTCCCGCGCTCGAGATCGTGGTAGGCGTGCGCGAACTCGGGCCCGAGCTGTTCGCGAAACTCACGCCCGATAAGGCATGCGCTCGACGTGTAGATCGTAAGCTCGGTGGTGAAGTCGAGCAGGTCCATCTCTCCGCTCTCGCCCAGGCCGGCGACCATCCGCTCTGTCTCGCGGGCGATGATCTCGGCCGAGCCCCGTAGGTTCTCGTCGCGAAGCGCGGGCGTTCGAAGCGTCTCGCGGCGGCGTTCGGGGGGCAGGTCATAGACCACCCCCTCGCCGAATATCGGCCGCATCAGCTCGTTGGAGGTCGGCTGCGGGTCGAGCTGCTCGTCGGCGGCCCGGAAGAAGGCTTCCTGTGCACGGGGCCCGCTCATGAGGACGACATCGCGACCGAGCATGCGAAAACGGCCGAGCTGGCCGCACTCACGCCGTACCCTGCCGAGCAACTCCAAGGGCCGGCGGCGCAGTTCCATGAGGTTGCCCGTCGGCCGGCCGCCGCCAGAGACCAGCGGGATCGAAGCGCTCACTGGCCCCTTTTGTAATGTCCGGGGGGACGGCCGGAGCCCGGGTTGAGACGCTTCTTCATGCCGTCGCTGAGCTTGCCGGCCTTCATCATCTCCATGAAAAGGGCCGCCGCGTTGCCGGTATCGAAAAAGTCGCGCTGCCAGGACCATTTGAGGTCGCCGCCATAGCGGAAGTGCGAGCCACCGACGCCGGCGACCTCGTAGTGGCTGCCGTCCTCGCGTCTGGCATCCGCAATCTGTTTCCAGAAACCAAGGACCTCGCCCTGTTTCTCGTCGATGAGGATCTTCTCGTAGGGATAGGTCCAACCATCGAGCCCTTCCATCTCCAGGCCCAAGGCCACTTCCCGTATCTCCTCGCGGCCACGTGCAACAAAATCGGTCTTTGGGCCGCTGTTCCAGTGGTACTCGGCATCCTCGGTGTAGAGATCGGCCATCGGCCGCCAGTCACCGCTGGCCTCGGCCTTGCGATTGGCCTCGAGCCAAAGCTCGACCATCTCCTCCAACTCTTTACGCGGGAACTCGGGCATCTTATTCCTCCTCGTCGACCTCTTCCTCAACGAGAGAGAGCGCCGACGTCGGGCAGTACTTTACAGCCAACTCGACCTTGGCCCTGAGGGGTTGGGCCGGGGTCTCATCGAGCACGGTAAGCTCCCCGGTCTTGTCGTCCACGCGAAAGACCTCGGGAGCCTCCGACATGCACACGGCGTGGCCCTGGCACAGAACATAATCGACCTTTATCTTCACAGCGTCATCGGCAATTTGGCAAAGCCCCTCACGTTGATGGAATGAACCCTCTCGCAAGCGTCCTCGTCGATCTCGAAGGCGGGCATGCGGCGCACCACCTCTTCCAGGACCACCCGCCCTTCGAGGCGCGCAAGCGCGGCGCCGAGACAGAAGTGGGTTCCCTGTCCGAAGTGAAGCGAACGGCTGGTGTCACGCTCGATATCGTAGGCCCCTGCCCGCTCGAAAACCTCTTCGTCGCGATTGCCCGAACCGATGAGCAGATACACCCGGTCCCCCTCTTTGATTCGAACCCCGCCGCACTCGATGTCTGTGGTCGCGACACGCGCCAGGGCCTGCGTGGAGGGATCGTATCGAAGGGTCTCCTCCACCCAGTTGGGAATGAGTGCGGGGTCGTGAACGACCTTGTCGCGCTCGCCCGGATTACGCCAGGCCCAGTACATCGCGTTGCCCAAGAGCTTGGTGGTGGTCTCGTTGCCGGCGATGATCATGAGGAACATGAAAGAGAGTACGTCGTCGTTCGAGAGCCGCCGGCCGTCGAGCTCGGCTGCCAGCAGCGAGGAGACCATGTCCTCGCTCGGGCGACGGTGGCGCTCGGCGATAAGCTCGTTGAAATACCCGATCATCTTCGCCGCCGCCTCGGTCCCGGCCGCCGGCACGTCGTACATACCCTCCTCGCGGTGGACCACCGTGTCGGCCCACTCGCGCAAGGCGCCGCGGTCGGCCTCGGCGACACCGAGCATCTCGCTTATAACGTCCATCGGGATACGGCCGGCCAGATCGGCGATGAAATCACAGTGTCCGTCCGCGAGAAATCGATCCATGTATGTAACTGTGAGCTCTCGCATGCGCCTCTCGAGATCGGCGATCCGCCGTGGCGTAAAGCCACGCGAGACCAGGGCCCGCATGCGGTCGTGGCGCGGCGGGTCCATGGCCAGGAAGGACATCATCTGGTGCGCCCCGGGGTGGGATGCCGACGGCTCGAGGGAAACACCGTGGGAGCTCGACAGCGCCCCGGTGTCCTTGAACCCCGCCAGTACGTCACGGTGACGCGACAGTGCCCAGAAACCCAGCTCAGAGTTCCACAGAACCGGCGCCTCGCGGCGCAGCCGCTCGTAGACCGGGTAAGGGTCCTCGTGGATCTCGTATGCGTAGGGGTTGTACTCGACCATGGCTGGCGGGAGGAAGGCGAACCTACATCATTTACGTATTGTGTCGAGACAGGTTAGGCCTAGGCCCGCCATGCGCGCCGGATTCATAGGGCTGGGCAACATAGGCCAACCCATGGCCATGCGGCTGGTCAAGGCCGGTTTCGAGACCACCGTCTACGACATCTCCGACGAGGCCACGGCCGGCTTGGTCGCGGCAGGCGCGGCCGCGGCCGGTTCGGCTGCCGAGCTGGCCCTAACGAGCGATGTCATCGGCGTATGCGTGAGGAACGACGATGAGGTGCGCGAGGTGGTCACGGGGCCCGGCGGCCTCCTCGAGGGCGGCACCGAGGGAACCGTCATAGCCATACACAGCACCGTCCTGCCGGCCACGGTCACCGGGCTCGGCAAGGCGGCCGATGAGGCCGGCGCAGGCCTGCTCGACGCCTGCATAAGCGGAGGACGCATGGGCGCCGAAGCCGGTACGCTCACCTATATGGTCGGTGGCAGGGCCGAGGACCTCGAAAAGGCCCGCCCGGTATTCGAGACAGCAGCCTCATCCATAATACACACCGGCGAATTGGGCACCGGCGCGGCCGTGAAGCTTTGCAACAACGTGATCACCTACCTCGAGTTCTTGGCCGCCTCCGAGGCCTTCCGCCTGGCCGAGGCCGCCGGCCTGCCCGCCGAGACCCTGGAAAGGGTCACACGTTCCAACGGCAACCTGACGGACCAGATGCAGGCCTTCCTCGGTCTTCACAAACTGTCCCCCGAAGAACGCAAGAAGCTCACGGACCTGCTCGAAGGGCTGGCCGCTATCGCCGACAAGGACCTTGGCGCGGCCCTGGAGATGGCCGGCGAGTCCGGCCTCGAACTCCCCGGCGCCCAGGCCGCCCGCGCTCTCATGCGAAACGTGTACGGACTCGAAGACTGAGCCTCAGAGCTTGGCGATCACAGATTCGGCGAAACGGCCGAGTGCCGCGACCTTATCGTCGAGGCTTTCCCGATCGGGACCTGTCTCATAGGCGTTGCGGAAACCGACGATGGCGTCGGTGACACCCAGGTCTTCCAGCCTTTTTATCCCGTCGGCGCTGTAAGCATCCATCGATATAACGTGAACCTCGAAGGGCAACTCTGACCGCTCGTACTCGGAGCGCAGCCGGCCGAGCCTCTCGAGCATAGTGGCCAGTTGGCCCGCGTCACCGCCGGCATGCATCCATCCGTCGGCCATACGCGCGGCCCTCTTGAGCGCAGCGTCGGAGTGCCCGCCGATCAGGATGGGAATAGGCCGATCGGAGACAGGGGAGATCTTGATGCTTTCGATATCGTAAAAATCGCCGTGAAATTCATAATAGCCCCCGGCCGTGAGACCGCGGATGATCTCCAACATCTCGTCCATTCGCTTGCCCCGGCGTTTCCAAGGCTGGTCGAGGATGCGGTAATCGTCGGGCCAGGGGCTCGAGCCAACGCCGAAAAGGAAACGGTCCTGGCTCACCACGGCCACCGAGGCGGCCTGCTTGGCCACCAGCACGGGGTGACGGACCGGCAGCTTGACCACAAAGGTCGTAAAGCGCAGACGCTCGGTGACGGCGGCCATCGCCGGAATGAGCGAGAATGGCTCGACGAAGGGCTTGTCCTCGAGAAAACCCCGGTCGCCGTCGGGCGTGTAGGGATATTTAGAATCGGAGACCTCGGGGTAACAGATGCTGTCGGGCACCACGAAGCCGTCGTAGCCGGCCGCTTCGGCCGCACGCGCCAGCGGCAGGTAGAACGCGGGATCACACATCGATTCTGCGTAAGAGAAGCGCACTGGTCCTGGTCCGGATAAAAAGCGGCCCCGGTATCACCGATACCGGGGCCGGAGTCTAACAGCCTCGGTGCCCGGGCTACTCGGGATCTATGTAGTAGAAGCCGAGCATGAGGAACATCTCGTCCTCGGTGGTCAGTCCGCCGCGCGCGGGGCAGGCGTCACACTCGGACTCGGGACAGTTCCAGTCGCTGCCCAAACAGAGGTTGCCCATGTTGGGACCGCCCATACAGGCAACCGTCGCGTCCGAGCATGGTCCGCCTATCGCCCCGAATCCGGGAGGAGGCGACGGGCTGAGCGACTGACGCTTCACCGTCGCCGGATCGTCGTAGCCGTTGTCGTAGAGAGAACAGTACCTGAAGGTGCGCGCCGCCTGGTTGCCCTGTAACAGCCACGGGTCGTCCAGATATCTTATGTAGCGGGCGTCCGAGTAGCCGAAGCTCTCGTAGAAGAGGTCGTCCGGGTCGCCCGGCTCACAGCCTGGATCAGCCTGCAGGACATTGCCACCGGTGCATTCTTCCTGCGGCGGTGCCCAGATGCGGAAGTGCTTGCCGTGTCGGTGAGTGTGAGAGCTGATCTCTATCAGACGCGAGCCCTGCGGGAAGGTGAAGGTCGCGCAGTACTCGCGCTGCTCGAAGGGCGGTACGTTCTGAACGAAGATCCTGTTGACACCGAATATGCCGCCCGTTGCCTCGAACTGAGCGTCATCGGTGTAGTGCACGTTGATGTAGGCATCCAACCACAAGGGCGTGTTGGTGAGGTTAAAGGCGTGCGAGTTCCAGGCAATTATCCCCTTGAGCGGAACCGGCCTGTAAACCCCCTCTGGCATCTGGAAGATACCCACCGACTCCTGGGCTCCTGAGAAACCGATGTTGCCCAGACCGCTGAAATCGGCAGGACCGGGGGTGCCCCCACAGGCCGCACCCGTCACACGCTGGGTGGCGCAGAGCCCACCGCCCGGACAGGGCGCGGCTGCGGCCGGGTCGCAAGCCTCGTTGGCCGCATCCTCACCCTGGCAGGTCCAGGCGCCCCAGGCGGGGTCATCGTAGTCCGAGTCGCCCGAGTACAGGTTGATGATGGCGTGGTGCGACTGGGGGTCCTGCGTGAAGTACTGGTAGCCCTGGGCAAGGCACTTACCGGCCTTCGCGCCGTGGTCGTTCGTGCCCGGGAACTCCCCGGTGCAGTCGATCAGATACTGGTCAGGAACGATGTCGGTTATGTCGTAGTAACTGACGTTACAGTTCTCGGTCTCCGACTGAGCGCCGAGCGCGTACTGCGGCATGCGGAACTGAACGCCTTCGCCCTCTGCAGGCGGGTCGGGCCGTGGGATCTCGTTGGGCGAGGGATCGGGCAGGCAGGCCTCGAGAAGTTCGGCCGTGCCGGCAACCACACCGGTCGCGGGCGCCCCGCCGCGGATCCATAGCTTCAAAAGCTCCATATGCTCACTGGTCACGGTGCTGGCGTTGGGCGGCATCGAACTGCCCGGCACCGTAGGTTCACCGAAGGTCTTGGCGGCCAGCTTGTTGTAGAGCATGCTCCAATCCTGCTCGGCCGGCAGGACGCGCATGGTGTCGGGGTCGATCTGGGACGGCACGTTGATGAGCGCCGCCCAGGAATTCCCGGCGCGCAGGTCGAGACCGCCCGAGGGATTGTCGGAACCGTGGCAGACGGCATTGCTGCACTGGTAGGCCTGGCTGTCGAACAAAAGGGTCTGCACGGCCTCGTAGGTGCTCGCGTAATCGTCGCTGTCGCACTGGCTTCCTTCGCACTGGTTGCTGCAGCCGTTCATGTCGTTGCTGTCGCCGTCGTCGCAGGTCTCGCCCAGCTCCAGCCGGTCGTTGCCGCATACCGCATTGCACGATGAAGGCGCCGGGGCGCCCTTGGCCATGAGCAGGCGCGACTCGTTCTTCTTGAACTCGGCCGTGCCGGCCACGAAGTCCGCGCAGTAATGTTCGTCACCGAGCGTCACCGATATCTCGACGGAATCTTGCGGGCCGGTGATGGAGTAGGTCCATGCAACGCCCTTCGCCTTGACGAGCATCTTGCCGCCGTTTCGGCCCTTCTTGATAAGCGCCTTGTAGACACCGCCCGAGCCGGGGTCCTTGTAGTCGGCCTTGTACTTCCAACCCCTTATGGCGTCGGGCTTGCCGATACGTTTCCAACCGCTGGGGTCGAGATGGACGACGCCGGTCGCACCGGCATTGTCACCGCTGCCGCGGACGATGACGGCCGTAGTGGCCTGCGTCAGGTCTTCGGAGACCTCGTTGATCTGCAGCTGCTTTTTGGCCTTGAAGATGAACTTGCGCTTCCAGACATCGAGCGGCGAGGTCATCTTGAGGATGTGCCCGCCGATGGCGTGCTCTTCGCCGTGGGCCGCGGCCTCGTCGCAGGGAAGGGCCACCGACAACAGGGCAACGGCGAGTGCCGTGACCATCAAACTGGCAATACGTGTTCGCGAGTGCATCTATCCCCTCCGTTCTTTGCAGGTGGCCTTTTACACTTAACACGTAATAAGTAGCTCAGCCAACCGCTGCTTAGCTAATAATGCCCACTGCACACCCCCGTTCGGGTGGGCGTCGGCCAGAGCGCCCCGTAGCCTCTGCGGGCCGGGCCTTATAGGCTGCGGCCATGGCCAGAAGCGGCCAAGAGTTGCTGCGAAAGGCTAGTGGAGAGCGCTACCTCGTACGGCGGCCCTCCGGGCCCGGCCAAGGCTTCGAGTTCGACTACCATCTGGCCCCCGCTGCTACAGGTCCCCCCGAGCACAGCCACGACCAGGAATCCGAGCACTTCGAGGTGCTGTCGGGGCGGGTGCGCGTGTGGGTCGAAGGAAATCCGCTTCTACTCGCGGCGGGCGACAGCCTCGATATCCCTCCGGCCACGCGCCACCGCCTGGCCAACGAGGAAGCAACGGAAGCCCGGATACGTATCAGCTTCTCGGGAGGCCGTTTCGAAGAAATGCTCGACGGCCTGTTCGCTTGCCAGGGGCGGCCACGAGGTATCCGCGAGGCGCTCGGCCTGGCCGCACACACCAGACGCCACATCGGTGCGGCCCGCCCGGCCAGCCCCTGGACACGGCTGCTCATCCACGGCTTCGGTCTTGTCGGCGGCCTTCTCGGCCACCGGTCCCTATAATCAGGACGCTAGAAGAAGCCCTCGGGCGGCCGCGGCGTCCGCCGTTCGAGAATGTTGGTGAAGCGCTCGTGAATGGCCTTCTTTGTCCTTTCGCTCATCGGCAGTATCCAGAAAGCATCCTGGCGAATACCGTCCATGAAATGCCCGGCCACCTCTTCGGGGCTGCTCGTCGATAGTTCCTCGCCGAGGTCACGGACGATGGCCTTTATGTCGTCGAGGCTGGGTGGCTGGCCCTGCCCCTGTGACCTCTGCAACTCGCTCGGCCGGTTGCGATAGGCCGTGAAGATGTTGGTCTCGACCATGTGTGGGCCGGGATAGAGGATCGCGGCCTTGATGTTGGCCCCCGCTTGCACGAGCTGAAGGTGGAGCGACTCCGTAAAGCTGCTCACGGCGCTCTTGCTCGTAGAGTAGATCGGGGTGGACGGAACCAGCGTGAGCCCGCCGTTGCCCGAGGATGTGTTGACGACATGGCCGGCCTCGCCGTGAGCCAGCATGGCCGGAAGGAAGGCGCGCACACCGTGTATGACGCCCCAGAGGTTCACGTCGAGGGTCCAGCGCCAATCCTCGAGCGGCAGTTCCCAGACCGGTTTGTCCTCGAAGGCCCCGACACCGGCGTTGTTGCATAGGATATGAACGTCCCCGTGGCGCTCGGCCACGGTGGCGGCCAGGGCATCGACGGAATGCGCCCGGGAAACATCCGTCACGATGCCGTCGACCTCTATACCGTCATCGGTCAGCGAGGCGGTCGCCTCTTCGAGCGCGGCGGTCTCGACATCAGCCACAACCACCCGTGTGCCTTCGGTGCCTAGGGCGCGCGCGAGGGCCAAGCCCACACCGCTGGCGCCGCCCGTTATGACGGCCAGCTTACCCTGGAGGTCCTGCACGACCGGCCCCGGCTAACCGGCCAGAGCCGCGAAGTCGTCGTAGCGCTGGTGTACGAAGGGCGCGATGCCGGCCGGCTCCAGAGCATCGAGGATCTCGGCCTTGTAGCCCCCCTTGCGCTGGTAATAAGAGATCGAGACCAACTTGTTCACCGGTAGGTCGGCCACCGGGTCGAGCGGAGCCTCCCTCAGCGTAAGTTCGCCCTCGATCCTTTCGACCTTCGGTTGCTCCCATTCATAACGCACGCCGATCAGCAGAGGTTCGCCCTCGAAGCCCTGGCCGTCGGCCGCCGGGAAAACCTTGAGGTAGAAGTTGTCTTGGACATGCGGCCTCGATTCGAGGGTTTCCACGACCCGGCCGCTGAGCTCGATGTATGTGACCCCGTAACGGGCCACACTCGCCTCGATACTGTCGCCGTCGCGCTTGAAGGAAATGTCGGCCAATTTCTTGGGCTCGCCGAAACGCTCCCGCCCGCCCACGACAACCGGTTCCGTGCTCATGGGCATGGTGATCGGGTAGTGGCCCTCGCGATCGCCGTAACGACAATCGACGCCGAACACGGCCGCGCCTATCTCACCGGCCGGACCGAGATCGACCCGCGAGATGTTGGCCCGCACCAGAGGGCGTTCGGCGGGCAGCAGCGGCGGCGGCAAGACCGCGGCCACTATCGCGGGGTCGGTCTCGTAGACCGCTTCGATCGACTCCGACAGCGGCGAGAAGTTCGCCTCCATCGAGCGCGCCTGGGCCAATTCTTCGAGGCTCTTCACATA
>CAYXZP010000076.1:0-10489 GCA_964469485.1 uncultured Myxococcales bacterium | reverse complement strand
CCGCTCCACCGGCGCTTCTCGGGAAGGCCACCTGACACGAAGTCGTTTGCCCCGGCGCGATAGCAGCGCCGCTCGGCGGAAGATCCAGGGCAACCGCCAACTCGTCGCGTTTTATACGTCCTAGCAGGGTGGGGGAGAACGCCCTGCCGCAGGCCGAGGCCGCCCGCGCGATGCGCCGTCCCCGGCGATAGGCCTCCGCGCTGACGACTATGTCGCGGACGGGCACGAAGGAGTCGTTGGTGACGGTGGTCTGTGCGACCAGCACCTCCGTGTTGTCGGCCAGGCGGGTCCTCCACACCTCGGGCGGTTCGATACGGAGGTGAGCCCGCAGGTTCCTTTCCGAGGCCAGGCTGGTAGCCAGGCCGGGCGCCGGTATGCCGGCGAGAAGTGAGTCGGCCACGCTGTGCCTCGACGTCAGTAGCAGGGCCAGGGCGCCGAAGGTCACCACGATGCCGGACATCGCGACCCAGACGGTCGCCAAAGAGGACCGCCTCTGTTCCGGGAACACCGTTTTCGGAGCGCGTTTGCTGTCCTGCATGGTGGTGCCGTTGCGTTCCAGGGCCGATATGATTTTATTCGTCCTTTGCAAGGATGACAACGACGAACGCAGCCGAACCCAGACCCGAGCTCAGCGTGGTCCTGCCGGTCTTCAACGAGGCCGACATCATCGGTTCCGTGGTGGGCCGGACCGTCGCATATCTCGAAGACCGTGGGATAGACTACGAGATCAACCTCGTGGACGATGGCAGCCGCGATTCGACCGCTTCGGTCGTGGGTGCGATGTGTGGGCGCAACCCGCGGGTGCGCTGGCTCAGACACGATAACAACCGCGGCTACGGGGCTGCTTTGCGAACCGGTATCGGGGCCGCACGCGGCAGCCGGATACTGGTAAGCGACGGTGACGGGCAGTTCTCCATCGAAAACCTCGGCAGGCTTTGGGAACGTCGCGACGATGCCGACATGGTGCTTGGGTTCCGCAAGCCGCGCAGCGACCCCTGGTTCAGACGGCTGGCCGGTTGGGTGTGGGGGCGCGTCGTCGTCAGGCTCGCGCTCGGTGGCAGTTACCGTGACGTAAATTGCGGGTTCAAGCTGATCGCGCGCAACGTGGTCGACGGCATGACCTTGGCCAGTGACGGCGCCCTGGTCAGCGCTGAGCTCCTCACGCGCGCGGCCAGGCGCGGCGCGAGCTACGTCGAGGTCGGCGTGGGTCACGACCGCCGCCGGCGCGGCAAAGCCACGGGCATACTGCCGCGCGTGGTGTGGGGGGCCTTTCGCGAATTGCTTCGATACCGCCGCGCGATCCTGGCTTGCGCCGGCCCGCCCGGGGCCGCGCACCACTTGCGGGCCCCTAACGACAGGATAGAATCCCGGGTTTCCAACCAAGCGAAAGTGGCGGAATTGGCAGACGCGCAAGATTCAGGATCTTGTGGCCGTAAGGCTGTGGGGGTTCAAGTCCCCCCTTTCGCACCACCGGCCGCGTCCTGAGCCGATGGACGGCTCGATCTTCCGGACGATCATGGGAAACTTCGCGACCGGCGTTACGGTCGTGACCACCCACGTGAACGGCCGCCTGCACGGGTTCACGGCCAATGCCGTCACCTCGGTCTCGCTCGATCCCATGCTCGTGCTTGTGTGCGTGGACAAGGATGCGAACGCCCACGGCGAGCTTGGTGGCGCGCAGCACTTCGGGCTGAGCATCCTCGCGCAGGAACAGCGCGAGATCTCGGACCTGTTCGCCCAAAGCGCCGAACCCGAGGAGGGCAGGCTAAGGGGCGGTGTTCCTTACCGCGTGTCGGAGCGGGGAACGCCTTTGCTCGAAGGGGCCCTGGGTGTGCTCGAGTGTGAGATCGCCGACCGGGTCGAGGCCGGTGACCACACGGTCTTCATGGGCCGCGTGGTCGACGGTTCGGTGGGCGGCGGCCAGGCTCCGCTGCTGTTCTTCCGGGGCGCTTACGGAGGCGTCAAGGACTGAGCCTCAGTCGAGAGCCTCTATTACCTCGGCGGGGGCCTGCACCAACTCTATCAGCACCCCTTCTCCGCCAAGCGGCGACTCGTCGCTGCCCTTTGGGTGGATGAAACAGACCTCGTAGCCGGAGGCCCCCGTCCTTATCCCCCCCGGGGTGAAGCGGACGCCGTTTGCGGACAGCCATGTCACGGCGGCGGCAAGGTCGTCGATCCACAGCCCGACGTGGTTGAGCGGGGGTTCGTGGACGCGCGGCTTCTTGTCCGGGTCGAGAGGTTGCATCAGATCGACCTCGACCTTGAGCGGGCCGCTGCCGGCGGCCGTGATGTCCTCGTCGACGTTCTCTCGTTCGCTCTTGAAGTTGCCGGTGACCGTCAACCCCAACATGTCCACCCACAGTCTCGCGAGCTTTGATTTGTCGGTCCCGCCCACGGCGATCTGTTGGATACCCAGCACCCTGAAAGGTCTCTTGCTCATCCGTCCTTCTCCGTGCGCCCCCGGGTCGCGGCGCGCCCAACATACACACGCACATCCAGGCGCTCAAGCCTGCGGTACTGCTTTCTACCGAACTTCTCCGTGTTATAGTCGGCCGCCGCCGTGACGGTCTACGATCCCAAGAGCTTCGAGTCGAAGTGGTACGCGCGCTGGGTCGATCAGGGCGAGTTCGCACCCAGGGATGCGCGCGAGGGCGAGGAGGCCTTCTCCATGGTCATCCCTCCGCCCAACATCACGGGCTCCTTGCACCTGGGCCACGCTCTCAACAACACGTTGCAGGACATAATCGCCCGGCACCAACGGATGCTCGGCAAGGCGGTCCTGTGGGTGCCGGGCACCGACCACGCCGGCATCGCCACACAGAACGTCGTCGAACGGCAGTTGCTCGAAGAGGGCAAGGCCCGGGACGATGTCGGGCGCGACGCTTTTGTGGCCAGGACCTGGCGGTGGCGCGAGACCTCCGGCCGTACCATCACCGAACAGCTCAAGCGTTTGGGCGTGTCGTGCGACTGGGAACACGAACGCTTCACGATGGACGAAGGCCTGTCGCGGGCCGTGCGCGAGGTGTTCGTGCAGCTCCACGAGCGCGGGCTGCTCTCACGCGACACCTACCTTATCAACTGGTGTGCGCGCTGCCGGACGGCGCTTTCCGACATCGAGGTCGAACACGAAGAGCGCGCCGGGCATCTGTGGCACCTGCGATACCCCCTGGCCGACGGCTCGGGGGGCGTGTCGGTCGCCACCACGCGGCCCGAAACGATGCTCGGAGACACTGCCGTTGCGGTTCATCCGGACGATGAACGCTATTCAGCGCTGATCGGAGCCGAGATCGTGTTGCCCGTGTCGGGCAGACGCATTCCGGTGGTTGCCGATGCCTGGGTGGACCGCGAGTTCGGATCGGGTGCGGTCAAGATCACGCCCGGCCATGATCCCAACGATTACGAGCTGGGGCTGCGGCACGGTCTTCCGGTCGTTTCCGTCATGTGCGAGGACGGGACGATGTCGGCCGAGGCCGGTCCCTACGCCGGCATGCCGAGCCATGAGTGTCGCGAGGCCCTACTCGAGCGCTTCGGCGAGGACGGCACGCTCGAACGGGTCGAGGACCACACCCATTCCGTCGGCACCTGCTACCGCTGCCACAGCACGGTCGAGCCCATGATATCGCTACAGTGGTTTGTCGATGTTTCGGCGATGGCCGCGCGTGCGCTCGAGGCCGTCGATGACGGCCGCACGAAATTCGTGCCGGCGCATTGGGCCAAGACCTACCGCTCCTGGATGGAGCGCATCCGCCCCTGGTGCGTTTCGCGTCAATTGTGGTGGGGGCACCGTATTCCGGCCTGGTACTGCGAGCCCTGCGGCGAGGCCCATGTCAGCCGGGAGGACCTCGATGTCTGCCCCGGCTGCGGCGGCGAGGTCCGTCAGGATGAAGACGTTCTCGACACCTGGTTCTCGTCGGCCCTGTGGCCCTTCTCCACGCTGGGCTGGCCGGACAGCAGCGACGACCTGGCGCGCTTCTACCCGACGAGCGTCTTGGTAACGAGCTTCGACATCATATTCTTCTGGGTCGCGCGCATGATGATGATGGGGCTGGAGTTCATGGACCGCGTGCCGTTCAATGACGTTTACATACACGCTCTGGTGCGCGACGAGGGCGGGCGCAAGATGTCCAAATCCAAGGGCACCATCATCGACCCCCTGGAGATCAGCGACGAGCACGGTGCCGACGCCCTCCGGTTCACGCTGGCCGCATTTGCCGCGATGGGACGCGACATCCGGCTCTCCGAGGACCGCATCGCGGGTTACCGCAATTTTGTGAACAAGCTCTGGAACGCCATGCGATTCGTCGAGATCAACCGTGACGACGGCGTCGCTTCCTGCTCGCCACCCGCCGAGCCCCGCAGCTTGGCCGGCCGCTGGATCATGTCACGTTTGGCCCGTACCACGGCCGAGGTCGGAGCCGCCCTCGACGGGTATCTGTTCAATGAGGCCGTGACGGGCCTCTACCGCTTCACCTGGCACGAGTTCTGCGACTGGTACATCGAGATGGCCAAGGTGGAACTGGCCGCCGGCGGTGAACAGGCCAGCGAATGCCGGCGCATCCTTCACTGTGTCGCCGAGACCCTGCTCAGGCTTCTCCACCCTTTCATCCCGTTCGTTACCGAGGAGCTGTGGCAAGGCCTGCCGCCCGACGGCCGCGCGGCGGGAAGCATCATGGCGGCTTCCTATCCTCGGGCCGGCGAGAGTCCGGTCGACGAGGAGGCCGAGCGTGAGATGGACGCCATCATCGATGTGGTGAGAGCGGTGCGCAACGTTCGCGCGGAGATGAACATCGCCCCCAAGGTGGCGCTCAGCCTACGGGTCGGCAAAGGCCCGGCCGGCCCCGTCGTGGCGGCCAACGAGGACCTGGTCCGCCGCCTGGCCGGCCTCGGCGGCGTGGAGTACGACGGCTCGCCCGACGGGGGTGCGGCCACCGCCGTGGCCGCCGGGACCGAGGTGTCGATGCCGGTGGCCGAACACGTCGACCTGGGTGCGGAGGCCTCGAGGCTGAAGAAGCAATTGGGGCGTCTCGACAAGGAGATAGGCCGTATATCCAAGAAATTGGATGACCCGTCATTTCTCCAAAAGGCTCCCGAACACATCGTCGACGGCGAGCGTGACAAGCACGCCGAGGCGGTCGGCGAGCGTGAGACGCTGGCGCGCAGCCTCGAGAGGGTGGAGTCGATCGGAGGCTCGCACTGACCATCAAGCTCGAGGCGGACCCCGAACTGCTCGAACGCTTGTTGGCGCTCAGCTTCGAGGAGGATATCGGCGAGGGGGACCTGACCACCCTGGCCATCGTGGAGCCGGGGCTGTTGGCGCGGGCCCGCGTGGTGGCCGGCTCCGAAGGTGTGGTCGCCGGCATGGCCTTGCTCGAACCGATGCTGGCGGCGATGCGCCGGCGCGAGCGCAGCGAGGAAGAGGCCGGCACACTGACCGTCACCGATTCCCGGCAGGACGGGGAACCCATCGGCAAGGGCGAACAGCTCTGCGGGCTCGACGGTAGCCCGAGAGCGCTTCTGGCTCTCGAGCGCACCGCGCTCAACTACCTGTCACGGCTTTGCGGCATCGCCACGCTGACTGCCGCCTTTGTGGAGCGCGTGGCGGCCACCGGTTCGGACGCGCGCGTGCTCGACACGCGAAAGACCCTGCCGGGCCACCGCGTGCTCGACAAGTATGCGGTGCGCTGCGGGGGCGGGCACAATCACCGCGGCGGGCTGTTCGACGCCATTTTGATCAAGGACAACCACATTGCCGCTGCGGGCGACATCGGAGCCGCCGTGGCGGTAGCGCGCATGCGCACTCGGGACCAGCCCATACAGTGCGAATGCGAAGATCTCGATGAGCTACGCGACGCGCTGGATGCCGGTGCCGACTCGATCCTGTTCGACAACTTTACGCCCGAGCTGGTGCGCAAGGCCGTCAAGCTCGTCGCCGGGCGCTGCCGGGTCGAAGTTTCGGGGGGCGTAGATCTGGACAACGTGGCCGATTTCGCGCGCGCGGGCGCCGCTGACATCTCGGCCGGGATGCTCACGCACTCGGCGCCGGCCTTCGACCTTTCGATGACGATCGAGCGCGTAAAGTGAGCGTCAAGGACAAGCTGCTCGAAGCCTTGGAGCTTTCCGGCGCTTTCGTTTCCGGGGCCCGGTTGGCCGGGGTCCTCGGAGTGAGCCGCACGGCTGTGTGGAAGCAGGTCGAGGTTCTCAGGTCCGAGGGCTACGCCGTGCAGAGCGTGCGCGGCAAGGGCTACAGGCTCGCGGCAAGGCCCGACTCCATCAGCGAGCGCGAACTGAACCGGCATCTTCGGACGCGTCTCTTCGGGCGCCGGCTGATATCGGTGGCCACGACCGCCTCGACCAACGATCTCGCCGCCGAGGCCGCCAGGGCCGACGCCCCCGAGGGCACCACGGTCGTCGCCGATGCCCAGACCGCCGGGCGTGGACGCATGGGGAGGACCTGGCAGTCGGAGCCGGGCCGCAACCTTTATATGTCGGTGCTTCTGAGGCCCGCGCTGGGGCCCGGCCAGGCGCCCCAGCTTTCCCTGCTCGCCGGTGTCGCGGTGGCCGAGGCCTTGGAGGCCGAAGGGTTGGAGGTGTCAATAAAATGGCCCAACGACGTGCTGGCCGGCAATCGCAAGATTGCGGGGATACTCACCGAGATGGAGGCCGAGAGTGACCAGGTGCGTTCCGTGGTGGTGGGCATCGGTGTCAACCTCAACAGCCGCAACGCCGACTTCCTGCCGGACTTGCGCGCCAAGGCCACCTCGGTGTTCATCGAGACCGGCCGGCGGGTGGACCGGGCCGCCTTTACCGCAGGTCTGCTGGCTCGCCTCGAGGACCACTACCGATCCTTCACCGCGGGGGGGCTCGAGACGCTGCTGCCCCACTGGACGCGACGCTCCTGTCTGGACGGCGAGCGTGTCAGGGTCGAGCGGGCCGGCGGGAGCCTGGAGGGCCTGTGCATGGGAATTGACAGGGACGGTGCGCTTTTGGTCAAAGAAGGGGATGGCGCCACGCACCGGGTGGTTGCAGGGGACGTCAGCCTCGAGGGGCATTACCGAGCGTGACCGATAGCGGTGAGACGGGACTGTTGATGGCCATAGATGTCGGTAATACCGACACGGTCATCGGGCTATTCGAGGACGGGGCGCTGGTGCGCAACTGGCGTGTTCAGACCGAGCCCGAGCGGCGTGCCGACGAGTACGGCATGCTCGTGTGGAGCCTGTTCCACGCAGCCGGGCTGGAGGTGCCCAGGGTCAGCGACGTGGTCGTGGCTTGCGTGGTCCCCCCGCTGACCGCGGTTGTCGAGCGGGTGTGCCGGGATTATTTCGAGGCCGAGCCGCTGGTAATAGGGCCGGGGGTCAAGACCGGGATGCCCATCCTCTACGAGAATCCTCGCGAGGTCGGTGCCGATCGCATCTGCAACGCGGTGGCTGCGTTCGAGCGCACCAAGGCGGCGACGATAGTCGTGGATTTCGGGACCGCGACGACCTTCGACTACGTCACGCCGAAAGGCGAGTACCTCGGCGGCGTGATCGCTCCCGGCATAGGCATATCCCTGGACGCCCTTTATATGCGTACGGCCAGGCTTCCGCGCGTGGAGTTGGTCCGGCCCCCCCGTGTGATCGGTCGCAACACGACGAATGCCATACAGGCCGGCGTGATCTATGGATATGTCGAACTCGTCGATGGGATCGTCGGGCATATACGGCGCGATGAAGGAGCGGAGGCCCGTGTTCTTGCGACCGGCGGCCTGGCGTCGTTGATCGCGCCTGAATCGAAGACAATAGAGGACGTGGACGAGTTCCTTACCCTCGAGGGCATGCACATCGTCCATTCCCGCAACCGGCCATAGAAGAAGAGGAGCAGACCTTGGCGAGCGAAGCACCCCAGATACGAACCATCGCGATAATTGGGCAGGGCGGTGTCGGCAAGACCTCGGTCGCCGACGCGATCGTCTTCAATGCCGGGGCCAACAACCGTCTCGGGCGCGTCGACGACGAAAGCTCCGTCTTCGACACCGAACCCGAGGAAATGAAGCGCCGCTGCACCATGACCAGCAGCCTCCATCACGTGGAGTGGCGCAAGCACCGGATCACGCTCATCGATACGCCCGGACAGGGCAACTTCGTGTGCGACGCCGCCTTCGCCTTGAGGGGGGCCTCCGGGGTGGTGTTCGTCGCCGACCCGACCGCGCCTCTGAGGGCCGAGACCGCGAAGGTCTGGTCCTGGGTACGGGAGGCCGGGCTTCCCTGCGTAGCCTTCATCAACTGTCTCGACCGGGCCGAGGCCGATGTAGGTGGGACCGTGGCGGCTCTGGTCGCGGTCGGTATGAAGGCCAAGCCGGTGCAGATCGCCATCGGCGCGGGTGAGTCCTTTGAGGGCGTGGCGTCCGCGTTAACGGGCAAGGCCTATGTCTACGGCGATCAGAGCGGCAAGTTCTCGACCGGCGATGCGCCCGAGGGCATTGCCGCCGAGCTCGAGGAACGCAAAGGCCAGATCACCGAGGATGCCGCCGAGGGCGACGACGAGTTGCTCGAGAAGTATCTCGAGGCCGGCGGGCTCAGCGGCGCTTACGTGGCGGGGGTGCGGGCGGCCGGGGTTCGCTCAGGCACCCTGGTGCCGGTCCTTTTGGGTTCTGCGGAGGCCAACATAGGCGTCGCGCAGCTGCTCGATGCGGTGGTCGACCTTTTGCCGGCTCCCTGCGAGCTCGGTGCCGCCGAGGCGACCGATGCCAAGGGCGAAGCGACGAAGGTCGAGCCCGACAGCGGCGTTCCCTTCAGCGGGCTGGTGTTCAAGACCATAATCGATCAGCACGCCGGCCAGTTGAGCGTGCTGCGCGTGGTCTCGGGCACGGTCTCGGGGGACACCCAGGTGCTCAACTCCCGTAGCGGCGCCAAGGAGCGTTTCGGCCAACTGATCAAGCTCGAAGGCAAGAAGCATTCACAGGTATCGTCGGCCACCGTGGGGGAGGTCATCGCCGTGGCCAAGCTCAAAGCCACGCAGACGGGCGACACTCTGTGCGACCCCAAGAACCCGGTCGTGCTTTCCCCGCTCCCGGAGTTCCATCCGGTCATCTCGTTTGCGCTCCAGGCCAAGAAACGAGGCGAGGAGGACAAAGCTGTCCAGGGTCTGCTGCGCCTGGCCGAAGAAGACCGGGCGCTCCACGTCGAACGCGACGAAGGCTCGGCCGACATACTGCTGTCCGGTTCCGGTCAGCTCCATGTCGAGGTGGCTTGCGAGAAGCTCGTTCGGAAGTACGGCGTCGAGGTTGTCCTCAAGGCACCGAAGGTGCCCTACCGCGAGACCTTCAGGAAGGCGGCCAAGGCCCACGGACGGCTCAAGAAACAGACCGGCGGCCACGGCCAGTTCGCCGACTGCAGGGTCGAGGTCGAGCCGCTGGCGCACGGCAAGGGGTTCGAGTTCGTCAACAAGATCCACGGCGGCGCCATTCCGCGAGGGTTCATACCCGCGGTCGAGAAGGGCGTGGTCGAGGCCATGCAGAAAGGTGGAATAGCCGGCTACCCCGTCGTGGACGTCCGCGTCACGCTTTACGACGGGCAGTACCACGACGTCGACTCTTCCGAAATGGCATTCAAGGTGGCCGGCTCGATGGCTTTCAAGGCCGCGATAGATGAAGCGAAGCCGGCCCTGCTCGAACCCTACGTTTCCCTAGAGGTGTCGATCCCCGACGAATGCATGGGCGACGTAATGGGCGATCTCAATTCGAGGCGCGCCAAGGTCGAAGGCATGGAGCAGTCGGGCGAGAACCAGGTCATCCGTGCCAAGGTCCCGATGGCGGAAGTCCTGCGCTATGCGCCGGACCTGACGAGCATCACGAGCGGCCGTGGTTCCTTCGAGATGTCTTTCTCCCACTATGCGGAGCTTCCCGACCATCTCATCGCCAAGGTCGTCGAGGAGAAGCGGGCCCGCGATAGCGGCGACTGAGCCCGCGGCATTCGACATGGCCGGCTACGACCAGGTTGAGGTGCCCGCTGGCGGGCAGGTGATCGAAACTGCCGCCGACGGCAAGCTCATAGTTCCCGACACACCGGTGATCCCCTTCATAGAGGGCGACGGAACCGGACCCGACATCTGGCGGGCGGCGGTCTCGGTCTTCGATGCCGCCGTGGCCAAGGCCTACCAGGGCCGCCGCCGTCTAGCGTGGATGGAGGTCTACGCCGGCGACAAGGCGAACGGCGTGTACGGCGAGGGGACCTGGCTGCCCGAGGAGACCAACAAGGCCATTTCCGAGTTCAAGGTCGCCATCAAGGGGCCGCTTACCACGCCGGTCGGCGGCGGCATACGTTCCATCAACGTCACGCTGCGCCACATCCACGACCTCTATGCCTGTGTGCGTCCCGTTCGTCACTTCGACGGGGTGCCGGCGCCGGTTCGCGAACCCGGCAAGCTCGACGTCGTCATATTCCGCGAGAACACCGAGGACGTCCATGCCGGCCTAGGGTTCGCAGCTGGAAGCGAGGAGGCCAGTGCC
>CAYXZP010000075.1:0-10563 GCA_964469485.1 uncultured Myxococcales bacterium | reverse complement strand
CTCGGCCATATCGACGTGCTCATCAACAACGCCGGCCTCGGCGGCACGGCCGACGTCGTCGATATGACAGACGAGCAATGGGCCTCCATTCTCGACGTCACGCTAACCGGAACCTTCAGGATGACACGCGCCGTCCTGGGCCACATGTACGAACGCGGACAGGGCGCGATCGTCAACAACGCCTCGGTCCTTGCCTGGCGCGCGCAGACCGGACAGTCGGCCTACGCGGCGGCAAAGGCCGGCGTGGGCGCGTTCACCCGTTGCACGGCGATCGAGGCGGCCGGCCACGGTGTCCGCGTCAACGCGGTCGCGCCGAGCCTTGCCATGCACGAGTTCCTTTCGAAGACGATACCGCAGGACACGCTCGACGAGTTGGTGGGGCTCGAAGCCTTCAATCGCAGCGCGGCCACCTGGGAAGTGGCCAACGTGATGATATTCCTGGCAAGCGACTACGCGTCCTACATGACGGGCGAGGTCGTTTCGGTAAGCAGCCAGCACCCCTAGCGCCGGCCGCCAGGGTCAGGCTGCGTAGTAGCGGCTGATGGTGTCGGCCACGCAGACGGGCTTTTCCCCGCCCTCGACCTCGAGGGTGACACGCACGGTGGCCTGAACGGCGCCACCGCCGACCTCTTTCACCTCGGTCAGTTCGGCGCCCGCGCGCACGCGCGAACCCACCGGGACCGGGGCCGGGAAACGGACCTTGTCGGTGCCGTAGTTGATGCCCATCGAGATGCCCGACACATGGATGATCTGCGGCAGGAACATGCTCACCAGCGACAGGGTCAGGTAGCCGTGGGCTATGGTGGTGCCGAAGGGGCCCGCCTTGGCGGCTTCCGGATCGACGTGGATCCACTGATGGTCGCCGGTGGCGTCGGCAAAGGTGTTGATGCGCGCCTGGTCGATCTCCACCCAGTCGCTGTAGCCGAGGTGCTTGCCGATCGAGGCCTCGAGCTCGGCCGGGTTATTGAACTTGGTCGCCATCCCGTTTCCTCCTTACAGGGTTCGCCGGGCGCACGCCAGACCCGGAGTGGCCACCGGGGCCGGCCGCCCCTAGTATCCGGACATGGCCGGAGACCTGGCAGACATAACGCTGACAGCGGACGGCGCCCCCGCACGGGTACCGGCCGCTATCGCCTCCAACCTTCGCTTGACCGTAGAAGCGCTAGCCGAAGCCAGCGGTTCCAGGCAATTGTCCGAACTCGACGGCGCTGCGCTTCCCGTCGAACGCGCCGAACTGAGCGGCTGGAAGTCGCGCGCGACGGTGTCGGCCGGCCTCAGCTGCCGCTTGCTCGAGTGCGCCGACGGCTGGCTGGCCGTCAATCTGGCCCGCCCCGACGACTGGCGAAGCCTCGATGCATGGCTCCTGGCGGCCGGTCCCTGGAATTGGCGGCGCGTCGAGTCGACGGTTTCCGAAAAGCCGGCCCGCGGGCTTGTCGAGCGCGCGAGCTTGCTCGGTCTGGCCGTGGCCGCGGTGGGAAAGTTCGAAGAGCCGCCGGCCACATGGACGCCGCCAGGTACGGAGCGGCGCGCGGGCCGGCCGCGTGTGCTCGACCTGTCCTCTCTGTGGGCGGGTCCGCTGGCGGGCCGTCTGCTGCGGCTTGCCGGCGCGCAGGTGACCAAGGCCGAGAGCAGCGGCCGGCCCGACGGAGCACGCTTTGGTGACCCGCGCTTCTACCGCCTGCTCAACGAAGGCAAGACCGAGCGTTCCGTCGATCTCAGCAGCGCCGCGGGCCGCTCGACGCTGCGCCGTCTCATCGAAGAGGCCGACATCGTCATAGAGTCGTCTCGCCCGCGCGCGATGAAGCAACTCGGCATCGACATCGACGAACTTCTCCGTAGGCGGCCCGGACTGACCTGGGTATCGATTACCGGTTACGGCCGCAGCGGCCCGGACGCCGGCCGGGTGGCGTTCGGTGACGACGCGGCGGCGGCGGCCGGGCTTTGCCGCCTCATGGGCAAGCTCAACGACAGCGGCCCGATCTTTTGCGGCGACGCGGTCGCCGATCCCATAACCGGGGCCTCGGCGGCGCTCGCCGCCTGGTCGTCCTGGGCCCAAGGCGGCGGGCTGGTGGAGATCTCCCTGCGCGACACGACCGCGCAGCTGATTGCCTGAGTCAGGCCGCCACGGCGAGGCCCGAAAGCCCCCGCACATTGCTCGAGTGCATCCACTCGACTCCGGACTCCGCGATGGAGTAGTCGGGGTAGCGGGCGAGGAACTCGCCAAGTCCGATCCTCGATTCCAGCCGGGCCAGCGCGGCACCGATACAGGAATGGGTGCCGTAACCGAAGGCCAGGTGCATATCGACACGGCGTCGCACGTCGTAACGGTCGGGGTCGGCAAAGCGGCGCTGGTCGCGGCCGGTGGCGCCGTTGATGAGCATCACGCGCGCGCCGGCCGGCATCCGGCGCCCGTGAAGTTCGACATCCACGGTCAGCGTGCGGCCCTGGTAGTGTGAGGGCGGGTCGAAGCGGAGCGTCTCCTCGACCGCGCCCGCAATAAGAGAGGGATCTTCGACCAAGGGCCGGCGCTCATCGGGGTAGTGGCAGAGCCGGTAGATCGCCGTTGCCAGCAGCTTGGTGACGGTTTCGTTGCCGGCCGTTGCCAGAAGGTTGGCGAAGGTCGTTATCTCGTAACGGTTGAGCTTTTGGGCCGTACCGTCCTCGCCGGTGATCTCCGCCTCTATGAGCGCCGACATGAGGTCTTCGGCCGGGCGACGGGTCTTCTCGTCGAGGAGCTTGCCGAAATATTCGAGGATCGCGCCCTGGGCTTTGAAGGCGCGCTCGGGCGGTTCGGGCCGGCCCGGGTCGCGGTGCAAGACGTCGTTGGACCAGCCGCGCACCATGTCGCGGTCATCCTCCGGGATACCGAGCATCGTGCTGATGACATCCATGGGCAGCTTGGCGGTGAATTCCGCCACGGCATCGAAGCGCCCCCTACCCTCGATACGGTCCAGGTGTCCGGTGGCTATCTCGCGGATGCGCCCCTCCAGCTCCCCGATGCGAGCCGGCGTGAAGACCTTCGAAACCAAGTTGCGGTAGCGCGTCTGACGGGGCGGGTCCATGAAAATTATCATCGTATCGGAGAACTCGGACCCCATGAGCTCAAGCACGGTGCCCTCGGCCGAACTGTAGGTGTTCCAATCGACCAGGGCGCGGTGAACGTCATCGAAGCGCGTCAGCGCCCAGAAGCCCAGCCGCTCGTTGAAGTATGCGGGTTCCTCGTCCTGAAGACGGCGGTAGACCGGATAAGGGTCGCGGTCGAGTTCGTAGGAGAAGGGATCGTATTCGAGTGCGGCGGTCACGGGGCTAGCCGTCTATTTCGTCTATCATGCCCCACGCCAAGGCCAACGCTGCCGGCACCCTGTTGCCCGTGACGGCCATATAACCGAGGCGCTGCCGCCCGATGCGCCTCATGATGCTCACCGTGCCGCCGGCACCCGGCACCAGACCCATCGCCAGTTCGGGCAACTCGAAGTAGCTGTCCTCGCTCGCAACAACGCGCCCGGCAAAGGCCGGCAGCTCTATGCCGGCCCCCACGCAGGCCCCGTGGAGCCGGAAGCTCACGCGCTGGCGCATGCCGTCTATCATTCGTCCGACGTTGCGCGTCGAACGAACGGCGTGGGCACTGGCGGGGTCGTCCAAGGTCCCGAACTCGGCCAGGTCGCCGCCCGAACAGAAATCGGCGCCGCGGCCGCTTACCACCACCTCTTCGATGTCCTGGTCGCGCCGGGCAAGGTCGAGGGCGGCGACCATGGCGTCGCGCATGGCCCGAGAGAATGCGTTGCGGCGCCCGGGACGGTTCAGCTCGACGTTCAGGCGGGAAGCTTCGCGTGAGACAAGTACCGCTTCGTCCTCACTTTCGGCCCCGCCTTGGCGGGTCTCCTGGCCGGCCAACCATGCGGTGAACTCGGGGCCGCTCTGCAAGGTCGAATAGGCCAGCGACTCGGCCAACAGACCGTCTGTCACAGTGCAGCCCGCATTGTGGCGCAGCAATTGAACCAGGGTCATCGAGGCCAGAGGCTTGGCGGCCACGCGCGCGAGAACCAGGGCGAGTTCTTCTTCGCTGGCCACGACCAGGTCGAGACTGGCTGCGAGCCGGCCGGCCGCCGCCGGGGCGCCGGACCCGACGGCCAGGCCCACGCTCGGACAGGCAAGCCGCACGAGCGCCGACTCGGCTCCCGCCAACCGCTCATCGCTGGCCTCGAGCGAGGGTTCCGCGGCCAGGTCGACGACGAAGACCGTACGGGGCCCGAAAGGCGAGTACTGTTCCTGGCTGCCGGGGTCGAGCAGCTCCGAGACGGCCTCGCCGATGCCGGGGCGCCGGCCTGCCACCGAACGGCCTACGCCCGGCCCTCGGCAAGCTCGGCCTTGACGCGGCGGCGCAACAGCTTGCCGGTATCGTTGTAGGGAAGCTCGTCGCGGAACTCCACGCGAGCCGGCATGCGCGACGACCGCAGGTGCGAGCGAACCCATTCCTTGACCTCTTCGACGCCGAGAGAGCTTCCTGGACGGCGGACTATGACGGCCGCCACGGCCTCACCCCACTGCTCGTCGGGAACGCCCACGACGGCGCAGTCGGCTACGGCCTCATGTTCGAGCAGCGTGTCCTCGATCTCACCGGGCGAAAGGTTCTCGCCGCCGCGCACGATCACATCGTCGATACGTCCCTCTATGAAAAGGTAACCACCCTCGTCGAGCGAACCGCCGTCGCGCGTGGGAAACCATCCGTCGCTGCCGGCCAGGCTGCCGCGCCCCAGATACTCGCCCGACACCTGTTCGCCGCGCACGTGGATCTCGCCGCTCGTTCCCGCGCCCACCGCGTGGCCCTCTTCGTCACGTATCTCTATCTCGACGGCGGGCAGAGGCAGGCCGACCGACACCAGGCGGCGGCGCAGCGCCGGGTCGCGGCTTGCGGCGGCCTCGCGGTGATCGCCGGGGCCAAGAAGCGTGATGGTCGAACTGGTCTCGGTGAGTCCGTAGGCATTGGTGAAGTCGGTGCCGGGGAAGACCCGCATGGCCTTCTCGATCACCACGAGCGGCATCTTGCCGCCGCCGTAGGACAAGGCCTTGAGGCTCGGGAGTTCGGCTGTTTCGCCCTCGCCTATCTCGTCGACGATGCGCGCCAGCATGGTGGGCACCACAAAGGCGTGCGTGACCTCTTCGGTGCGCGCCAGTTCGAGCCAGTCAGCGGCGTTGAAGTTGGCCAGCTGCACGACACGCCGGCATATGAAGACCGCACTGAGGATCGCCGCCATGCCGGCTATGTGGTAGGGCGGCACGCTTATCAGCGCGGTCTCGTCCTCGCCGGCCGACATGAACTCGAGCGAACCCAGGATGTAGGAGACCAGATGTCTGTGCCTGAGGACCGCCGCCTTGGGCTTACCGGTCGTGCCGCTAGTGAAAAGCAGGATGGCGATGTCATCCCCGTCCATCGGCCATTCGGCATCGTTCCGGTCACCGCCCAACACGGCCCCGAGAAAATCATCGCGCGCGACCAGGCTAATGCCTTCGCGCCCGGCCAACGCTTCGGCACGCTCGGCGTCGGTGACCAGATAGGCCGGCGCTGTCTCTTCGAGCAGGAGATCCAATTCGGCTCCGGTGAGCCGGTAGTTGAGCGGCACGAAGGGCAGCCCCGCCCACGCGCTGCCGAAAAGCGAGACCGGCACGGCCAGGCTGCTAACGTCGAGCATGGCCGCGCGCTCGGTACCCGCCTCCCGGAACAGACGGGCGGCCCGCCCGGCGGCAGCGAAAAGTTCGGAATAGCTGAGCTCTTCAGTGCCGCTCTTGATGGCCGGCCGGTCCGCTGCGCCGGACGCGGCCATCTCGAGGAGCATCATGAGGTTCATGGCTCAGTCGGACGAAGGCAGCGGTTTTGCTTCCTTGAGAACCAATGGGGCCCCGCCGGCGGCCAGGCTCCCCTGGCCGGGTTTGGTGCAAAGCAGCTCCAGGTCGCCGGCCTCGTTGGTGTAACGTTTGCCGAGCTGCGTGCCTTCGCAAGCCGACCCGTCGGGGCCGGCCCCTTCGGCCCGGGTCTGGTCCATGCCTATCATCGGAGCGCCGCCACAGGCCAGATCGACGTCGCCCGCGGGCGCCGTGATCACCATGATCTCGGTGTCACAGACGGCGCTCTTGAGCCTGGTCCCCGCTTTCAATTCCGCCATTGCCTCTTCCTTTCTAATTGCCCTTGAACTCGGGTTTGCGTTTTTCGACGAAAGCGGAGGTGCCTTCGGGCGCGTCGTGGGTGTGCGCCGACAGGACCGCCGCGGCCGCCTCGTAGTCGAGCATCTCATCCAACTTGGCGGTTAGCGACTTGTGAACGAAGCGCCGGGCCAGGTCGATGGCCACGCTGGGTCCCTCGGCGAACTTGGCCGCGTATTCCATGGCCGCCTCGAGCGCCTTGCCCTCGGCAACCAGTTCGTCGATGAGGCCCTCGGCGAGACACTCCTCGGCCGGCAGGATGTCGCCCGTCGTCACCATTCGAAGCGACGTCGACAGGCTGGTCACACGCGGAAGCAACCACGAGACACCGCAGTCGGGCGCGAAGCCTAGCCGCACCATGGCCGCGCACATCAGGGTCGTCGGATCGGCGAAGCGCCGGTCGCAGGCCAGCGCGAAGGCTAGGCCGGCTCCCATCACCGGGCCGTGAAGGGCCGCGATCACCGGCTTGTCGACCTCCCAGATCCAGCGGGTGAACTCGGCCACATGTCCGGCCGGGGTCTTGCGCTGGTGGCGCGGCATGTTCTTTTCCATCTCGGGGGGCGAGATGCCCGGCAACACGCGGTCGCTGGCGCCGCTGAGCCAGTCGGCATCACCGCCTGCGCTGAAGGCGCGGCCGGCGCCGGTCATGACGATGGCGCGGACCTCGTCGTTCTCGCGCCACTCGTAGAAGAGCCGCCCGAGGGCCTGGCCGAGGTCCCAATCGATGGGGTTGAGCTTGTCGGGCCGGTTGAAGGTCACCACAACGACCCCGCCCTTGATCTCGGACATGAAGCCTTCGCCTTTCTTGCCTCGCGCCATGTGCATCTCCTATCCGGCCGCGTGAAGCTTGGCCAGTATGTCGGCAACGCGGTCTTCGTCGCGGCTGAGCGCGGCCGGCAGATCGAGCAGAATCGTGTCGTAGATGCCCCCGCAACGGGCGGCCAGCTTGCCGGCCAGATCGTCCCAGGTCGCGCTCACGGCCCACTCGTCAAGCATCTCGTCGGTGATCACGCCCGGCATCTCCGTCCACTTGCCCTCCTTGGACAAACGGTGAAGTTCGGTGCCGGCGTCCTGCCAACCGTGGAACTCGAGCGGGGCCGTGTATGTCCGCGTGGAAGCGTAAAAGGATATCTGCTGCTTCACCGCCTCGCGTTTCCCGGCAAGCTCCCCCTCGTCGCGTCCGAGCGCCAGGAAAGGCGCGCCGACCACATCTATATCGCCGAGAACGCGACCCGAACGCCCGGCGCCTTTGGTGATAAGAGGCAGCACCCGCTCGCGGGTGTAGGCAAAGGTGCCTATGGGATGCAGGCGTACGCCGTCGCAAAGCTCGCCGGCAAGGCGGCTCATGTACGGGTTCACGGCGGCGAGATAGACGGGCGGGCGCGCATGGTCGATGGGGCCGGGGTCGAAGAAGGGCGGAAGCATCGTGAAGCTGTAGTGTTGGCCCTGGTAGGGCTCGACCTTGCCGCCGGCGCCGAAGGAATCGAACATCGCCCGCATGCATTCGAGATACTCGCGCATGCGCGGACCCGGTGCGGCCGTCCAGGGGGTGGCGTAACGGCGCTCGTTGTGGCCCTTTACCTGGGTCCCGAGCCCCAGGCGGAAACGCCCCCCCGAATACTGCTGCAGGTCCCAGGCCATCTGGGCCGTGACCATCGGGCTTCTGGGAAAGGCAATGGCAACGTTGGTTCCGAGGGTGACCCGGCCGGTGTGTTCGGCGGCAACGGCCAGGGGGAGAAAGGGGTCGTGGCCGGCCTCGGGCGCGCACAGCCCGTCGAAACCGAGGGCCTCGAGGCGCCGGGCCTCGCCGGCCACGTGCTCGATGCTTATCATCGTCGAGCCTTTGCCGGCGTACTGGGCCGTCTCAGGGTTGAGAAGGCCGGTTTCGACCTTGAACCCCATCAGCCGTCCCCGGCCCCGGCAAGATGGCGGGCGACGATGTAACCAAAGGTCATGGCCGGAGCGATGGTGGCGCCCGCGCCCGGATAGGTCGGGCCCATGACCGAGGCCGAACTGTTGCCGATGGCGAACAGCCCCGCGATCACGTTGCCGTCCTCGCCGACCACACGGCCCTTGGTGTCGGTCACCACCCCGCCCTTGGTACCGAGTTCGCCCGCGTGCGCGAGCAGGCCGTAGAAGGGCGGCGTCTCGACCGGCGCCAGACAGGGATTGGGCTGGACCCTCTCGTCCCCGTAGAACTTGTCGAACAGGCCTTCGCCACGCTTGAAGTCGGGATCGACGCCCCTGGATGCGTTCTCGTTGAAACGCTTGACGGTGGCCACGAGCCCGGCCGCGTCCACGTCTATCTGCCCGGCCAGCCCCTCGAGCGTGTCGGACTTGAACAGATAGCCGTCGCGTAGTGTGGCCGGAATGGTCCAGTCGGGCTGTTGCGCGGCCGGGAGGAAGGGCCCGCAGGGGTACTTCTTCCTGTAGGTCTTGTCGAAAACGAAGTAGGCCGGCACGCAGGGCGACTGCTCGCTGTGTTTCTCATACATGACCGAAACGATGTTGTTGTAAGGGGAAGCCTCGTTGACGAAGCGCTCGCCGCGCTTGTTGACCATGATGCTGCCCGGCAGGCCTTTTTCGACCACCAGCATGCGGGCGTTCCATTCTCCCGGGACCACCGTGGTCGGACCCCACCACGCGTGCTCCATGAGGTCCAGTTTGGCCCCTAGTGCCGCGCCCTTTTGTATCGCGTCCCCTGTGTTGCCCGGACTGCCCGTCGTCCACTCGGCCTTGCTCGGATCGGGCAGGTACTCGGAGCGCATCTCCTGGTTGCGTTCGAAGCCGCCGGCGGCCAGCACGACGCCCTTGCGGCCGGCGATACGGATAGGTTTGCCGTTGCGGGTGGCTGTGATGCCGGTCACCCTTCCGTCCTCGACGACGAGTTCTTCCATCGGGGTCTCGAGCCACAATGGAATGGCCCGGTCTATCATCGACAGGCGAAGCGGCGCGACCAGTGCGTTTCCCAGCGACAGACAGCGGTCACGTTTCGATCTGATGCGTCCCCCCAGATCGCCCCAGTAGCGCGCCATCATCGAGGCCGTCATCTTCACCCAGCCCGGATGCCTGGCCAGTATGTGGTGGGCCTCTGTGGCCGTCATCGACATACGGCCGAGGACCAGTTCCTGAACCGCAGGCTCGCGCATGTCGTAGAAGTCGCCGCCAAGCCTGCGGGCGTCGAAGTGCTCGGGCTCGAGCGAGCGTCCGCCGGTGGTGCCGCCCGCTTCATCGGCGAAGTAGTCGGGATAGGTGAACATCGGCTCGGCCCTGAGATGGGTCTTGCCGAGCAGATAGTCGAGCATGTCGTTGCAGCTATCGATGTATGTGACGATCTTCTCGTCGGGCACCATGCCGCGGGTCACTGTGCGCAAATAGGTAAGCGCGTTCTCACGGGAGTCCTCGACACCGGCCTCGAGCATCTTGGCGTTACACGGAACCCACATGGCACCACCCGACATTGCCGAGTTGCCGCCGTACTGCTCGGTCTTCTCGACGAGCAGAGTGCTCATGCCGTGATCGTGGGCGACGATCGCGGCCACCATCGCCCCGGCACCGCTGCCGACGATCAGGAGATCTACTTCGTGGTCCCAGGCCATTTAGTTCTTGAGCACGACGGCAGCGCCGTTGCCGCCGAGCCCGAGCGTCTGCCCGAGCCCGACCTCGGCGCCGGGAACCTGCCGGGTCCCGGCCTGCCCGCGCAGTTGTACCACTAGCTCGCAGACCTGCCATATGCCCTGGGCGGTGGTGGCTTCGCCGAAGGACTGGAAACCGCCGCTGGGGTTTAGCGGAAGCCGCCCCGTCGGAACCGTCTCGCCGGCCTCGACCAAGCGCTCGGCCTCGCCGGGTGCGCAAAAGCCCCACTCTTCCGGAAAGCTCAACTCGTAGTAGACCGTGTTGTCCTGCAGCTCGATCAAATCGATATCGGAGTGCGAGACGCCGGCCGCGGCCATGGCCTTTTCGACGGCCGATTTGGCCTCGCTGTGATAGGCCCCGCCGTGGGCGGGAACCGGACCGGCAAGCCCGCGCGGTATGCCGTCGTCGAAGCTCGCCGTTGCCACCGCGCTGCCGGCCACCCAGACCGGCGTGTCGGTCAGCCGCTTTGCCGTCTCGGCCGAACATATCACGACCGCAGCCGCGCCGTCGCTGACCGGACAGATCTCGTAGAGGCGAAGCGGGTAACTGACCAGCGGCGAGCCGAGCACCTCCTCCATCGTGAACTCCTTGCGAAAGCGCGCCCACTCGTTGTCGACGGAATTGTTGTGGGCCTTCACGGCGATGCGCGCAAGATCCTCTTCGGTGGTCCCGTGGTCGGCCATGCGACGCATGCACATCGCTCCCCAGAAAGCGGGGCCCGGCATGCCC
>CAYXZP010000074.1:0-10878 GCA_964469485.1 uncultured Myxococcales bacterium | reverse complement strand
CGCGAGCGCGACCAGCAAGCCGGCGACGTTGGCCGCCATGGCCACGGTGCGCGACAGGTACGGCCGGTGCCGAGTCAGGACCAGAACGATGGCGGCGGCCATCGGAATGGCCACGGGTAGGGCGGCGAGGTTATTCATCATTCGTCCGTCAGCACCCCGTGAAGACGGCCGAGGTCGTCACTACCGTTGGCCTGGTAGGTTCGATAAGCCAGCACGACAAGCAGCGCGGTAACGCCGAACCCGATGACGATGGCGGTGAGCACGAGCGCCTGCGGCAAGGGATCGGAAAAGGCCGTGGTGCCAGCAAGTGCCGCCGCGTCGCCGGCAAGCAACGGTGCACGCAGGCCACGTAGCCCCGAGCTGGTCATGAGCAAGAGGTTGGTCCCGTTCGACAGCAGGGCCAGTCCGATAACGACGCGCAGCAGGGTACGGTCGAGCAAGAGATAAACGCCCCCCGATAGGAAGACGGCGACCACGATAAGGGCGAGCGCTTCCATCACCTCGACTCCGACATCGAACCCAGAACGGCGGCCACGTTGCCGACCACCAGAAGATAGATGCCCAGGTCGAAGAGCGCGGCGCTCGGCAGTTCCAGGGCGCCGAGCAGAGGCAACTCGAGATGGGCGATGGCATGGGTGAACACGGCCTGGCCGGCAACTGCCCCGCCCAGCGCTACGGCCAGCGACAGCCCCAGCCCACCGGCGATGCAGACCAGGGGCCAGGAGGGGGCCCGGGGCCGTCCGGCTCCGGCCACCCAGGAAAGGACCACGGCCACCGCCGTCAGCAGGCCCGCAATGAAGCCTCCGCCCGCCGCGTTGTGGCCCTTGGCATAGAGAACCACCGCAAAGACGACCATAACGGGAGCGGCCAAGCGTGCCGTGACCGCCAGTATCGGCGAGACCTTCATCGCGATAGCCGCCCCGAGGTCAGCCTGACCAACCCGACACAGGCCAGGGCCGCTATGCCGAGAACGCTTATCTCGCCTAGGGTGTCGAGACCCCGGAAGTCGACCAGGATGACGTTGACGACGTTGCGGCCGCCGGCTTCGGTCAGGCTGTTACGGAGAAAGTAGTCGGCGATGCTGTCCGTAGTGCGGGCCGCTCTGGCGACGTAGACCAGGGCGGCCGCACCAAACCCGAAGGCCAGCGACAGGCTTAGGTGCAAGGGACGCACAACGCGCGTCCCTTGCGGCTGGTAAGGGGGCAGGAACACGAAAGCCGCCAGGAACAGCACCATTGACACCGTCTCGACAAGGATCTGGGTGAGCGCGAGGTCGGGCGCGCCGAGAAGTCCGAACATCAGGGCCAGGGCAAAGCCGCTCGTCCCCAGCGCGATGATGGCCGCAAGCCTGGTCCTAGCGCGGCAGGCGGCAAGCACGGCTACGACGGCGGTCGCGCCCGCCGCCAGGGCCGCTGGACCGGGAGCGGCGGACGGCGCGGCCGCGGGCCACACCAGGCCGCCTGCAACGACCAGCGTGACGGCTACGCCCAGTACCGGCACGGCCAGTATGAAGGCCGCATAGCGCCACAACAGTCCGCTCATGTAAGCGCGCGTGGTCGCGGCGGACCAACGCTCGAGCGCTTCGCTGGCCTGGTTGTAGCAACGGTCGCTCAGAAGTTGGGGAACCGCGAGCGGTCGCCGCCTGGCCCACCAGACCATGACGGCAAGGCCGCCGGCCAAGGCTACAGCGCTCATGGCAAGCGCGGCCGGGGAGTGGCCGATGGCGTGCGTGAGCGAAAGCTCGACCGGCAGCGTTGCGCCCTGGCCGAGACCGGCAAGGCTGCGTTCGATGAGGCCGGTGCTCAGCGGGGCGGCCAAGGGCCCCAGGGCCACGGCCAGGCCGACAAGCAGGGCCGGCACCCACAGTAGGCCGGCACTTGCCTCGGCGGGCGCGGCCTGCCCGGCGCTATCCCGGCCGCCGGACCACAAGGCCCGTATCAACACGAAACAGTATCCGGCCGTCAGCGCCGACCCGGCGACGGCGGCAACCGTTACAAGCGGTCCCAACTCCAGCGCTTGTGAGAGGAAGAGTTCCTTGGAAACGAAACCCCCGAACGGCGGGACCCCCGCCATCGAGGCCGCGGCCAGACATAGCAGTGTGAAGCTCAGCGGCATCGACGCCGCCAAACGGGGCAGGCGTTCGATGTCGCGCGAATGCGCCTGGTGTTCGATGATCCCGACTAGCAGGAAGAGGGCACCCTTGAAGGCTGCGTGGTTGAGCGTGTGGAGCAGGCCTGCCGCCGTGGCCGCGGCATGCGCGGGCGCGAGCATGGCAAGGATGAGACCGAGTTGGCTGACGGTGGACAGGGCCAGCAGGGCCTTGAGGTCACGCTGCCGCAGCGCCCGCACGCCCGCCCACACCATGGTCAACAGGCCGACCACGAGCAGCCCTGTCGACCACAGCGCCGCGGTCGCGAACAAGGGCCCCAGCCTGGCCGTAAGATAGAGTCCGGCCTTGACCATCGTTGCGGCGTGCAGGTAGGCGCTCACCGGGGTGGGCGCCTCCATGGCGCTCGGCAGCCATAGATGGAAAGGCACTTGGGCCGACTTGGTAACTATCCCCGCCATCACGAGTCCTGCGGCCACGAGCGCCCATGGGCTGGCAAACAGTTCGTCGCGGGCGGCGATGATCTCGACGATCTCGAAACTGGAACAGGCCACGCCGACCAGGACAAAACCGACCAGCATGGCCAGGCCGCCGGTGGCGGTGACCAGCAGGGCCTTGAGCGCGCCCTGGCGGGAGCGTTCGTGTCTGTGCCAGAAACCGATGAGCAGGAAGGATGAAACGCTGGTCATCTCCCAAAAGACGAACAGAACGATGAGGTTGGCCGCCAGCACCACCCCGAGCATCGACCCCATGAACAACAGCATGTAGGCGAAGAAACGGGTGCCGGACTCCTCTTCCCCCAAATAGGCTCCCGCGTAGATGAACACGAGAAGTCCGATGCCGGCTATGAGAAGGGCAAAGAAGAGGCTCAGGCCGTCGGTGAACAGGGTCAGGTTCAGGCCGAGACTCGGAACCCAGGCGGCGACCTTGCCGACCCCGGCGCCCGGCTCGGAGGCCAAGGCACCAACGACCATTGCCGACGAGAAGGCCGCGACGGCGGATGCGGCGGCCCAGGACCAGCGCCAGCGGGCCGGTGCCAACAAGGGCAACAGCGCGGCACCCAACAGCGGCGCGAGCGCCGCAAGCAACAAGCCTCCTACCATGCTAACCGGCGAACTGTCCGGGCCCTCGGGAGCGGCGCTTCAGCTCAGCTCGAACATCCTTTCGAGCGAACGGCGCGCCAGACGCGATACCTCGGGATCGATCCGCACCTCGTCGCGGCCCTCGGCCAGCGCGTCGCGGACACCCTCGAGCGTGATCATCTTCATGTAGCGGCAAAGCTGGCAGGCCTTGAAGAAGCGCTTGTCGGGCACTTCGAGGAGCAGGCGGTCCGACAGGCCGCATTCGGTCACTATGAGGAATTCCGGCCGCTCGCTTTCGGTCGCGTAGCGAATCATTGCGCTGGTGCTGAGCACCTCGTCGGCCTCGGCCAGAACATCCTGGCGGCACTCCGGGTGGGCGATGACGACTATGCCGGGTCTGGCCTGGCGCACCTCGGTTATAGCCTCGGGGGTAATCTGGTGATGGACGTAGCAGTTGCCGTTCCAGGCGATGATGTTCTTGGTGGTCTGGCTCGCCACGTAGGCCGCCAGGTTCTCATCGGGGACGAACAGGATGTTCTCGCTGTCGATCCTTTCCACGATCCCTGCCGCGTTCGAAGAGGTACAGCAGACATCGGTCACCGCCTTTACCTCGGCGCTGGTGTTGACGTAGCTCACGATCGCGAGATCCGGATAGACGCCGCGAAGCTCGTCGCGCCTGATCACGAGATCGTCCGCGTCCACGCTTTCGGCAAGCGAACAACCCGCCCTGGCGTCGGGGATCAGGACCGTCTTGCCGGGCGAAAGGATCTTGGCCGTCTCGGCCATGAAGTGCACGCCGGCCAGGACGATAGTGTCCTGTTCGAAGTCGCGGCCACGCTTGGCCAGTTCGAGCGAGTCGCCGACGAGATCGGCCACCTCGAAGATCTCCGGCCTTTGGTAGTTGTGCGCCAGCACAACGGCGTTGCGCTCTTGCTTGAGATTGACGATCTCCTCGACGAGCCGGCTGATCTCGAGGCAGTCGTGTTCGTCATACTGCTCGGGCTGCCCGAGGACCTGGTAGCGCTCGAACAAGCGGGCCGCTTTCGCATCGGTATGTGGTTGAACGGACATGGCGCGACCCTGCCCTCAAGTGCGCCGGTTCAGGGCGTATATGGCCAACTCCAAGCGGTCGCGGACTCCGAGCTTGGCGAAGATGTTGCTCAGGTGCGCCTTGACGGTCTTCTCGCTGATGGCGAGACGTTCGGAGATCTCACGGTTGCGGCAGCCGGATATCACCAGATCGACCACCTCGGATTCGCGCGGCGTCAACTGTTGCTGTTCTGTGCCGCCCTGTTCGGCGGGCCCGCCGCGGTGGGCGAGCTCTTCAAGCAGGGTCCCGGTGATCTCACGGTCCACCCAGGCCTCTCCGTCATGGACGGCCCGAATCGCCGTTACCAGCGTGTCGGCCGCCGAATCCTTCATGATGATACCGCGGGCCCCCTGGCTGAGCGCGGCAACGTGATCGCGACGGTCGTCAGAGGCCGTGAGGATGAGCACCTTCGTCGTAGGACTGGCTTCGTGCACCGGACCTATGACCTCGAGTCCACCGGTTCCGGGCATGCGTATGTCGAGGAGCAGCACGTCGGGTTTGTTCTGCGCGACGATCAGGGCGGCCTTGCGGGCGTCCTCGGTGTCGGCAACGACCTCGAGGTCCTCCTCCATGGATAGGATCTTGCGCAAGCCTTCGCGCAACATCGTGTGATCGTCGACAATAGCGACGCGTATGGTCCCGCTCATCGGGGTAAAGTTATCTCAATCTCGGAACCCCCGCCAACTTCGCTTCTCAGCCTGAGCGTGCCGCCCAGGGCCTCGACCCGTTCCCGAATGGACCAGGGGGCCTCGCTTATCGGGAGTTCTCCGTTGCCGCCGGCCGCCGCGGTCGGGAACCCGCGGCCGTCGTCCTTTATCGTCACATGGAAGGCCGACGGTGCGGCCTCGACCGAGACGACGGCCGAGTTGGCCTCGGCGTGGCGCGCGATATTGGACAATCCCTCGCGCACGATCTGCACCAGCTCGAGCCCGACACCATGGCGCGCCGGCACACCCTCGGCGGCCGTGTGCAACTCCACCGCCGTCTCGCCGCGACCGCGGAAGTCGCGAACCATATCACCGATCGCGGTGTCCACGTCGGGCCCGAGGGCCGATTGGTCGCGAAGCTGCTCGAGGTAGCGGCGGGCCTCACGGTATCCTTGCTTGACGTTGCGCTGCAAGGCCGTGAGCTCGGCGGTCAGGGCCTCGGGGTCCTTGCTCTGCAACTTGCGGCAAACCTCGAGACCCACGTCGAGCGAGGCGAGCGATTGGACGAACCCGTCGTGCACGTCGCGGGCGATACGGCCGCGTTCTTCGGCCACGGCCAGGTCCCCGGCCTTTTCCCGCAGCAGGAGCTTGTCGAGCGTGATCGCGGCCTGGGCGACCAGCGTATGGAAGAACTCGAGGTCCTGGCGGGAAAAGTTGGAACGCGTGCGGCTTATCAGGACGCGGCCGCGGTAGCCCTCGGGAGCCGAGATCGGCACCGACATGAGGGAGCGCATCCGCGAGCGCGCCAGGAAGGCCGGCTCGTCGCTGTCGCTGATCCTGTCCGGGCCGCTCCCGTCGGCCCGGTAGCATTCCACCACGCGGCCCCAGTTCCCGAAGGTATGGGACACGCGGTAGGAGAGGGGACCACTGGAGGACGGCAGCCATGAGGTGGTCGGCAGGTCGCGGATCACCAAGCGGCCCCGGGCCGAACGGCCGCCCTCCCATTCGAACCGGGCCCCGTCGGGCACGCGGAGCTGCAGCAGCAGGTGATCCGCCTCGTAGAAGCGGCCGATGCGGACGACCAGCCGCATGAGCGTGGTCGTGGGCTTGGGACTGCGCCCGGCCTGACGCTGGAGAGCGAGCACTTCGACCAGGCGCTTCTTGGCCGCGAGTTCGTGTTCGCCTATCAGACCGACGAGATAACCGAGAAGCACGAGATAGGTCGGCCGTATGAAGTGCGCGGTGTGCAGCTCGATGTCGGGTCCGAGGGCCGCCCGGCGCACGGCCAGAATGCCACCCAGGTACATGACCGCACACAGCAGGGCGATGCGCATCGTCATACGCGCCCCCCAGTGGATCGCCGCGTTGCAGATCGCGAACAGGTAGAAGAGGTAGAACAGGCTCGTACCCCCCTCGCTGAGCGCGATGATGAGGGTGTACCAACCGACATCGACGAACAGCACCCGTTCGGAAATAGCCCGCGGCCTCAGCTGCTGGCGTGAGAACAGATAGAGAAGGATGGCGCTGTAGAAGACGTAGGAGGCGACGATCACATACAAGGGGCGCGAGCCGAACAAGGGCTGCCGCGGATCGAGCACGATGATGGCCAGGGCCGAGATCGCCAAAATGAACCGGCTCACCGCCAGCACACGCTCGCTGCGCTCGGAACTGTCGTAGTCCCCGGCTGCCGCTGCCTCGGCCCGGCCGCCGCCCGGCGGCGCCCCACGGGAGTCGATGTTATCGGCGGCGCTCATGATCGAAGCTACATTCTATAACAGCGCGGCCCTACTGCGGTAGTTCCACCGGTCGGCCCTCAAAGGCCAGCGCATGGCCGATCTCGCTGCGGACCGGTGGCACGGCTTCGCGGCCCAGGGCTCGCACGAGCACACGACGGGGCACCGGGCCGCCTATGCGTCCGAGCGCCCAGGCGGCGTGAGAGCGCACCAGCGCTTCATCATGGCCTGTGAGCGCCGCGGCCAGGGGTTCGACGGCCTCCGGGTTGGCGCTATTGCCCAGTGCGATCGCCGCATTGCGGGCCAGGCCGCGGCGTTTTGCCCGCCACAGGGCGGTGGTCCGGTAACGGGCCCGGCATTGCTCTTCCGACATCAGCAGCATAGCCGGCAGGTAGGGCCTCAGGAGCGGGTCGGTCGCCACCGCGGCGTCCTCGTTCCAGGGGCAGACCTCCTGGCAGACGTCGCAGCCGAACACCCAGTTGCCCATGCGCCCGCGCAACGCCCTTTCGACCGGACCGCGCTGCTCTATGGTCAGATACGAGATGCAAAGGCGTGCGTCGATGGTCGGCCCCGAATCGAGCGCGCCGGTCGGGCATGCCGGGACACAAGCGGTGCACTGACCGCAGTGCGACCCGGCAAAGGGGGGGTCCGGCTCGAATTCGGCCTCGGTGAGCAGGCAGCCCAGCAGAAAGTAGGACCCCGAAGGCTTGGCCAGGATGTTGGTGTTGCGGCCGAACCAACCGATCCCGGCCTTCCTAGCCAGCTCCTTCTCCACGAGCGGCCCCGCATCGACATGTGTGCGGCAGCCGGTGCCGGCCAACTCGACCACTACCGCAGCCAGGGCCTCGAGGTCCTCGGTGATAGACCCATGATAGTCAGGGCCGGCCGCGTATGCGGCCACGCGCCCTGTGAGCTTCGACCTCCAGTCAGGGTCCTCCGGCGGCGGGGCCGGGTAGGCGCGCGCGACCACGATCACGCTTCGGGCCGCGGGCAAAAGGCCGGCCGGCTCGAGACGCGAGGGTCTCTGACGGGCCAGGTAGTCCATGGAGCCGTGGCGTCCCCCGGCGAGCCAATCCCCGAGGACCGGTCCGAGGGTGAGCTCTCGCGCATCGGTAAAGCCACAGATGGAAAAGCCCAACCGTAAGGCCTCGGCCCGTACGCTTTCCTTGGCCTGGTCGCAGAGCTTGTTGACGGCCACTTCGGCCCGCTTATAACTAAGCCGCCGCTCGGCGGGAAGGCCACCAACTGACAAGCAGGAGACCAAGACTGGCCGTGTACACATCGAGGCACGGATTCGGGCACGCGGTACGGACCGCGACCACCCTGGAACGGCTCGTCGAGCGCATGCCGGTAGACCTCCACCTCAGGGGTCCTTCACCGCCGCCGGCCTGGCCCGAGGGGCTCGAGCCTTACACGCTCTCCTCAAGCGAGGAGGCCAGCGACGTCGGCGTGGTACAGAGCCACGCCCTCGAGATCGATCTCGAGGCCACACGCCGCGAGCTGGAGGCCTGGCAGACCGGGGCCGAGGAGGCCACGGAGCGGGAAGCGGTGTGGCTAGCCGGCAATGCCGACGCGGTGCTGGCCGACATGCCGCCCATGCCCTTCGAGGCCGCCCGGCGCGCCGGCATACCGGCGGTCGCACACGGCAACTTCTCCTGGGATTGGATATACCGGGAAATGGGCCTCGACGACGACGCCGGGCCGGCGCGGCGCGCCTACGCGTATGCCGAATTCCTCATCGAGCTAGAGCCGGCCTGTCCGATGCCGGCCTTCAAGCGGCGCCACCGGGTAGGGGAGCTTGGCCGCCTGTCGCAGGTCGAGCCGGCAAAGACGCGCAGTGCCCTCGGACTCGCAGACCACACAAGACTGGTATTGCTCGCCGTTCGCGGCACCGACACGCAGGCTTGCCGTCTTCCCGCAAAGGAGCAGGCCGTGGTTTACATCGCCCCCGACATTCCGCTCGAACGAGACGACGTCATCAGCGACCGGGGGCTGCCCTTTATCGACATCCTCGATGCCGCCGACGCCGTCGTGGCCAAACCCGGCTACGGGATCTACGGAGATACCTGGACCGCGGGGTCACGGGTGCTGTTGGCCCCGCGGCGCGGTTTCCCGGAGGACCGTATCCTCGAGGCCGCTTTCAGGCGGCGGCCGGGTACCTTCGTGCTCGACCCCGGATGCCTCGAGCGGGGCGGCTGGAGCGACCAGCTTCGGTCCATTCTCGAGGTCAACAGGCCGCCGCGCCGCGAGGCAAGCGCGGACCGGCGGGCGGCCCGGTTGCTCGCCGGCCTGCTAGAGACGGTCTGACTCAGGCGCGGGGAGGTGATTCGGGACGTTGCCGGGCCGGACCGCGCGCGGCGACGGTCTTTGGGGCGTCGGCCAAGACCGACTCGAGAAGGTCGCTGACACGCTCGACATAGAGGAACGCGAGGTTCTCTTTCAGCCCGGCGTCTATCTCGTCGATGTCCTTGCGGTTGCGGTCGGGCAGATAGACCTCGTGGATACCGGCTCGCCTGGCCGCCAGGACCTTCTCCTTGATCCCCCCGACCGGCAGCACGGCGCCGCGTAGCGTTATCTCGCCCGTCATCGCCACACCGTTGCGCAAGGGGCGCCCGGTAAGGACGGAGACCAGGGCGGCGATCATGGTCAGACCGGCGGAGGGGCCGTCCTTTGGTATGGAGCCGGCCGGCACGTGGATGTGGATGTCCGAGCTTTCGAAGAAACGCGCGTCGATCCCGTACTCGTCGGCGTTGCTCCGTACAAAGGTCAGGGCCGCCTGCGCGGACTCTTTCATGACGTCACCGAGCTGTCCGGTAAGCGTGAGACTCTTCTTGCCCCGCATCCGGGAAGCCTCGATGAACAGGACGTCACCGCCGTGCGGCGTCCATGCCAGACCGACGGCAACCCCGGGGCGCTGCCCGCGATAGGCGAGTTCGGAAACGAACTTCGGCGCTCCGAGATAGTCACCGACCGCATCTTTACTGACCGTACGCGGTTTTTGATCGCCCTCGGTAATGGCACGCGCCACCTTGCGGCATATCGAGCCTATCTCGCGTTCGAGGTTGCGCAGCCCGGCCTCACGGGTGAAGTCCCGGATCAAGGCAATGACGGCCTCATCGTCGAACCGCAACAGTTCCGGGGTCAGTCCGTTTTCCTCGAGCTGCTTGGGTACGAGATGGCGGCGTGCGATCTCGAGCTTTTCTTCCTCGCTGTAGCCGGGCAGTTCGAGAACCTCCATGCGGTCCTTGAGCGCGGGCGGGATCGGGTCGAGGTAGTTGGCCGTGGTCAGGAAGAGCACCCGCGACAGGTCGAAGGGCACATCGAGATAGTGGTCGCGAAAACTGAAGTTCTGCTCCGGGTCGAGCACCTCGAGCAGCGCCGATGAGGGATCACCGCGCACATCGGCACCGATCTTGTCGACCTCGTCGAGCATGAATATCGGGTTGTTCGACCCCGCCGACTTGAGCCCCTGCAGGATACGGCCGGGCATACTGCCGACGTAGGTACGGCGGTGGCCACGGATCTCGGCCTCGTCTCGCACCCCGCCGAGAGAAAGGCGGTAGAAACGGCGGCCCATGGCGCGGGCCACCGAGCGACCGAGCGATGTCTTTCCCACGCCGGGCGGACCGACCAGACACAGGATCGGCCCACGCGGGTTGTCGCGAAGCTGGCGTACCGCCAGGAACTCGAGAATACGGTCCTTTACCTTGTCGAGATCGAAATGGTCGTGGTCGAGGATCTCGCGCGCATGGGCGATGTCCAGGTTGTCCTCGGTGCCGAAGCTCCATGGCAGGTCTCCCAGCCACTCGATGTAGGTCCGCACGACGCTGTGTTCGGCCGACTCGGGCGGTATGACGGCCAGGCGGGCCAGTTCGGAGTCGGCCACCTTACGGGCCTCCTCGGAAAGCCCGGCTTCCTCGATACGCGCCCGCAGTATGTCGATCTCGTCACCGCCACCCTCGGCGTCCCCCAACTCCTGCTGGATGGCCTTGATCTGCTGGCGCAAATAGAACTCTTTCTGGTTCTTGTGGAGTTCGGACTGGACCTGGCCCTGTATCTTCTGTCCGAGCTCGAGCAGTTCCAACTCCCGGGCCAGCAGCGTGTTGAGGTCGCGCAGCCGTTGGTCAACCTCGACGGTCTCCACCAGGCGCTGCTTCTCTTCCAGGGGCAGGGTAAGGTTGGCCGCGATAAGATCGCAGACCTTGCCAGCGGCGGTGAT